>NZ_JBYSYM010000040.1:0-52626 GCF_058783375.1 Acidovorax sp. FW305-C-20-28 | reverse complement strand
CCGTTCTTCTGCGCCAACCCGGACAACGCGACGCTGAGGCTGTCGTTTGCGACGGCGGATGTGGAGAAGATCCGCGAAGGCGTGGCGCGCCTGGGGCAGGCAGTCTGATGGACAGCCCGCAGCAGATCATCGAGCGGCTGGAGAACCTGGAGATCAAGGCCAGCTTCACCGAAGACCTGCTGGACCAGCTCAACATGACCATCTTTCGCCAGCAGGAGCTGATCGACCGGCTCACGCAGGAGGTGATCCAGCTGCGCCAGCAGGCGCCCGATGGCGGTGCAGGCGGTGCAGTGCGCAACCTGCGCGACGAGTTGCCGCCACACTATTGAACTGAAGTTCCGCAGCCCGCGGTGCCTTGGCCGCGGGCGGGCCTGTCCTTGCTGACCGCTGGCAGCGGTCAGCGCGCAGGGCGGCTGGCCACCGCAGCGAATCCCCCCTCCATAAACGCGCACAGCGTCTCCGTCATCGGGGCGACGCTGCGCGAGTCGAAGCGCCCGTCGGACAAGGTCTCGATGCGGTCAGTGCGCGCACACACGGCCAGCATGGCCCCCACCATGAAGAAGAACGCCCGGTGCAGGTCTTCGCTGGACACCTGGGGCAGGCTGCGCTGCAACTCGGCGATGTACTGGCGCGCGACCGCGTTGAAGTGCTTCTCGGCCAGGTCCTTCCACTCCGCGCTGGCCGCCACCACTGCGATCAGCCGGGTGTAGTTGCGCCAGCCCTCGTCGCCGGAGTCGGCCCGCGCCATGATGGTGCCCACAAAGCCGCCCACGAGGTCGCGCAGCGCCAGCGGGGCGGCTCCACGCGCGCCCCGCAATGCCTCCAGGTGTGCCAGGCGCTCGCGGTTGAGCACGTCGGAGCGGCGTGCCAGCACCTGGTCGAGCAGTGCCTCCTTGGCGCCGAAGTGGTAGCCGATCAGCGCGAACTGGCACTCGGCATGGTGGGCGATGTCGCGGATGGAAGTGGCGTGGAAGCCGGCATCGGCGAACAACCGCTCGGCGACATCCAGGATGCGCTGGCGGGTCGCTTCGCTGTCGGCCCGGCGCTGGGGGATGCGCGTGCGGCCCTTCTCGGCCGGGGCGGGGCGGGAAACGGAACTCATGGCCCACATCGTAGAGCACCGGACAGGCCTTCCAGCGATTGACCTCAAAATTTATCCATACGTATAATCAATAAAAAATGCGAAGGAGACAAGTCGATGGAAGCCAGCAATCCGCTCGACGGTTTCGTGGTGGACCGAAGCCGCATCGGCTTCGTGGGTGAGGGCCTGCAGCGGCCCGAATGCATCCTGGCCGAAGCCGATGGCACGCTGTGGTGCGCGGATGCGCGCGGCGGCGTGACGCGCATCGGCGCCGATGGAACGCAGCGCTCCATCGGCCAGCGCGCCGACGACCGCTTTGCCACGCACGCCGAAGGCACGAGCGGCGAGATGGAAGCCAAGTACACCACCGGCACCTTGCCCAATGGCCTGGCCTTCGCGGCCAATGGCGACATCCTGATCTCCAACTTCGGCACCGACCTGTTGGAGGTGATGGACCGCGAGGGCCACACGCGCACGCTGTACGACCGCATCGACGGCCTGCCCATCGGCAAGGTCAACTTCGTGCTGCGCGACTCGCGCGGCCGCATCTGGCTCACGGTGTCCACCCGCGTCAACCCCTGGACGGCCGCCGCCACGCAGCGCGTGCGCGATGGCTATGTCGCCGTGGTGGAAAACGGCCGCCTGCGCGTGGTGGCCGATGGCTTTCACTTCACCAACGAGATCCGGCTCGATGCCAGGGAAGAATGGCTGTACGTGGTGGAGACCACCGGCCCCTGCATCACCCGCCTGCGGCTGGACGAGTCGCGGCCCGGCGAGGTCGCGCTCAAGGACCGCGAGGTCTTCGGCCCGGCGCACCTGGGCGGCCTGCCCGATGGCATTGCCTTCGATGCCCATGGCAACCTCTGGTGCACCCTGATCATGGTAGACCGCCTGATCGCGCTCACCCCCCGTGGCGACCTGCGCACCCTGCTCGACGACGGGGAGCAGCAGGCCAGCGCCCGGCTGATGGCGCGCTTCGACGCCGGCACCATGACCACCGAGGACATGCAGCAGGCCCGCGGCCAGATCGCTCCGTGGATGGCGAGCATCACCTTCGGCGGCCCCGACCTGCGCACCGTCTACCTGGGCAGCCTGCTGGGCACCCGCATCCCTTTCTTCCGCTCGCCGGTCGCCGGCCTGCCCATGGTCCATTGGTCCACCACCCCCTGAGGTCTTCATGTCCCACAAAGCCATCATCAGCTGCGCAGTGACGGGCGCCGTGCACACGCCCACCATGTCGCCCCACCTGCCGGTGACCCCGGCGCAGATCGCGCAGCAAAGCATCGATGCCGCCGCCGCGGGCGCGGCCATCATCCACCTGCATGCGCGCAACCCGGTCGACGGGCGGCCATCGCCCTCGGCGGACGTGTACATGGAGTTCCTGCCCGAGATCGCGCAGGCGACCGACGCCGTGATCAACATCACCACCGGCGGCAGCGTGGCCATGTCGCTGAACGAGCGCCTGGAGGCCGCGCTGCGCGTCTCGCCGGAGCTGGCCTCGCTGAACATGGGTTCGTTCAACTTCGCCATGTTCCGGATGGCCGAGCGCCCGCGCGAGTGGCAGCACGCCTGGGAGCAGCCCTACCTGGCCGCAACGGAAGACGGCATCTTCAAGAACACCTTCAAGGACATCAAGTACATCCTGCAGACCCTGGGCGAGGGGCATGGCACGCGCTTCGAGTGCGAGTGCTACGACCTGGGCCACCTGTACAACCTGGCCTACTTCGCCGACATGGGGCTGATCAAGCCGCCCTTTCTCGTGCAGACCATTTTCGGCGTGATGGGCGCCATGGGGGCCGATGCCGAAAACGTGCTGGTGATGAAGCAGACGGCCGATCGCCTGCTGGGCAAAGACTATGTCTGGTCGCTGTTTGCCGCCGGCAAGAACCAGATGGGCTTCGGCACCATGGGCGCCGTGATGGGTGCCCACGTGCGCGTGGGCCTGGAGGACAGCCTGTACCTGGGTCGCGGCGCGCTGGCCACCTCCAACGCGCAGCAGGTGGCCAAGATGCGCAAGGTGCTGGACGAACTGGGCATCGCCATCGCGTCCCCGCAGGAGGCGCGCGAGCGCCTGGCCCTGAAGGGGCGGCACAACGTGGCGCTGGCCTGAGACCCTCACCACCGCATCGCGACAAACACACACAAGCAAGGAGACAAGCATGCGCAAGCCACCCCTCATCGCACGCCGCCAGGTCCTGGCGCTGGCGGCCGCAGCCCTGCCGCTGGCCACATGGGCCCAGGGCGGCGGCTTTCCGAGCAAGCCCATCCGCATCGTCGTGCCCTTCGGTGCGGGCTCTTCGCCCGACGTGATCGTGCGGCTCATGAGTGACCCGTTGTCCAAGGCCCTGGGCCAGCCCGTGGTGATCGACAACCGCGCCGGCGCCAGCACCATCATCGGCGCGCAGAACGTGGCCACCTCCCCGGGCGACGGCCATACGCTGCTGTACACGGTGAACAACACCACCTCCATCAACCCCTATGTCTACAAATCGCTGCCCTACAAGAGCGACGACTTCGTGCCGGTGGCGCGGGTGCTCTCGGTGCCCTATGTGCTGCTCACCGCGAGCCAGTCGCCGCACAAGACCCTGGCGGACCTGATTGCGGCCGCGAAGAACAGCCCCGGTGCCCTGAGCTATGGCAGCTACGGCATTGGCCAGGGCACCCATGTGGCCATGGCCCGGCTGCTGAACATGGCCGGCGCCAGCATGCTCCATGTGCCCTACAAAGACAGCGCCATTCCCGACCTGATGGCCGAGCGCATCGCCACCACCTTCGAGCCCTCGACCACCGCCATCGGCCAGGTCAAGTCCGGCAAGCTCAGGGCCCTGGCCGTCTCGGGCCCCAAGCGTATCGAGGCGCTGCCCGACGTGCCCACCGTGGGCGAGACCTTCGCCGGCTTCGTGGGCGATTCCTGGCACGGCCTGCTGGCGCCCAAGGGCACGCCGGCCGATGTGGTGGGCAAGATCAATGCAGCGGTCCAGTCCATCGTGGTCAGCACCGCCTTCCAGGCGCGCCTGCGCGAGCTGGGCCTGGTGCCCGCCGGCGGCAGCCCCGAGGAGTTCCGCCAATTCCTGAAAGAAGACGCGCAGGGCTGGGCCAAGGTGGTGCGCGACAACGACATCCGCGCCGAGTGAGGGCTGGCCTTTTGATGATGAAGACATGCAAGCAACGCAGGAGAGTGTTCCCATGACCCGCCAATTCGTCGACCTGTCCATCTACCTCGAAAACGACGTGGTGAGCGACCCACCCGCCTTCGCGCCGCGCATCGAGTACTTCACCCACGAGAACACGGTCGACCAGATCGAGCCCTTCTTTCCCGGCCTGCAAAAGGGCGACCTGCCCGACGGCGAGGGCTGGGCGGTGGAGCGCGTGCAGCTGTCCACCCACAACGGCACCCACCTGGATGCGCCCTACCATTTCCACAGCACCATGGACAAGGCGCTGGGCGAGAAGAAGCGGGCCTGGACGATCGACGAGGTGCCGCTGGAGTGGTGCTTCCAGCCTGGGGTGAAGCTCGACTTCCGCCACCTCGGTGATGGCTATGTGGTGACCGCGGCCGATGTCGAGGCCGAGCTGCAGCGCATCGGCCACACGCTCTCGCCGCTGGAGATCGTGGTGGTCAACACCCGCGCGGGCAGCCGCTATGGCCACAACGACTTTGTCTCCGCCGGCTGCGGCATGGGCTATGGCGCCACGATGTACCTGCTGGAGCGCGGCGTGCGCCTGACCGGCACGGACGCCTGGAGCTGGGACGCGCCCTTTGTGCACACCGCCGAGAAATATGCCGCCACCCACGACGCCAGCCTGATCTGGGAGGGCCACAAGGCGGGGCGCGACATCGGCTACTGCCACCTCGAGAAGCTGCACAACCTGGAGGCACTGCCGCCCACGGGCTTCTACATCTCGTGCTTTCCGCACAAGATCCGCGGCGCATCGGCCGGGTGGACGCGTGCCGTAGCCATCTTTGACGATGTGCTGATGGGGCGGGCCGCCTGATTCAGGGGGGCGGCCTGCTGGGGGACTATCATGGGCCTTCATCTCCAACCCACCCTGGCCCATGCCTGCATTTTCCTCCACGAAGAACATGGCGCTGGCCCTGTGCGGTGCAGGTGCGGTACTGCACCTCTACACCGCCCTCTTCAAGGCCGAAGGCGGCATGGGCGTCGCAGCCTTCCTCGTCGGTCTGTTTCTCTGGTCGTGTGCCCCGTATGCCATCGCCGCGCTGCTGGCACGGGGCCGCCGCGTGTGGTGGGGGCTGGGGGCGGCTGCGGCATGCCTGGCTGCGGATGTGTTCATGCACTACTCCGTCTTCGTTGCCCCCAAGGGCTCGACCGCCGCGCTCGGCCTGCTGTTCATGCCGCTGTGGAATCTGCTGGTCGTCGGGCCTGCGGGTGCCTTGCTCTTCCGGCTGGTGCATCGGGCCCTTGGCCGGGGCGGTGCCGTGGGCTGACGGGTTTTCAGGCGCGCACCGCGCGCCACGCCGCCGCCGCCAGCTCGCTGCGGTAGATGTCGGGCGAGGGCAGGGCGTTGTTGCCGGCGCGCTCCGACAGCCAGGCGCGGCAATAGCTCTGCACCGGGCCCATGACCAATGAGGGCATGAGTTCGCAGGGCAGGTCGCGCAGTGCGCCGCCCTGGCGGTGCGGCTCGAACCAGGCCACCAGGGCCTGGTTGCGGCCACGCGCGGCCTCGGCCAGCTCGGTGCTGCGCGGGCCGGCGGCCACCAGGCCGCGTGCCTGGAAGAGAAAGCGCGCATGCACGGGCTGCGCCACCACCCAGTCGAGGTACCCGGTCACCAGCGCCTGCACCCCGGCTTCCACGCCGAGCGAAGCATCGAGCTGCGCCTGGATGCTGCGCGACTGCGTGTGGAAGATGTCGAAGAACAGCGCCGCGACGATGCCCTCCCTGCTGCCGAAGTGGTGGTAGATGCTGCCCACGCTGGCGCCACAGCGTGCGCGCACGCCGTCGATGGAGACGGCCTCCACCCCCGCTTGCGCGGCGCAGGCCAGGGCCGCGTTCAGGATCTCCTGGCGGCGGTCGGGGGCCTCGGCGGCGAGGGCTGGGTGGGTACGGCTTGCCATGGATGTGCATTCTAGAATAAAGTTCTAGAAAATAGTTCTAGTGATGCGGAAATTGACGTTCCACGTCGCGATCTTCATTCCTTTGCGCCCCCACGCGCCTGCCCTCCATGAAATCCATCGCCAGCGAGCTGCCGCCCGGCCACGCCCTGTACCCCCACCTGCTCGCCCCGCTGGACCTGGGGTTCACCCAGATCAAGAACCGCGTGCTCATGGGCTCCATGCACACCGGGCTCGAAGATGCGCGCGACCTCTCGCGCATGGCGGCCTACTTCCGCGAGCGTGCCGAGGGCGGTGTGGGGCTGATCGTGACCGGGGGCTTTGCGCCCAACATCGCGGGCTGGACCAAGCCGTTCGCGGGCACGCTGTCCACGGCAGGGGCCGCGCGCCGCCACAGGGTGGTGACCGAGGCCGTGCACGGCGCGAGCGGCAAGATCGCGCTGCAGATCCTGCACACGGGCCGCTATGCCTATCACCCGCTGGCGGTAGCACCGTCGCGGCTGCAATCGCCCATCACGCCCTTTACGCCGTTCGCGCTGTCGGCTGGCGGGGTGGAGCGGCAGATCCGTGCCTTCGTCAATTGCGCCCAGCGCGCCCGCGAGGCGGGGTACGACGGGGTGGAGGTCATGGGCTCCGAGGGTTACCTGATCAACCAGTTCCTCTCGGCCGCCACCAACCGGCGCACCGATGCCTGGGGCGGCGACTACAGCCAGCGCATGCGCCTGCCGCTGGAGATCATCGGCCGCATGCGCGAGGCCGTGGGGCCGGACTTCATCATCATCTACCGCCTGTCCATGATCGACTTGGTGCCCGGCGGCAGCGCCTGGGACGAGATCGTCACCCTGGGCAAGGCGGTGGCCACCGGCGGCGCCAGCATCGTCAACACCGGCATCGGCTGGCACGAGGCGCGCATACCGACGATTGCCACCAGCGTGCCGCGCGCGGCCTTCGCCTGGGTCACGCAGAAGATGAAAGCCGAGTTCGCAGCGGCCGGCATCGCCACGCCGCTCGTCACCTCCAACCGCATCAACACGCCCGAGGTGGCTGAAGCCGTGCTGGCCGAGGGCTGCGCCGACATGGTCTCCATGGCCCGCCCGCTGCTGGCCGACCCTGCCTTCGTGAACAAGGCAGCCCAGTGCAAGGCCGACCGCATCAACACCTGCATCGCCTGCAACCAGGCCTGCCTGGACCATGTGTTCAAGGCCAAGACCAGCAGCTGCCTGGTGAACCCGCGCGCCTGCCACGAGACGCTGCTGGTCTACACGCCGCTCACGTCGCAGCAAAAGCCCAAGCGCATCGCCGTGGTGGGCGCGGGGCCTGCCGGCCTGACCGCTGCCACGGTGGCCGCCGAGCGCGGGCACGAGGTGCACCTGTTCGACGCGGCCGACGCCATCGGGGGGCAGCTCAACATGGCCAAGCAGGTGCCGGGCAAGGAAGAGTTTCACGAGATGCTGCGCTACCTGGCCACGCGCGTGGAGGACACGGGCGTGCAGCTGCATCTGTCCACCCCCGTGCAGGCGGCCGACCTGGCGGGTTATGACGAGGTCGTGATTGCCACGGGCGTGAGCCCGCGCGACCCCAAGATCCCCGGGCAGGAGCACCCCAAGGTGCTCAGCTACATCGACGTGCTGCGCCATGGCAAGCCGGTGGGCGAGCGCGTGGCCATCATCGGTGCCGGGGGCATCGGCTTCGACGTGGCCGAGTTCCTTGTGCACGAGGGCCATTCCACGACGCTGGACCTGCCCGCCTGGCAGGCCGAGTGGGGCATCACCGATCCCGCCGAGGCGCGTGGCGGCCTGGCCCCCAAGGGCCCGCAGGTCACGCCGCCGGCGCGCCAGGTCACGCTGTTGCAGCGCAAGAAAGGCAAGCTCGGCGAGGGCCTGGGCAAGACCACGGGCTGGATCCACCGCACCACGCTGAAGATGAAGCAGGTGCAGATGGTGGGCGGCGTGAACTACGAGCGCATTGCCGACGAAGGCCTGCTCGTCTCCTACGGCGAGCAGCGTGAGGACCCGACCTGGATCCCCTGCGACACCGTGGTGCTGTGCGCCGGCCAGCTGCCACTGCGCACCCTGGCCGACGAGCTGCTGGCCCTGGGCAAGAAGCCCCATGTGGTGGGCGGTGCGCTAGAGGCAGGCGAGCTCGACGCCAAGCGCGCCATCGACCAGGCGGCTCGCCTCGCAGCGGGGCTCTGAGCTGCGTCGCAGGCGCTACGGGTGGGCGTCAGGCGCAAGCCGGCTGCCCCAGCGCGTGGTACACGCGCGCCGCCGCGTAGGCGTCGTTGGCCGCATAGACCAGTTGCGATTCGGTGAGCTTGGGGTTGGCCCAGTTGGAGGTGGCCGCCTTCTTGGACTTGATGAAGCGCTGGTTGAACAGCACGGCCACGGCGCCCTTGACGCCCATGTCCTTGCGATAGCCCTGCTGGCGGAACACGTGGTTGAGTTCGAGCACGCCAGCGGGCTCCACGCCCAGCTTGGCCACGATGCGCTTCTTGTCGTCGCCAAGGCCAAAGCCGGCCTTGGTGACACCGGGCCGCGCCAGCAGCTGTGCCACCAGGTGGCGGCAGCCTTCATCGTGCAGCTGGAACACCCAGGCCTTGTCCAGGGTGGACAGCTGTACCACGTGGGGGCCGTCGGACACCTCGCCCTGCACGAAGGTGGGCTTGGATTCGGTGTCGAAGCCCCAGGCCGTGCTGGCCGCCAGCTCTTCGCCGGCCCGGTGGGCCTGTTCGGCGGTGCTCACCAGGGCGATGCGATCGGGGCCCAGGCGCTCGAAGGGGGCGAGCAGTGCAATCTCTTCCTTGCCAGGGGTGGCGCGTGCAGCAGCAGGGTGTGGGGAATTCATGGGCTATTGTAGAAAATGATTCCAAATGCAAGTGCGGTTGCAGCAGGCGTCTCTGCCTGCCATCATGCCCCGGTCGTCGGTGGCTGCGGGCGCATGGCCCGGGTCGCTGCGCGACAAAAACCCTGTTCTGGTGATGTAGGTCACGCCTGACGTTCAATTGAGCGCTGCACGACATGCTGCGGACCACCTGCGTGGCTAAGATCAATCTCGCCAGCCGGGATCGTCGCTGTCTGTTCTTTCCTTGAAGACCGTCTGTCTTGTTTTTGCGCCCTGACCTTTTCGGCTGGCCTCGCGTGCTGACGCACCTCGTGGGGAGGGGGGCGGCCGGTTTGCGCAGCCTGCGCATGGCATGGTTTGCGCTGGGGTTTGCGATTGCCTGCGGCATGATGCAATTGATTCCGGCCTTCCAGTCGCCCGATGAAATCGTGCACCTGCTGCGGGCCGATATGGTGGCCCATGGCCAGGCCCTGCTCAGAAGCGAAGAGCCCAACGAACCCGGAAAAACCGGCGGCTGGGTGGACACCAACTTCTTCCTGTTCTCGCAGTGGATGCAGAAGATCGTGGGGCCGCACCGGGACCGCAGCCTGTCACCCACCTGGCTCATGAGCGAGGCCACACGTTACGACTGGCAGGACGATGAGATCTTCGTCAACGCCGCGGCCACGGGCTATTACGCGCCCTTCATCTACCTGCCGCATGCGCTCGGGCTCAAGCTGTCGCGCGCGCTCGACCTCTCCCTGGGCCACAGCTACCAGCTCACACGCATGCTGGTCACCCTGCTGGTGTTCGGCCTGGTCCTGTGGGCCTGGCAGATCGCACGGCCCGCGCTGCTGGTGCAGGCGCTGGTGCTCATGCCCATGGCGCTGTTCCAGATCATTTCGCCCACCATCGACGGGCTGTGCTTTGCGCTGGCTCTGCTGGTGCTGTCGCTGTTCCTCGCGCAGTGGCAGGAGGGCCGGGCCACGCGCTGGCAGTCGTTCGCGTTCTATCTGTCCATCTTCCTCCTGGTCACTTCGCGCACCAACCTCCTGCCCCTCATGCTGCTGCCCCTGGTGCTGCTGCTGCGGCATGGGTCCTGGCAGCGCCTGGCTGCCACGGCCGCGCTGCTCGCCGCCAGTGCCGGGTGGACCCTGTATGGCCTGCTGCACACCCTGGACCACCGGGTGGTGCGCGCACACTCCACCGGGCAGATCATCGGCACCTACCTGCGCGAGCCGATCGAGTTCCTGCAACTGGTGGGGCGGACCGTCGCCGATCCGTTCCAGGGCCACCTGATTGCCTCGTCGTTCATAGGCAACCTGGGCTGGGCCGATGCGCCCATTCCGCGATTCGCCCTGGCTGCCATCGGCTGCGGCTTGCTCCTGGCCACCGTGCTGACCGTGGCGGCAACACGCTACCAGCGCCAGGATGCGGCCATCCGGGCCGCGCTGCTGGTGGCGGGGCTGGGCAGCGCACTGCTGGCCTTCTTTGCGCTGGCCGTGACCTGGAACGACTACCCCTCGCGCGTGATCGAGGGTTTGCAGGGGCGCTACTTCATCATCCCTGCCATGCTGCTCGCCGCAGCGCTGGGGCCGGTGCGCCCGGCATCGGCGCAATCGGCATCGCCGCCCGCGCACCAGGCATTTGTCCTGCTCTATGCCGTCTTCTGCCTGGCGGTGCTGGCCTCTACGCTGCACGGGCGCTATGGCATGGGGGTGGCGGTGTTCGACTTCTGAGCGCACACGCGGCGCAGCCGCTGCTCAATAGCCCTGGTTGTCCAGATCGGCATCGGCCAGCGCGATCCGGTCGCGCCCTTCGCGCTTGGCCTGGTAGAGCGCCTGGTCGGCCCGGTCCAGCAGGTCGCGCAGGCTGCGGTCGCTGCCCCTGAGCGTGCCCAGGCCCAGGCTGGCGGTGATGCGGTAGCGGTGGCTGCCATGGCCGGCATCCGCCACCCCCAGTTCCAGGGTGCGCACGCAATTGAGCAGCCGCACGGCCACCTCGTGGCCCTGGGCCAGGGTGGTGCCCTGCAGCAGCACGCCGAACTCTTCGCCGCCCAGCCGGCCCACGGCGTCGCCGGGGCGCAGCCCCTCCATCACGGCCCGGGCAAAGGCCACCAGGGCACGGTCGCCCTCCAGGTGGCCGAAGCGGTCGTTGATGGACTTGAAATGGTCCACGTCCAGCATCAGCAGCGTGAGCGGTGTGTGCTGCGTTCGCGCCGTCTGGTAGGCCGCCTCGGCCGTCTCCAGGAAGGCGCGGCGGTTGGCCATGCCGGTCAGCATGTCGGTGGTGGCCAGGCGCTGCAGCTCGCGCTCCAGGTTCTTGCGCTGCGTCACGTCGCGGTAGATGCCTTCCACCCCGGCAAACTGGCCCTGGTGGTCGTACAGCGCGTGGCTGCTGATCGAGATGTCGATCACCACGCCGTCGCGCCGCACCATCTGGCCCGGAAAGTCGGCCACCTCGCCTTTTTCCTGGATGGCCGCCTTGAAGGCATCGCGGTCCTTGCTCTGCGGGTAGTAGGACTCGGCCGTGCGGCCTTCGATCTCGTGCGGCTCGTAGCCCAGCACGCGGCGCACCCCGGGGCCCACGTGCTGCACCACGCCCTGGGCATCGGTGCGGTAGTACACGTCCTGCATGTTGTCGAACAGGCGACGGAAGTTGTGCTCGCTCTCGCGCAACTGCTCCTGGATCTCGCTCTGGTGCGTCATGTCCATGCCGCACATCAGGAGGGCCGGCGCGCCCTGCCATTCGATGGCCACGCTGGCCACCAGCACCATGCGCAGCTGGCCCTTGTCGGTGCGCACGCGGAACTCCGAGGACTTGTTGGGCCGCCCCACGTGGTCGGGCTGCTTCACGCGCTCGATGCGCTGGCTGGAGCGCGCCTTGTCCATGGGGTGCACGAAGTGGCCCAGGATGCGGCCCAACAGGGCCTGCTCGCTGTCGGCCTCCAACAGGGCCACGCCGGCCGCATTGGCCCGCAGGATGGCGCCGGCAGGCGTGACCACCAAAGCGGCTGCAGGCAGCAGTTGCAACAGGTCCTGATCGTGGTGCATGCGCTGTTGTAACAATACGTAGTGGTGCATTGTGGCACTGGGCGCGAAAAATGCCGCCAACTGTTTGGCAATGGCTGTTGGGAGGTGCGGGGCTTCCCTGCGCCCCTTTCGCTGGCGCACCAAATCACATGTTTGCCGAAGGGGCCCGCGCCGGGCGTAGGCCGGCGCCGCATTTGCGGCCCCCGGGCCTGCCGGCTCAGGTGAACCGGGCGAAGGGGTCCACCAGGGATGCGATGGTGGGCTCACCCGGCACCACGCCGCTGGCAGCGCTGGCGCGGCGCGCGCTCTCGGGTTCCACGGTCACGGGCGCCACCGCCAGCGGCTGCATGGGCCGGCCATAGACGCGCCGCACACGGTCTTCGAGCGTGGGGTGGGTGTCGAGCCGGCGCTCCAGCCGGCCGCCGCCTTCCACATCCACCAGCAGCATGTGCTGCACCGAAGGCAGGGTCAGGCCCGTGTGGCGGTGGTCCTGGGCGTAGCCTGCGGGGGTGTCGCGGCGCTGGCCCATCACCTTGCGCAGCACGCCGCCCAGACCGTCCTTGCTGCGCGTCCATTGCACGGCACGGGCATCGGCCAGGTACTCGCGCTGGCGCGATACGGCGGCCTTGAGCATGCGCCCCGTGAGCCAGCCGGCAAAGCCCGCCAGCATGATGGCCGAGCCGAACCACCAGGCCAGGCCGCGCCGCTCGCGCAGCGTGTCGCCGAAGTTGTAGACCAGCTCCAGCCCGAACACCATGCCCGCCAGCTGCATCTTCAGCCGAGTATCGCCCTCGTGCAGGTGGCTCAGCTCATGCGCCACCATGCCCTGCAGTTCCTCGCGGTTGAGGTAGTCGAGCGCGCCCTGCGTGACGGCGACCACGGCGTCCTTCTCGTCCCAGCCGGCGGCAAAGGCGTTGATGGCGTCGACGCGCGGCACCACCATGACCTGGGGGCGGCGCATGTTGGCGGCAATGCACAGCTCGTCGACGATGTTGGCCAGGCGCTGTTCGGCATGCGAGATCGAGGGCCGCAGCTCGCGCGCCCCGGCCCGCGTGGCCAACTTGACGCCGCCGGCCCGCAGGTTGGAGGTTTCCACCCACCAGCCGCCCAGCACCAGCATCAGCGAGACGCCGACATTGGCGGCCAGAAAGCCCGCAGGGTAGGGCAGGTTGCCAGGCAGCACCGCAGCCATCAGCAGCCAGGCCACCACCAGCGCCCCGTGCACGGCGGCGACCAGCAGCACCACGGCGATGGCAAAGCCCAGCAGCAGGCGGCGCGTTGCGCTGCGCGCGTCTTCCTGGTGGTTCCAGAATTTCATGGATCGGTCCTCGCGTTGGCGTGGACGGATCAGAATTGCACTTTGGGCGTGCTGCGCTCCTCGTCGCTCTGGGTGGATTCGAGCATGGGTGAGCTCACAAAGCCCAGCAGCCGCGCCACGACCAGGTCCGGGAACTGCTGGGCCTGGTCGTTGAACTCCAGCACCTGGTCGTTGTAAGCCTGGCGCGCAAACCCGAGGCGGTTTTCGGTGCTCGTGAGCTCCTCGCTCAGCGATTTCATGGACGCATCGGCCTTGAGGTCGGGGTAGGCCTCGGCCAGGGCCATCAGCCGGCCCAGGCTGCCGCCCAGCACGCCCTCGGCCGCGGCCAGCGCGCCCAGGGCGTTGGCACTGGCAGGGGCCGCACGTGCGGCGGTGGCTGCCGTCTGCGCATTGCCACGCGCCTTGACCACGGCTTCGAGCGTGGACGCCTCGTGTGCCATGTAGCCGCGCGCCACTTCGACCAGGTTGGGGATCAGGTCATGGCGCCTTTTCAGCTGCACGTCGATCTGCGCAAACGCATTGGCAATGCGGTTGCGCAATTGCACCAGGCGGTTGTAGATCACGATGGCCCATACGAACACGACCACCAACACCGCCGAGAAAATCCAGCCTCCAGTAGACATAGTGCACCTCCGTTGTTGTGAATTGGGGCCTGTTGCTGCAAGGCCGTTTATGGAGGTTCATCTTATAGACGCGGCTTTTGGCAAGGCCCGATAGCTGAAATCCGCAAGGGAATTGCGCCTGGCTGCGCCGTGTGCCACCATGCGAGGTTGCCCGAGCGGCAAAAGCCCAGGGCCGCAGGAGGTACCATCGCCCATGAGAAAAATTTACCAACTGCATGTCGAGGGCAGGCATCCCGACCGGGTTCTGGACGCCGTCAAGCACGACATTCGCAAGTACATCAAGCGCGAGCGGCGCCGCGACATCCCCGCGGGCGCGGACTTCTGGGACTTCGACTGCCGTTTCGGCGCCACGCAGGAGACGGCAGCCGTGGTGCATGTCGCGGCCATCACCGAAGCCATCAACACCGTGGCGGCCGAGGGCGGCAAGCAGTTCTACATCGAGATCCTGGCCAAGCCGGGCAAGCGCACGGCGCGGCCTGCCGGTGCGCAGGGCCCTGCAGCAGACGACGAGGGCGACGACAGCGAGGATTGATGAACGGGGCGCATGGCCCGCGAGCCGGCTGGCCTCTGACGGGGCAGCCGGCTTTTTCTTTTCTGGCCCAACCTATTGCGGTGTGGGCGGCTTCTTCCCCTTGGGCCTTGCGGCCAGTGCCGCTGCTTCGGCCTCGGCGGCTGCCAGTGCCGCGCGCAGCTTGTCCTTCTTGCTCGGGCGGCGGCCCTTGATGCCGCCGGTGCCGGGGGCGCCCGGGGCTGCGGGCGCTGGCGGCGGGGCCGCCTCGGTGGGCTCGAAGCCGGCAATGACTTCCATTGGCAGGCTCAGGCCCTGGCGCTTTTCGATCAGCTTGAAGTGTGCAGTGGCCTCGGGCGTGACGAAGCTCACGGCCAAACCGCTCTCGCCCGCCCGTCCCGTGCGGCCGATGCGGTGCACATAGTCATCGGCCGAGCGCGGCAGGTCGTAGTTGACCACGGCGGGCAGTTGCGCAATGTCGATGCCGCGCGCGGCCAGGTCGGTGGTCACCACCACCTGCCAGCGCTCGTCCTTGAACTCCTGCAGCACCTGCTTGCGCGAGCCCTGGCTCAGGCCGCCGTGGAAAGGGCTGGCATAGATGCCGGCCTTGTAGAGCTTTTCGGCCACATGCTCGGCCGCGTACTGCGTGGCCACGAAGACCAGCACGCGCGACCAGCCGTGCTCCTTGACCAGGTGGCGCAGCAGCTGGGTGCGGCGCTTGTCGTCCACCGCAATGGCGCGCTGCGCGATGTCGGGGGTGTGTTCTGGCGTGGCGGCGATCTCCACGCGCACCGGCTGGCGCAGCAGGCCATCGGCCAGGGCCTGCACGGCGGTGGGGAAGGTGGCCGAGAAGAACAGGTTCTGCCGCTTGCCCGGCAGCAGGGCCAGCACGCGCTGCAGTTCCTCGGCAAAACCCAGGTCGAGCAGGCGATCAGCCTCGTCCAGCACCAGGTGGGCCACCTGGCCCAGGCGCAGGGCGTTGTGCTCCACCAGGTCGAGCAGGCGTCCCGGCGCGGCCACCACCACGTCGGCCCCGCTGCGCAGGGCCATGAGCTGGGGGTTGATGGAGACGCCGCCGAACACCACCGCCACCTTGGGGGGCTGCTGCATCAGGTGGCGCGCCAGGTCGCGCAGCACCTCGCCCACCTGGGCCGCCAGCTCGCGCGTGGGCACCAGCACCAGGGCGCGCACCGTGCGTGGTGACTGGCCGGTGGTGCCCATCTGCACCTGTTGCAGCAGGGGCAGGCCGAAGGCCGCTGTCTTGCCGGACCCTGTCTGTGCGATGCCCAGCAGGTCCTTGCCATCCAGGATGGCGGGGATCGCCTCGGCCTGGATGGGCGTGGGGGCCGTGAAGCCCAGCGCCTGGGCGGCGTGGGCGAGGGCAGGGGAAAGACCGAGGGCGGCAAAGGGCATGGGCTGGGCGCTTGCGTCAAAGAGCGCAAGCACAGAGTTGGATTGGGACAATCCCCCGATTGTCCTGCACTTGGCGCAGGCTGCGCGCAGAGATAATCAGGCCGCACCTCTCCACCCACGCTGTTCCATTCAGTCCATGGCCATTCCAACCGATCCCTCCGCCATCACGCACGGCATCCAGCTCGCGGTGGCGCCCGTGTTTTTGCTCACTGCCGTCTCCGGCATGATCGGCGCCGTGGCCGGGCGGCTGGCGCGCATCATCGACCGCGCCCGCACGGTGGAAGACCGGGCCCGCGCCAACAACGACCCTGAATACACTGCGCGCGCCTACGCCGAACTGGGCGACCTGCGCCTGCGCGGGCGCCTTGCCAATGGCTGCATCGCGCTCTTGACCTTTTGCGCCTTCCTCATCGGCATCACCATCATCCTGCTGTTCCTCGGTGAAACCCTGGACTACCAGGCCAACCGCCTGGCCATCGGCGGCTTCCTGGCGGGCGTGGTGTCGTTCCTGCTCGCGCTGGTGTGCTTTCTGGCCGAGACCGTGATGGCCACGCGCCTGCTCAACTTCCACATGCTGCAGAACGAGCTGGGCGCCAACCCGGCCGACAAGCCCAAGGAACCCCAATAGGCATGGCTCCCGCACCCAAGAAATCCCTGTCCGACCTCGCCAGCCTGGGCGGCCTGGTCTACTCCACCGAGTCGGGCCGCATGTGCCCCGACTGCCGCCAGCCCATCGCCCAGTGCGCCTGCAAGGAACTGGCCAAGGCCGCCGTGCCCGCAGGCGACGGCACTGTGCGCGTCTCGCGCGAGACCAAGGGCCGCGGCGGCAAGGCCGTTACCCTGGTCAAGGGCGTGCTGGTGGATGCCGCCGCGCTGGACCAATTGGGCAAGCAGCTCAAGGCCGCATGCGGCAGCGGCGGCACGGTGAAGGACGGCGTGATCGAAGTCCAGGGCGACCATGTGGAGCGCGTGATGGCCGCGCTGCAAAAGCTCGGCCATAAGGTCAAGCGCGCGGGCGGCTGAGGGTCTCGCCATGGATGCGGAAAAGCTGCAGAAGCTGGTGACTATGGAAATGCCCTACGGCAAGCACAAGGGCACGCTGCTGGCCGATCTGCCCGGCAACTACCTCAACTGGTTTGCGCGCGAGGGCTTTCCCAAGGGCGAGCTGGGGCAGTTGCTGGCGTTGATGCACGAGATCGATCACAACGGCTTGTCGGATCTGCTTCGGCCGCTCAGGGGGCGTTAAGGCCGTGGAATTCTTTGCCTTTGTATTGCTCCTGTTGGCTGCTGTTGCCTTGGCTCCCTGGATGCTGAGGAAACATTCCGAGTTGAAGAAGTCATCGCAAAAGACCGAGTCGGTGTATGTCGACGGATTCACTCCCACCCAGCAGATCGCAGGGATCGACAAGGTGACCGGCATTGCCATTGACGAGGTACACAAGAAGCTGTGCCTTGTGCGTTACCGCTTTCCCAGCGCTTGGGGAGTGGGGCAAGACGGGGTTTACGGCCTTGTCTGGGAGACAGCCTCCAGCATCGTGCTTCGCTATGGGGACATCCTGTCGGTGGAGGTGTTTGAGGACACGGCGCCAAGCCAGGGTGTCAGCACCAACGTGGTATTGCGGGTGGAATTGCACATCATCGTCAAGAAGACGGCTACACCCACCCACACCATTGTTTTTCTGGACCGCCGTACTTCTGCAAACAGTGTGGATCACCGAGCGGCGATGGCGCAGGCACGCCACTGGCATGGCGTGCTGCAGGCGGCGATCCATGCCAGCGAAGTGCGCGCGGCCCGCGAGCAGGAGGCCGAAGCCGCTGCAGCAGTGCCCGCCCCTGTCGTAGCCGATGAACTCCGAAAGCTCGCCCAGTTGCGCGACGACGGCGTGCTGACCGAGCAGGAATTCCAGCAGCAAAAGGCCCGGCTGCTAACCTAGCTGGCCTCGGTCCACAGCACCGGGAACAGCCGGTGTTCCATGGCCGCCCCCGCCGGCAGCTCATCCACTAGCCCCGGAAAATCCGGCGAGGTCTTCCAGTGCCGTGGCGCATGCGTGATGTCGTCGCCGATCATGCGCACCGAGAACACGCGGCGCCGGCGCCCGGGCTCCAGGCCGGCCGAGGCGTGCAGCGTGAGCATGTTGAAGGCGATCGCATCGCCCGGCTCCACGGCCCAGCCGCGGATGTCGTAGGCCGCGCGGTCGGCCTCGATGTCGGGCAGGTCGGCCAGGGCGCCCTCGGGGAACCATTTCGCCTCGTTGCTCATGAAGGTGCGCGGCATGAGCCAGGGGCCGCGGTGCGAGCCGGCCACCAGCTCCAGCGTGGACGCGCGCGAGACGGGGTCGACGGGGATCCAGAAGCTCACGTTCTGGCTGCCCTCGATGTTGTAGTAGGGCTGATCCTGGTGCCAGGGCGTGCGCTGGCGCGTGCCCGACTCCTTGGTGAGCATGTGGTCGTGGTACAGCCTGATCTCCCGGCTGCCGGTGAGCTTGCCCGCGATCTCGGGCAGGGCCGATTGCGAGATCACGTCCCAGTAGGCGGGGATCTCCTGCCAGTTGCAGAAGTCCTCGATGAAGAAGCCCGGGTCGTCGGCCCGGCTGGCCACCTTGGCGCGCGGGCTGGGCGCGGCCAGGTTGGCGTCGATGCCTTCGCGCAGGCGCGCGACCTCGGCAGGGCGCAGCACGCCGCGCAGGCAGACCACGCCATCGCGCGCGAACTTCTCGGCCATGGCGCTGGCGGGGGACTGGGCGTTGAATTCGCCAGGGTGGTTGGTCAGCATGGGGGCGTCTCCTTTTGATGGGTGGTGCGGACAGGCAGAATCAGTCTAAATTGACCAGATTCAATCAAATACGCCCAATCGGACAAGCAATCAATGGAGCCAGACAAGATGGAGCAGGAGGCCACGTCCCCGCTGCTGTTCAAGGTCGTGCACCTGCAGCCCGGCAGCGCCGACCCGGCCGACAGCCATGCCGCAGGGCAGTTCGTGCATGCGCTGTCGGGCGTGATCGAGGTGGGCATGGGCGGGCAGGTGTTCCTGGCTCCGCCACAGTACGGGGTGTGGATACCGCCGCACCTGGAGCATGCCTCCCACAACCGCCATGCGGCGAGCTACGCCACGGTCTACGTGCCCGAGCCCTTGTGCGCAGCGCTGCCGGCGCATGCCTGCACCATGGTCATCAGCCCGCTGATCCAGGCCGTGCTGGACACCTTGCGCGAACGCGGCATCGGCGCTCCGCACAGCGCGCCCGAGCAGCGCCTGTTCGCGGTACTGCTGGACGAACTGCGCGTGGCGCCGGGCCACGACAGCTACCTGCCGACCTCGCAGGACCCGTTGCTCGCCCGCGTGCTCGATGCGCTGCAGGCGAGCCCTTGGGACAACCGCTCGCTGGCCGAATGGGCCGCCAGCGTGCACACCACCGAGCGCACCCTGGCGCGGCGCTGCGAGCGCGACCTGCACATGTCCCTGGGCGAATGGCGCCAGCGCCTGAAGGTGGTGCGCGGCATTGCGCTGCTGGAGGCCGGCCGTGCGGTCAAGGACGTGGCGCTGGAGCTGGGCTACAGCGCCCCCTCGGCCTTCATCGCCATGTTCCACAAACAGCTGGGCATGACGCCGCAGGCCTATTTGCGGCAAAAGACCGGTTGACGGAGAGCGCTCAGGTCTTTGCGGCGCGCGCCTTCGGCGCGATGAAGCCCGTGGACAGCCCCACGCCGCAGACGATCACGGCTGCGCAGACCAGCATCCACTGCGTGATGCGCTCGTCGAGAAACACCACCCCATAGAAGGTGGCGAACACCGGCAGCAAGAAGGTGACGGTGAGCGCGCGCGCCGGGCCGGCGCGCTCGATCAGGCGAAAGAACAGGAAGTAGGCCACGCCTGTGCACAGCACGCCCAGCGCCGCGATGGCCAGCCAGGCGCGCATCGAAGGCATGTGCTGGGGCCAGTACATGATGGCCGGCACGGCAAGCAGCAGGGCCGCGCCGATCTGGCTGCCGGTGGCCGTGGCCAGGGGCGGCACCCCGGTGAGGTAACGGCGCGTTGCGCTGGCGGCGATGCCATAGCAAAGGCAGGCCAGCAGGCAGGCGCCGATGGCCCAGAGCGCCGCATTGTTGTTGCCATCGCCGTTGCCATTGCGCAGCCCGGCACTGCCGCTGGCCAGCATCACCACACCGATAAAACCGATGGCCAGGCCCACCAGGCGCCAGCCGCTCGGCCGTTCGCGGAACCAGACCCAGGCCACCAGGGCGCCGAACATCGGCGCCGTGGCATTGAGCACCGCCGCCAGGCTGCTGTTGATGGTGAGCAGCGCAAAGCTGAACAGCGCAAACGGCAGGCCCGAATTGAACACACCCAGCGCCATGCTGGCGCGCCAGTGCTGGACCAGGGCCGGCCCCTGCCCGCGGAACATCATGAGGGGAAACAGGAAGAGCGCGCCGATGCTGACACGGGCCGCCGCCGTGGGCAGGGCCCCGAACTCGGCCGCGCCCATGCGCATGAACAGAAAGGATGCGCCCCACAGCGCGGCCAGCAGCAGCAGGTCGACCATCCACGCCTTGGCGCTGTGGGTGGGGGTCTGCGGCGCGGCCTGCGTGCCCGCGGGGGATGGAATGGCTGCTTTGTTGTTGTTCATGGAGGTCCCTTGTCGCCCTGGTGTCTCAGCCTCTGATTGGGCGCCAGATCGCTTGCGCCATTGATGCTATTTGTTCACCAATGGAGTCCGTATCGCTCATCAATCGTGCTGCATCCATGCCTGCCCACGCGGCACCGAAAAGCGTGAACTACTTCACAGGCACCTTCGGGGGGGCAGGGCTATGATTTCCCTGTCGACCCACCCGTAGTCGATACCTCCCTTGTGAAAGCAAGTTGCCCGCCCTGTGCGGGCTTTTTTGCGCGGTGCTGTGGCGGCGGCCTACTCCGGCGTCTGCATCGACTCCCAGTATTCCATGATCTCCAGTTGCTTGCGCAGGTACACAGAGGGTATGGCCTGCGTGCCCCACACCGGAATGCGCCCGGCGAACTCGCCCATCAGCCAGATCTGCCGCACGGGGAGAAAGCCGGTGATCGCATCGAAGTCCGCCGGTTCCAGTGAGCGCACGCTGCGGTAGCCCGCGATGTAGCGCTGCCAGCGCGTGAGCCCCGCCTCGTCGAGCACACTGCCCACCTTGCGCGGAAGGGTGTTCCACAGGTAGACGCACAGGTCATAGGCCAGAAGGCCAGGGCCGGCGTCGTCGAAGTCGAAGAACGAGGCCACGCGCGTGCCGCCCGGCCCATCGGTCACGAAGTTGTTGCCGCCATGGCAGTCTCCGTGGCAGGCCACGCGGGCAAGCTGGGGCAGCAGGGCGGTGATGCGCTCGGCCAGGCGCCCGGCAAGCGCGGTGTAGCCGGCGCGCAGGGCGTCGTCCATGGTGGGGGCTGCACACAGCCATTCCAGTGGCGCGTGCAGCAGGTGCTGCAGGTCGAGCCGGTACCGGCTGGGCGGCCCCGCGTAGCCCTGTGCCAGTTCGTGCAGCAAGGCCAGGCCACGGCCCGTGGCTTCGGTGTCGGGCACGGATTCGCCGGGCCCTTCGCCCGGGAGGTGTTCGAACAGCACCAGATCGCGCGGCCCTTCGGGCAGTGGCATGGCGATGGAGGTGGCCCCGCCGCGGGCCATGAGGGGGGCCGCCACGCCAGCGCCCGCTGCCTTCAGGTGCCTGAGCATGGCTGTCTCATATGCAGTGTTGGGCGCCCCGCGGGGGCGCTCGGCGCACAGCCGTGCCACCGCGCGCAGCCCGTCGGCAAACCGCATCTCGTACACGTGGTTGAAGCCGCGCCGCATCAGCACATAGTGAGTCACCTCGCCCAGTGCGTAGTGCTCCATCACCTGGCGGGCAATGGCCCCACCCGCAGGGGTGGACTGGGCGATCTCGATGGGGGCAGCAGCGGTCATGGGCGGGGCCTGTGGAAGAAGGGCCGGCGATTCTGCCTGAAGTCACGGCGCCGGGTGGGGGCTCAGAACACGCTCCCCGCCACGGTGAAGTCCGCTTCCCGCGCGGCGATGTCGCGCAGCGTCGCCACCAGCGGCCGCAGGTCGTCGCGGCGGTGGTGCACGGCATAGTCCAGCAGCCCCAGGGGCACGGGGCTCTGGAGCTGCCGCAGCACGCCGCGCCGCTGAAGGGATCGGGCCCAGCCCTGTGGCAAGAGGCCGATGCCGCCGCTGTGCGCGAGCAGGCCGGCGATGGCGCCCCAGTGGTTGCAGTGCAGGCGGCGCACGGGCTGGGCGCCGGCCTGGCGCAGCCAGTCGTCGATGAGCTGGGTGACGCCCGAGCCCGGCGGCAGGGTCACGAGCGGCTCGGCCTGCAGCGCGGCGGCGTTCATGGCCTTGGCTCTGGCGGCGACCTCGGGCCGCGCGCACCAGGCGAAAGCGGCCTGGGCAATCGGCATGGCGGTCAGGGCGCTGCGGCTCGCGGGGCCTGCGACCACGGCGACATCGAGCTCGCCCTTGTCCAGCCGCTCGGCCAGGGCGGCGCCCACATCCACATGCACGCTCACCTCCAGGTCGGGGTGGGCGCGCTCGATGGCGGCCACCAGCCGCGGCAGCCAGGTCAGGGCGGTGAGCTCGCCCACGCCCAGGCGGCAGGGGCCGCGCAGGCCGGTGGTGGCGCCCATCTGCTGGTGCACCAGGTCGGCCTGCTGCAGCAGGGCGCCGGCCAGGGGCACGAGGCGCGTGCCCGCCTCGGTCAGCGCGGCGCGGTGGCCGGCACGGTCGAACAGCACCTGGCCCAGCGATGCCTCCAGCTCGGCAATGCGCTTGGACAGGGATGACACCGACAGGTGCACGCGCTCGGCCGCCAGCGCAAAGCTGCTGCAGGTGGCAGCCCAGTAGAAGGCTTCGAGTTGCTTGAGCGTCATGGCTTTATTGTTTCTTTTTGGCGAACATATTGTGATCAATAAATTCGCTTTCTTGAAATTTGACGTCGGCAGACACTGCCTTCCAGCCCCTTCATCGCCTGGACTGGAAACCTGCCATGCCCTCATTGACCGCCGCCGCCTCTGCTGCCCCCGCCAGCCCCATGCCCCAAGGCACCCTCAACGCCTGGCAGGCGTTCGACGGCACACGCAGCATCGGGCGCACACGGCACCTGCTGTCGCTCGATGACTTCGAGGCCGCTGCGCGCCGTGCGCTGCCGCGCCCCATCTTCGGCTACGTGGCCGGTGCTGCCGAGGACAACCGTGCCCTGGCCGAAAACCGCCGGGCCTTCGACGAACTGGCGCTGGTACCCCGCGTGCTGCGCAACGTGGCGCAGCGCGACCAGGGCGTCACGCTGTTCGGCACGCGCTATGCCAGCCCCTTCGGCATCGCGCCCATGGGCATCGCTGCGCTGTCTGCCTACCGGGGCGATGTGGTGCTGGCCCGGGCCGCGGCGGCGGCCGGCATCCCTGCGGTGCAGAGCGGCAGCTCGCTCGTCCGGCTCGAAGAGGTGGTGGCCGCCGCGCCCGGCACCTGGTTCCAGGCCTACCTGCCGGGCACGCCCGAGCGCATCGCTCCCCTGCTGCAGCGCGTGGCTGCGGCCGGTGTGCAGACCCTGGTGGTCACGGTGGACATTCCCGTGGCCGGCAACCGCGAGAACAACCTGCGCGCGGGCTTTTCCACCCCGCTGCGCCCCAGCCTGCGCCTGGCGTGGGATGGCCTGGTGCGCCCGCGCTGGCTGGCAGGCACCCTGCTGCGCACGCTGCTGCGCCACGGCATGCCGCATTTCGAGAATTCGTTCGCAGAGCGCGGTGCGCCCATCCTGTCATCGCGCGTGCAGCGCGACTTTGCAGGGCGCGAGCATTTCGACTGGGAGCACATCGCCCAGATACGGCGCCAATGGCGCGGCCCCCTGGTGGTCAAGGGCATTCTCAGCCCGCACGATGCGGCCCTCGCGCGCCAGCACGGGGTGGACGGCATCATCGTCAGCAACCATGGCGGCCGGCAGCTCGATGGCGCCGTGGCCCCGCTGCGCATGCTGCCCGCCATTGCCGAGCAGGCCGGCAGCGCCATGGTGGTGATGCTCGACGGCGGCATACGCCGCGGCACCGACGTGGCCAAGGCCCTGGCGCTGGGCGCGCAGGCCGTCTTTGTGGGGCGGCCCTTCAACTATGCGGCCGCCGTGGATGGCGAGGCCGGCGTGGCCGCCGCCATCGGCCTGCTGCGCGCCGAGCTGGACCGCAACCTGGCGATGCTGGGCGCCACGTCTTGCGCCGAACTGGGCCCGCAGCACCTGGTGGACCGGCGCGCGCCCTGGCCGCTGGCGCATGCCACCGCATCCCCCCCTTTTGACAACCCAACCGGAGATACCCGACCATGACCCATCCACACCACCCATTGCCGGCGCGCCCACGCACCGGCCGGCTGCCGGGGCTGGCCGTTGCCGCTGCCATGGCCGTAGCCGTAGGCAGCCTGGCCGCGGCGCCTGCCGCGCGGGCCCAGGCGGCGTACCCCACCAAGCCCGTGCGCCTCATCGTGCCCTTTGCCGCGGGCGGCACCACGGACATCATCGCCCGCGTGGTGGCCAGTGGCATGGGCGCGGCGCTGGGCCAGCCGCTGGTGGTCGACAACAAGAGCGGGGCCGGCGGTGCACTGGGCACCCAGGAGCTGGCCCGCCAGGCAGCCGACGGCCATGCCCTCGCCATGGCCACCGTGTCCACCACGGCGGCGGCGCCTGCCATCAACCCCAAGGTGGGCTACGACCCGCTGGGCGACTTCACGCCCATCATCAACATCGCCGCCACGCCCAATGTGATCGCCGTGCACCCGGGCTTTGGGGCCCGCGACTACCAGGCCTTCGTGCAACGGCTCAAGACCGAGCCCGGCAAGCACAGCTACGCCACGGCCGGCACAGGCTCCATCGGCCACATGCAGATGGAGCTGTTCAAGAGCCTGTCGGGGGCATTCATCACCCACATCCCGTACCGGGGCTCGGGCCCGGCGCTCAACGACACGGTGGCGGGCCAGGTGCCCATCGTGTTCGACAACCTGCCCTCGGCCCTGCCGTTCATCCAGTCGGGGCAATTGGTCCCCATCGTGGTGGCGGCGCCGCAGCGCCTGGCGCAGTTGCCGGGCGTGCCCACCTTCAAGGAGGTGGGGCTGGATGCGGTCAACCGCATGGCTTTCTACGGCATCGTTGGCCCCAAGGGGCTGCCCAGGCCCGTGGTGGACAAGGTGGCCGCCGCTGTGCGCCAGGCGGCCGAGCGGCCCGAGGTGAAAAAGCGCATCGAGGACACGGGCTCGCAGCTCATCCTGAACACGCCCGAGCAGTTTGCCGCCCAGATCCGTGCCGAGTACGGCGTGTACCGGCAGGTGGTGCAGGCGCAGAAGCTCTCCATGGACTGACTGGCGCAGCGCGCCGCGCTCAGCCCAGCACCAGATCGCTGGCCGAGCGGATGGCCTGCACGGCCAGTGTGGCGCCGCGCCCGCGCAGCGGCAGCACATGGGCCGTGGCCTGGTGCGCCTGTGCGCCCGCGGCATGCAGCACCGTGTCGGAGGCGACCAGGCGCACACCGAACTCCTTGCACAGCTCCTGCAGGCGCGCGGCGGTGTTCACCGCGTCGCCCACGGCGGTGAAGGTGCGCGTGTCGCGCCAGCCGACCTCGCCCAGCGCCACGCGGCCGGCGTGCAGGCCCATGCCGAAGTCCAGGCGCTGGCCGAAGTCGCGCTGCAGGTCGCCGTTGGCGGCCTCCAGCCCGGCTTCCACCGCCTGTGCGGCGCGCAGGGCCGCGCGGCAGGCGGTGGGCAGGTCCGATTGCAGGCCGAAGATGGCCATCACGCTGTCGCCGATGAACTGGTTGGGCACGCCGCCCTCGCGGCGCACGTTCTCGCCCACGATGGCGAAGAAGCGCTCCAGCACATAGGCCAGGTCGTGCGGCAGGTGGCGCTCGGACAGCGTGGTCCAGCGGCGCAGGTCGACGAACAGGATGGCGGCCTCGCGCTCTGCCTGCATGGCGCCCTCGGGGTAGGGCGACGAAGGGCCGGGAGCGAGCAGGGGGGTGACGGCCAGGTCCACCGCGGGCCGCAACTGGCAGGCCAGGCGCACGTCGCCGGCCGCGCCGATGCGCGCCAGCGTGCGGCGCTCGTCGGCGTCCGGCGGGGCGCAGCCTTCCAGGCCACGGGAAACGCGCACGCGGCAGGTGGAGCAGCGGCCCCGGCCGCCGCACAGCGACAGGTGGGGGATGCCATGGTCGCGGCTGGCCTCCAGCACCGACCAGCCGCGCGGCACCTGCACGCTCTGGCCCGGGTAGGTGAGGGTGATGAGTTGCCCGCTGCGCCGTGCGCGCGCATCGCGCCAGAGGCGGGCTGCGATGCCCAACCCCAGCAGGGCGGCGAAGCCCGCCACCAGCGACGAGGCAGCCAGGGACAGCACACCGGCCTGCGCTTCGCCGAGCGGCGAGCCCGCGTCACCAGCAGGTGCCAACTCGCGCCCCATGGCCAGAAAGCCCAGGCCGGCCAGCACGGGCAGCAGCAGCGCGCCCGCAAAAGCCAGGTGGAACTGCCGCTGGTAGCCCGCGCGGTGGCGTGCGGCGAAATGGATGCCCAGGCAGCCATGGCACCACACGGTGGCCATCAGCGCCAGCTGGCGCACCCCGCCGTCGGACGCCCAGATGCGGCCCACGATATGGGTGTAGGTATCGTCCAGACCATAGAGGCTGTGGGCCAGGCGCGTGGCCGCGATGTGCGAGGCCAGCAGCAGCGGGATGGCCAGGCCCAGGAGAATGCGCACGGCGTCCAGCCAGGGCATGCGCAAGGTCCGGCGCCGCAGCAGGGCCGAGAAAGCCAGTAGCATGTGCAGCGCCAGCGCGCCATACAGCAGCACGGTGCCCGGCGGGCTGCGCCACAGGGCCAGGAAGCCGCTGCGCACCGCCTCCGCCGCAGCCACCGAGACCAGGCCTGCCGCATGGTTGAGCAGGTGGGTGGCAACATACGCAAAGAGCAGGCAGCCTGACGCCAGGCGCAGCCTTCGGACCGACAAGGAGTGGGATGGTGGTGGGCGTGTCAAAGGAAAAAATCCAAGCGTCCAGTCTGGGGCTGAAGAAAGTGGACCTGCTGCAGGGCCTGCTGCCCGAGCGGCTGGAGGCCATCGGCCGCCAATGTGCCTGGCGCAACCACGATGCAGGCGCACAACTGGTGGCCCGGGATGCGGACGACCGTGATTTGCACCTGATCGTGTCGGGTGCGGTGCGCGTGACCAGCTATTCGGTCGCCGGGCGCGAAATAAGTTTCCGCGATCTGCACGCAGGCACCTGCTATGGCGAGCTGTCGGCCATCGACGGGCGCCCACGCTCGGCCGACGTGATCGCCCTAGCGCCCAGCCTCATCGCCTCATTGCCCCGGGCCGACTTCCTGGAACTGCTGCGCCAGGAGTGGGTGGTCAACGAGCGCGTGCTGCAGCGCCTGTCCGACCTGGTGCGGCGCCTGACGGACCGGGTGGTCGAGGTCAGCACCCTGACCGTGCAGCGGCGCCTGTGTGGCGAACTGCTGCGGCTGGCAGAAGCAGCCGATGCAACGGGTGCCGATGGCAACCAGGCCCGCATCGATCCTGCACCCAGGCACGCCGAGATGGCCAGCCAGGTCAGCACCTACCGCGAGCAGGTGACGCGCGAACTCTCGGCGCTGGTCAAGGCCGGCGTGCTGGCCAAGGACGGGCGGGCCCTCCTGGTGCGCGACCTGGCGCGGCTGCAGGCGCTGGCGAACGGCTGAGGGGCAGGGGACAGCGCACTGGCCGGAATCTGCCAAATCCGGTGCGAAAACGCACATCCGCGCGGCGGCTGTTTTTCTACAGTGGAGTGGTCGGTGGGCGCCATGGGCGATACCTCCCGGCAAACCAACCACAACCAGTCCTGGAGTGCACCATGAACCAATACAAGACCGTTTTAGCCATCCTGCTGTGCATCGGCGCCGCCGGCAATGCCTTTGCCGACGACATCACCGTCGATACCACCCCCTTCACCTCCACCAAGAGCCGCGCCGAAGTGCTGGCCGAACTGCGCCAGCCCGCGGCCGACCCCTGGGCGCTGGACTACAACCCCCTGGCCGCGTTCAAGAGCCAGCTGAGCCGCGCCGAGGTGCAGTCCGCTTTCCTGGCCGACCGGGCCGAAGTGGCCGCCCTGCAGGGCGAGGACAGCGGATCCGCCTACCTGGCGCGCGCGGCCACCGGTGGTGACAACGGCAACACCCGCACCGCAGGGCTCGGCGGCCAGCCTTTCACCACGCAGTGACGTCGGCGGGCGGGCCCTGGCCGGCCCGGTCTGATGCTGCAAAGCCACGGCCTGGAAGCCGTGGCTTTTTTTTATTTCGTATGCGAAATAGAGACATTGCCCAGCGCGCTGTCGGGCGCTGGGTGTTGAGCCAGGCCGATACCGAGGTATCGCTCACTGCGCCCCAGGCCGGGGCGCGTAGGCATCCTGCTGAGCGCCGGGGGGCGGTAGCCTGACTGTGCGGAAAATGTCACTCCAATGCAGCCCGCTGCCAGGGCCCCAGGCGCCAACATGCGATATTCCTCCCGCCACACTCGGCAAGGGGACACGATGGACCTGCAGCAATACCTTCTCGAAGCCACCATGCTTGCCAGCCGGGGCCAGATGGACCAGGCCATGGCGACCGCGCGGCAGGGCCTGCAAGCCCTGGCACCGCCCGAGGCTGTGCAGGAAACGGGTGGGGGTGAATTCAACACGCTGCAGCGCATGGAGCTGCAACTGCTGCTGGCCGACCTGCTGGAGGCCAGCGGCCACAGCGGCGAAGCCCAAGCCGCCGCCCGGCAGGCGAGGGCGGTTCTGTTGGCGAGCGGGTTGGACGCTGACCTGACGCAGCCGCTGCTCCGGCTGGCCAAGGACATTCTAGACCGCACGGGTGCGCCACCCGGGCCGTGAATTCCCGCCCGCCTTGCTACCATCGCGCCACGGGCCGGTTGGCGGGCCCTCAGTTGCCTGGGAGGGTTCCAGTGATGTCTCGCTTCCTCATGCTCGATCGGGAAGTCAGCCAGCCTGCGGGCTATGCAGACAGGGGCTGTCTGCTCGTGCGCTACCGCCTGCCGCTGCTGCGGCACTGCTTTGTGCTGTGCCATGAAGGCGGCGGCCGCGGGGAAGACGGTGCGGCACCAGGGGCGCTTCTGGCCTTCTTCGTGGCCGAGGCCGCCCGGCTGGCACAGGAGTCCGTGGGAGACCCGCAGGCGTTCATGCTACTGCACAGCGGGGCCAGCGTGCGCAAACGCTCCAACTGGCACCTGCATGTCTTTGTGGTTCAGCACCGCTGGCAGAAGGCCTGGGTCCATGCCATCCTGGCGGCGAAGAACACGGCGCTGGCCGGCCTGGGCTGGTGGTCGGTGCTCTCTCCCTTGCGTCGCCGGGTGACGGCGCCTGCGGCGCAGGCGGCCACGCCACGGGCGCCAGATTGACGCCACGCCCCCAAGGGCCTTGCACCGGCCATCTGCAAGTACCATCGGGCCACCCCGTTTCATTCAATGCGGCAAAGGATGTAAGCCCGTGCACCGATTCAGTTTCAAAGCCATTGTGGCCGGCGTGGTGCTCATGCTGGTGCTGCTGCCCCTCATCGCCTATGGGTTGTGGTACGTGGCGTCCTGGTGGTTCCAGACCCAGGGGGCGGGCGACGCGCAACTGGCCCGACTGGTGACCGAGTTCCTGGACGGCAACCTGGGCACGCTGGCGCTGCTGCTCGCGGGCGGCGCCATGTGCATACCGGGCGGCTATGTCACGGCACGGCTGGCACCGGCGCACCCTTATTCCAACAACCTGGTGGTGGCGCTGATGCTCACGGCCATCTCCATCGGCCTGGCCATCGGCACGGGCTCGGGCTGGGACTGGTGGTTCGATATCGCCAATGCCCTTTTCACCGTGGCGGGCTGCTGGTTCGGCGGCTGGCTGGTGGCGCGGCGCAGCCACTGAGCGCATGCCCCAACGCGAAGGCCTGGTGATCGACCCTGCCGACGGGGCGATGGTGCTGCGGCCATCGGGGCGCGCTTGGCGCAAGGGGCTGGCCCAGGCGGATGCCCTGGTGCAGATGGCCGAGTTCTTCAAGGGCACGAACGACCGCGGCAATGGCTATGCCTGGTCGTCGTTCAGCGGCTTCGAATTCGGCGGCATGCCGTGCTCGCTGTCCGTGGGCTTCCACGAAGGGCGGCTGAACATGGTGCTTCTGGGCGTGGACCTGCCTGGCGCCGAGCAGGAGGAGGGCTGGCCCACGCAAAAGGCCATCGACAACGAAGTCGCCTTTGTGCGCCGCACGCTGCACAAGCAGCTGGGCCGCAACTTCGGCAACCATGCGGTGTCCTTCTCCTGGGGCGAGGCCTGGAGCCGCTTCGACCCCAAGGGGTTCATGGCCAGCGCGGGCGTGAGCTACGCCTGATACGGATTTGCGTTCAACCGTCTAACGTCGTTGGTTCGCCTTGCCGTGCTGCAGCACTGTCTGCGGCTTCCCGCCTAGTTATACGGTCGAACGCGAATCCGTATGACGCCCGTGCTTACTTGCCCAGCAGCTTCTGCTGGGCTGCCTTGCCTTTGGCGCCCAGCTTCATCGCCGCCAGGGCCGCCGTGGTGCTGGCGGGCAGGGCCAGGCCATGCGCCAGGTGCAGTTCCAGCAGCAACTCCAGCAGGGGGGCCTGGTCCTTGCGCCAGGTGGTCATGGGCTCTTGCACCATGGCGCAGAGCAGGGTGAATACCGCCGCTGGCAGGGCCGCATGCGCCTGGGCCGCGGAGGCCAGGCTCTTGGCGTAGCGTGGTCCTTTAACGAGGGGTGTAGCCCACAGGCGGGACATCGTGTCGCCAAGGGCCGCGGTATCAAGGCGGCCGTCCCGCACGCCCTGCACCAGCGCGTCCACGGCCAGGGCTGTCTGGCCCGGTTCCTTGCCGGCCAGGGCCACAGCCAGCAGCAGCTGCGCCATGGGGGTGAAGGGGGTGGTGGGCTCCAGCAGCAGATCAAGGTAGGCGCGGTTTTGCCACTGGGCCTCCCACCAATCCACGTTGTTGCCCATGGTGCGTGCGCCTTCGGCTAGCAACGGCTCCAGGCCCGAGGGCAGCAGGCTGGCGGCAAAGCGGATGTGGGCCGCCTCGTGCTCGGATGTCCAGCGCCTATCGTTCAGGTGCCTGGCGCAAAGTGCTAAGGCCGTGTGGTGGGGCTGAGCGTGTTCCTGCGGCTGCAGTGCGGGCTCGTGGCTCAGGTGCAGGCCCTGGAAGGTGTACTGGCCGCCGCTGCTTGAGCGGCTGACCACATGCCAGTCGATTCGTGCGTGCAGGGGGCCGGCGGGGCCCAGATCGCCATAGGCGGCGAGAGTTGGCAGGTCATCCGCATGCGGCGAGCGGATGCGCGCTGCCGCCAGGAAAAGGGGGCGTGCCGCAGTCTCTCTTGGTACTACCACTGCAACGTCGCCCAGCGCATAGCGCAGGGCCTGCACCAGCGGGGTCTGGGGATCAACGTCCTGGGCCTTGGCCAAGGTGTTGCGGGCAGCGGCTGCGTCCATTGACACAGGCACCAGGCGCATCAGCGCCAGCACTTGCTCAGATAGGGAGGCTTCTGCCCCGGCCTGTTGGTAGGCCTGAATGCGAGCCACCAACTGCCGCGGGTCTATGAAGCCACCCCGGTGCGTGGGTGTGGACAAGGGCGTGAGGCCCTTGCCTGCATGGGCCTGTTCTATAAGAGCGTGTGCGCGCGACCAGATGAGGTGCTCGGCTTTTGCAGGCGTGTCTTCCAGGCCCTGGGAAGTCTCACCTGCTGAGTCATTTCCGAGAATGGCCGCTAAAAGTATGCGTACCAGGGCGATACTGGCGGCGTTGCTTCCACGTAGCAGCCGCTGGCCACGCTTCAGTATTGCGGAAAAGGCAGCCTGGTCTTGGGGCGCAATCGGTGCCAGCCGCACCAATGTCCCTGCCACGCGCTCCCATTCGTCCACGTTGATCGGGTTTTCCAGCACATAGGCCATGCACTCGACCACATCGGCGATGTGCTCCAGCGGTGGCAGGGCCCTGCCTGTGTCCAGCGGCGAGATCGGGCTGGGCGTTTTCGGGGAACCGGCAGCAAGAAGCGGCGCGGAAACCTGCGCTGCATCCACCCCGCCTACCAGCCGGGCCAGTGAGGGCCGGTTCACGGCGGAGATGAAGGGCAGGTGGCTGTGTGCGGCTGCGCGGCCTGCCTCGTCCATGCCCCAGATAGTGAGGAATGCGATGGTCTTCTTTTGCACGTCCGCGCCAGTGTGTGCCAGGGCCTGCGTGGCGATGCCGCTGGCGCGGTGGGCCAGGGTAGACCCGTTGTTCGCCACCTGGCCCAGCAATTCCAGCACCGCCAGCACCTGTGCCTTGACGGTGGCTGACGCCAAGGGCGTGGCAGCGTCTAGCACGGCATCGTCCGTCACCCGCCCGCTCTTGTACAGCACAGCCACGGCCTGCAGCGCCATGCCAGCCGTGGGGGCGATGCGGCTGTAGCACAGGGCCAGGTAGCGGCCGGCTTCGGCGGCCATCTCGTCCACCGTGGGCGCCAGTTGCTCATGGAAGCGCGAGAACCAGCCCGACTTGAACTGCGGCCAGTCGCAGGCCAGAGCACCCAGGGTCTTGTCCAGCAACTGGGCTCGGGTGTACACGCCGCGCTCGCACAGGGTCAGGAAGGCGTGGCTCCAGGTCAGCTCGGGGTCGTGGCAGTATTTCTCGCGCGCAGCAAAGCTGCCGTCCGACGAACCTTCGCGCTCGAACAGCCTGAGCAGCCATGGCACCACGCCGGGGTCGGCATCGACATGCTTGAGCACCACGTTGGTTTCACCGCGCAGGTCACCAAAGAACAGTGCGTCCACGTACGTATCGGTACCGGGGCGCTCCACCAGGCCGGCCACGACGGCACGGTGGATGTATAGCTGATAGTGCCATCTGAAGTCGCCTTGCAACTGCCTTTCGATGGGCACCGCTGAAAGCGCGGGCGCGTAGCGGGCCTGGTAGGCCGCGATGTCCTGGATGCCGATGTGCTGCCAGTAGTCGCTGCGTGGCAGGTCCGGGTCGCACATGAAGCGTGCCAGCTCCGTGGCGCGGAACAGCCGGTTGGCTCGGGCCTTGTCGGTGCGGCCGTCCACGGTGAGGGGGCTGTCAGGGTTGGCGCGCAGCAATTGCCAGCGGCGCACGATCAGGCGTTCGACGGCGCGGCGCATCTCCTGGCGTTCGGCGGCATCGGCCGCATCGATGCAGTCCATCACGCCATCGAGGTCGCCCGCGAGGATATGGCGTTCCAGGGGCGAGTCGCCGGTGGTGGTGTCGTCGTCGTGGTGCATGTAGAACGGGAAGGGTTCAGTTCAGGGGTTTGCCGCCTGTGCGGCGCTGGCCGCCAGCACATGCTTGCAAGGCCCGCGCTCGCCCTGGTGCTTGGCAAACCAGGGGCAGGTGCAGCGCAGCTCGCCGTCCACCTCGCGCACGCGGTAGCTCACATCGGCGCTCTGTACTTCGGCATCAAGGGGGCGGGTGGAGGCCAGGCGCACGGCACCAGCCTGCAGCAGCGCGCGGGCATCGGCCAGGCGTGGGTTCAGGTCGTCCAGTTGCGCAAGGTCCATGGGCAGCACGCGGTGGAAGTAGGCGCCATGCACCAGGTCGTAGCCCACCAGGCCCGATGCGCCCAGCAGTTGCAGCGCGCGGTCCACGTCGGCGGCAGGCCACTGCAGCTCGGCGGCCAGCGCATCGGTGCGCAGCGTGTCCTGCCAGTGCAACTGGGCGCGCACCGCGCTGGCGGGGCGGGCCTCATTGGCCAGCACCAGGGAATGCAGGGCCTGGCCCTCGCCCGAAAAGCCGCGCCATACCTCGGCGCTGAGCACCAGAGTCAGGCGCATGGCGCCGAAGTCCAGGCACCAGGCGCTGGCCTGCTGCTGCGCGTCGGCAAACAGTGTGAGCGTGCGGGCCTTGGGCAGTAGGTTTTCGAGCACGCGCAGCCGGCTGCTGTCGGTGAAGCGCACGCCGCTGCCATCGTTCTGCGCTGTGGTGCGCAGGCCCTGCGGGCCCGCAACGACCCACAGCGGCGTCTTGCTGGTCGATGCCCGGGGCAGGCCGCGCACGAAGCGCAGGGCGGGAATGGCATCCACCTCGAACACCTTGCGCATGGCCGACTGGTAGGTCTGCACTGCCACCATGCTGCGCAGCCAGCGCAGCGGCAGCTCCACCTTCTTTTCCACCACCTGCGTGTCGCCCGTGTGCAGAGTGAAGGCCGCGTTCCCTACCGACAGCGCCAGCCCGTCGGCATCGCGCACCTGGGCCAGGGCTGCGCGCATGGGGGCGTTGAAGTCGATATTGGTCGTGCCCTTGCCGACGATGTCGCCGGCATAGGCAGCCGGCTCCAGGTCCACGCGGATGTAGGTGCTGCAGCAGGCCGAAAATCCCTCCAGCCGCAGCATGCCGCTGCCGGCCGTGACGACCGGGTCGGCCAGCGCAACGGCCTTGGCCACGCTGTTGGCCGGCGTGAAAAAGCGCGAGCCCACGAGCAGGTGCACTGCGCTCAGCAACTGCGCGGCTAGGTGCGGCTGGTGCAGCCGGCCTTCGAAGAAGTGCGGGTGGGCGACTGCGCCGGGCGAGGAGGTGGCCAGGCGCAGGTGCGGTGCGGCGCCGAGCCCTGTGTCCACGGACGAGGGTTCGGCATAGCGGTAGGTGTGGGCGAACTGGAGCATGGGTGGCACGGTCTTTACGCTGCAGAAATGCTAACCCAAGCCCCCGGCAGTACATTTGGCGCGCTGTACCAAGCCAAAACCACCTCCGGAGGACTCGTCGGTGAGCCGAATCAACATCAAGGCCCTGTTGCTGGGCACATTGCTCGTTCTCGCCCTGTCTTTCATGGTCGGGGCAGCGCTGGTGGCCGTGCAGGGCGTGCTGCTGGCCATGGAAGGGCAGAGCGAAGAGCAGATCATGCAGGCCTTGACCGAACTCACGGACGATGATGGCTACCTGGTGTGGAGCATGCTCCTGGGCGGCCTGGTGAGCGTGCTCGGTGGCTATGTCGCGGGGCGCATCGCTGGGGTCTATCCCTACTTCAATGGCCTGGCGGTGGGGGTGGTGAGCACGCTGGTGGGCTTTGCCTTCTGGGACGACCTGCCGCTGTGGCTCAACCTGGCCAGCATCATCGTGACCCCGGCCTGCTGCGTGCTGGGCGCACACCTGGCGGCCTTGCGCGCAGCGCAGTCCGCCGGGCGTACGGGCTGATTGCGGCGGTTGTGCAGCGGCCCTTACCACCGCCATAATCCGTGGCAGAGCCCGCTTCCATCGGGCCCAATATTCGGAGGAAGTGCACATGAAGGGCAACGTCGCTGCAATCGTTCTGGTCGTGCTGGGGGTATTTTTTCTACTCACCAACCTGGGGCTCATCAGCATCAGCCTCAAGGAATTGCTAGTGACCTGGTGGCCGGTGGCGCTGATCGCCATTGGCGTGGCGCTGTTCTTCACGCCCAGGGAAAAGTAAGGGCAAGGTACTTCGCGCGCCTGCAGGTGGCGGCTTCCATCCGCTACGATCGCCGCTTCAACAAATGGGGTGGTCATGGGCAAGAAGGTTGTGGCGCTGGTGCTGGCATGGGTGCTGGCTGCCGCCGCAGGCGGGGCGTTGGCGTCCGACAGGCAGGTCGAAGCGCTCAGCGGCCTGCTCAAGGGGGTCAGCAGCCGCACGGCTGCAGGCGTCGAGCAGTTGGCGGATTTCCAGGTGACGGCGGATGCGGCGCTGCTCAACAAGGCCGACGATGCCGTCGCGGCCCTGGGTGACGCCAGTGCAGCGGTGCAGCGCATCGACGCCCCGGCCAGGCCCGCAGTGACGGGCGCCACGCTGGCCTACCTGAAGGCGGTGCAAGGCCTGGTAAGCGGCCTCCAGGACGCCCGCCGCAAGGCCGCGCATGCCGATGTTCTGGACCGCGAGGGCGCCCAGGCCGTCGCCGACCTGAAGGACGCCAGAGAAAGCGACCGCCCCCCGATTCTGGAGCGCATGGAAAAGCTTTTCGGGCAGAGCGATGAGGCCGAAGCCGCCATGAAGGCCTCGGTGGGGCGTGCCAGCGAATCCCTGGCCGAGTTGGAACTGCGCCGTTCCCTGCTGGCCGCGCAATTGGGGTCCGCCGATGCGCTGCTGCCGCAGAAGACCCTGGCCACCGTCAAGCGCGGGCTGCAGGCGGTGCAGCCGCAACCGGAGTAGGCCACCACCCACCCCCATCCCAGGTTCCCAGGTGGGTCAGGGGTGCGCTGTGTGCCCGCCCTCCCGTGGGGCGGCGAATGCAGGGTCCTGTCCGAAGTAGCCCCTGAACAGGTTGCGCGCAATGCCATGCGCCGCAATCTGCAGCTCCTGCGCAAAGTCGGGCGCGAACAGCCGGCTGGTGTGCTGCTGCCACAGCCCCACCCAGGCCGCAAAGTGCGTGGGCGTGACGCCCGAAAGCGCCATGTGTTTGCCGAACACGTCGCCACCCTTGAAGCGCCGCTGCCCCAGCGCCACCGTGCACCAGAAGTCCACCAGCCGCGCCAGGTGCTCGTCCCAGCGGCCGTGCAGCGCGGCCTCGAACACGGGCCCCAGCAGCGGGTGCGCGCGCACGTCGGCGTAGAAGGCATGCACCAGCGTGGCCATGCTGTCGGCGCTGGGTTCCAGATAGGTCGTCGTCGCTTCGGTCATCGCGGTACCCCTGCCTTCAATGGCAGCCGCAGCGCGGGCTGGCGCAGTCCGATGCGCCGGTGTCCAGGCCATGCGCTGCGCCGGCCTGGGCCTCGAAGGGCGGGAACAGCACATTGTTCTCCAGGTGGATGTGGCTGATCAGGTCGTCGCAGAACTGCGCGATGCCCGCATAGAGCGCACGCCAGGTGGTGCAGGCATCCTCGGGCGGGGCGGTGTCGTGGGTCAGCGCATTCAGCCGATCCAGCGCGGCACCGTGGTCCGTGTGCTCGGCCCGCATCACGCTGATGGGCATGCCCAGGAACGGGTTGCCGCCCTGGCGCAGCAGGGGGAACAGCACGGCCTCCTCCTTGCCCATGTGGTCCAGCAGCTCCGCATGGGTTTCTTCCAGCGCATCGGCCAGGCCGGCGGGCACGGCAGGGTGATCGCGGTGCACGGCCTCCACGCGCCGGGCCATGCGGATCAGCTCGGGCAGCTGCTGGCGGTGCACCTCGTGGTAGCGCGCCAGAATCAGGTCGATAAGCGCCGTGGCGCTGGCGCCGGCCAGGGGCAGGGCCTCGCCGTGCTGCAGCTGCGCCAGCTCGGCCACCACCGCTTCGGCATCGAGCCCCTTGCCGGCCGCGGCCTGCGCCAGGCTCACATGGCCGCCGCAGCAGAAATCGAGCTTGAGCCGCCGGAACACCGCCGTGGCGCCCGGCAGCTGCACCGCGATCTGCCCGATCAGCTGCTGCGCGTCCAGGGTGAAAGGCGCTGCGCTGTGGGCAGCAACGGGGCCTGGGTGGAAGGCGGCGGGATCACGGGCGTTCATGGCGTTCCTTTAAAGATTCATTTGATATGTTTATTTTAAGAGGTATTTCAAATGACTCTTTATTTTGACCATGGTGCTGGTGGTCTCTTTGACCTGGCGCAAGGGAGGCCCAGGGTACAGCCCTGGGCGCACCCTCAGCTGTAGCGGCGCTCCAGCGCGTCCCAGGCGGGCTTGCCCACCAGGCGCTGGCGCTCGGCGAACGGGGCCACCAGGGCCGGGTCTTCCTGCAGGCTGCGCTCGTCGCGCAGCACCGTCAGCGCCTTTTGCATGCCGGCCACGGCGCCCTGCAGGGCGGCGTTGGCGTACAGCACCAGGCCATAGCCCAGGCCAGCGAGTTCGTCGGCGCCGAAGATGGGGGTCTTGCCGCCCACCACCATGTTCATGAGCTGGGGGCTGCCCAGGCGCTGGGGCAGGGCGCGGATCTCGTCGGCCGTTGTGACGGCCTCGACGAAGAGGATGTCGGCACCCGCCTCGGCAAAGCGCTGTGCGCGCTCGACTGCGGCCTCGAAGCCGTGCACGGCGCAGGCATCGGTGCGCGCGAGGATCAGGAGGTCGCTGTCCTGCCGCGCATCGACGGCCGCCTTGATCTTGCTGACCGCCTCTTCGGTGCTGATGACGTCCTTGCCCGAAAAATGGCCGCAGCGCTTGGGCGCGACCTGGTCCTCGAACTGGATGCAGTCGGCGCCCGCACGCTCCAGCGTGCGCACCGTGTGGCGCACGTTCAGCGCGTTGCCAAAGCCGGTGTCGGCATCGACGATCAGCGGCAGGCCCACGGCGTCGCGGATGCGTGCCGTGTGCTCGGCCATCTCGGACAGGCCGACGAAGCCCTGGTCCGGCATGCCGAACCACATGTTGGTGACGCCTGCACCGGTGATGTACAGGGCCTCGAAGCCCAGGTCTTCGATGACCCGGGCCGAGAGGGCGTTGAAGGCACCCGGCACGAGGGTGCCGCGGCGCGCCCCGGCCAGAGCGCGCAGTTGCTGCTTGGTATTCATGGATGTATTGGAGGAAAGGAAAGCAGAGGGAGCGCGGCTCACTTCTCCTGCATCTGCGAGGCCTTGACGATCTCGCCCAGGCGCTTGCGCTCGGCGTCGACGAATTTCACGAACTCCGCGCGCGTGCCGCCGATGGGCTCGATGCCCATGCCCTTGAGCTTGGCGACGGCGGCAGGGTCCTGCATGGCTTTGTCCACGGCGGCGGCCACCTTGTCCAGGATGTCGGCCGGCGTGCCGCGCGGCGCATGCAGGCCGGCCCAGTGCGCGATCTGCAGTTCCGGGAAGCCCTGCTCGACCGCCGTCGAGAGCTGTGGGTAGGCCGAGATGCGCTGCGTCCAGGTGGTGGCCAGGGCCTTGAACTTGCCGTCGCCACGGATGTGCGGCAGCGCGATGATGCTGGCCTCCGACGTGCCGTCCACCTGGCCGCCCAGCACGGCGGTGGTGCTTTCCGAGCCGCTCTTGTAGGGCACGGGCTGCAGCTTGGCGCCATACTTCACGTTGAGCATCTCGGCCACGAAGTGCGGCGTGCTGCCGGTGCCGGCCGTGGCGAAGTTGAAGCCCACACCCTTCTTCGATGCCTCGACGAAGTCGCGCAGGTTCTCGTACGGTGCCGACTTGGGCACCACCACCACCGAGGGTGCCAGGCCGATCATGGCCACGGGCACCAGGTCCTCGTCCTTGAAGGGCAGGGACTTCTTGATCATGCTGTTGGAGATGACGCCGGCCGCGCTGATCAGAAAGGTGTAGCCGTCGGGTGCGCTCTTGGCCACCAGGTCGGTGCCCAGCGAGCCGCCCGCACCGGGGCGGTTGTCGATGATGACAGCCTGGCCCAGCGCCTTGGCGGCGCCTTCGGCCGCGGCGCGCGCCATGAGGTCGTTGGCCCCGCCGGACGAGAACGGCACGACGAAGCGGATGGTCTTGGCCGGCCAGGCCTGGGCCTGTGCCGCCAGGGGCAGGGCGCAGGCGGTGGCAGCGAGCGCGCAGGCCAGGAGGGTACGGCGGGGGATTGGGTGCATGGGTGTCTCCTGTTGTTGGATGAAGGGGCAAAGGATTCGCCCCACTGTTTCTGCAAACAGTGTGCCACCGGCTTCCATTGTGTGTATGAAGCTGCAAGCCATTGATTTACAAACACTTATTCCAAATGTCTGATGGGCGTGTGGATGCCATTTATTCAATTTCATTTCAATGGTGAGACAATGAAATGAATTGATATGAAACCTTCAAGTCCCGCCCTGACCCCCTTCATGCCGCTGGCCACCCGCCCGCTGCGCATCGTCGCCGTGGCCCGGCACCGCCTGGGCCGGGTGCTGGCGCGCCTGGTGCCGGAGGTGGCGGCGCAGGCGCAGATCGAACTCGTGGGCCAGGCCTTCGACGAGGCCGTGGCGGCGGTGCGCGCCCTGCATGCCGAAAGCCCGGTGGACGCCGTGGTGGCCGCAGGCGCCAGCGGCCAGTGGCTGCGCCAGCACCTGGACATACCGGTGGCCATGGTGGAGGTGCGGGGCTTCGACCTGATGCGTGCGCTGGCCGCGGCACGGGCCCTGTCGCCCCGGGTGGGGCTGGTGTCGTTCGACGGGCCCTCGCAGCACCTGGCGCAGCTCGATGCGCTGTTCGGCATGGGCATTGCCCAGTTCAGCTACCGCAACCCCGAGGACGCGCCCGCCTGTGTGGAGGCCCTGCGCGCGGCCGGCGTCGGGGCGGTGGTGGCCCCTGGCCTGGTGTCCGACCTGGCGGAGCAGGCCGGCATCGCCAGCGTGCTCATGTACTCGGACGAGGCCGTGCGCCAGGCGCTGCACGATGCCGTGCACCTGGCCCGCCACAGCCGTGCGGAGCGCGCGCGCCACGAGCGCCTGGGCACCATCCTCGGCCAGCTGCAGGATGGCGTGGTGGCCGTGGACACGCGCCAGCGCATCGAGGCCCTGAACCCCACCATGGCCCAGCTGCTGGGCGCCCCGGCCGCACAGCTGGCCGGCCGCGTGCTCAGCGAGGTGGACCCCGTGCTCGACCTGGGCGCCACGCTGCAGCTGCACGACGAGGCACCGGCCGAGGAGGTGCTGCAGATCGGCGCGCGCACATTGGTCGTGCGGCGCGCACCCATCATCGAAGGGGGCGAGGTCACCGGCGCCCTGCTGGTGTGCCGCGACCCGGTCGTTATCCAGCGCGCCGACCGCCACCTGCGCGCCAACCAGCGCCAGCGCGGCGCGCCCGCGCGCTACCGCATCGAAGCGTATGCGGGCACCAGCCCCGCCGCGCGGCGCGTGCGCGAGCTGGCGCTGCAGTGCGCGGCCAGCGATGCCACCCTGCTTGTCACCGGCGAAAGCGGCACGGGCAAGGAACTGGTGGCCCAGGGCATCCATGCCGCCAGCCGGCGCGCGAGCCAGCCCTTTCTGGCGGTGAACTGCGCCGCGCTCAGCGAAAGCCTGCTGGAAAGCGAGCTGTTCGGCTACGAAGAGGGCGCCTTCACCGGCGCGCGGCGCGGCGGCAAGACGGGCCTGATCGAGGCCGCGCACACGGGCACCCTGTTCCTCGACGAGATCGGCGACATGCCGCTGGCCCTGCAGACCCGCCTGCTGCGCGTGCTGCAGGAGCGCGAGGTGCTGCGCCTGGGGGCCACGGCGGCCGTGCCGGTGGACCTGCGCGTGATCGCGGCCACCCACGCCGACCTGGCGGCCCAGGTGGAGCGCGGCCTGTTCCGGCGCGACCTGTACTACCGCCTGGCGGTGCTGCGCATCGCAACCCCGCCCCTGCGCGAGCGCACGGACGACATCGCCGCGCTGGCCGCCAGTCTGCTGGCGCGCCGCACGGCCGCGGTGGGCGTAGCGCAGGCGCAGGCCGAGGCCTGGCTGGCCGCACTGCTGGACCTGGCCGCGGGCTATGGCTGGCCCGGCAATGTGCGCGAGCTGGAGAACCTGGTCGAACGCCTGCTGGCCTGCCACGCATGGGTGGCCCCGGGCGGCCGGATGGACCGCGCCCGGCTGCTCGAGGTCTTCCCCGAATGCACGCAGGAGCGCCCGGCGCTGGTGCGCGAGCGCCTGCTCAAGGGTGCGCGCCTGGCGGCAGAACGCCAGCGCGTGCGCGAGGTGCTGCAGTCGGTACAGGGCGACCAGGCCCAGGCCTGCGCCCTGCTGGGCATCAGCCGATCGACGTTGTGGCGGCGGTTGCGGGAGGATGGGGCCTAAGCCAGTGGCAGTTCTGCAAGGGCCTGCAGCCGGCCGCCTTGCAGCGCGCCCACCGTCAGGGCTACCAGCTGGCCTGCGATGTCGACACCGCGTTCGTTGAGCCCATCGCACAGGGCCTTTGCCGCTGCCACATCCCGGGTGGCAGCCACCGTGATGTGCGGCACATAGGGGATGTCGAGCCGCAGATGTGCCGCCAGCGCGCCGGTGTAGAGCCGGTCGTGCAGCAGCGCGATGGCGCTGTGGCCTTCGTCCGGCACCAGGAACACATGGGCCATGCCGTCCGGTCCGCCCGCGTGCAGCGTGGCATGGCGGCAATGGAAGCGGATGGCCGGCGTGTGGCCGGCAAGCCTTGCCACATGGGCCAGGTAGTCCGCTTCGACCACGGCCGTGCAACCGAACACCAGCGTGAAATGCGGCGCCACCAAGTCCACCTGCGGATCGTGCTGGCGCCGAATGCCGTCGATGAAGGCCTGGGCAGAGGCGTCTACCTGGAGGTGGGCAATGGTGTAGAGCGGGTGTTGGGTTTCCATGGCGCTGGCGGGTGCGGGGTGCCCCATCGTACCGGCCTACAGGTCCAGTTCCAGCACCGCACCCTTCGCGCGCGACACGCACAGCAGAATCGTCTTCTGCCCCGCACGCTCTGCATCGCTCAGCACCAGGTCGCGGTGGTCCGCCTCGCCGCCGCACAGCCCGGTCTCGCAGGTGCGGCACAGGCCCTCACGGCAGGCAAAGGGCACGCCGATGCCGTGCTGCTCCAGCGTGTCGAGGATGCTCTGGCCCGGCGGCACATGCAGCCGCTGGCCGCTCTGCGCCAGGACGATGTCGAAGCCGCTGTCGGCGCTGTCCGCCGGGGCCTGGGCGGCAGGGGCCGAATCGCCCGCAGAAAACCATTCGAAGTGCACCGTGCCGGGTGGCCGCTGCGCGCTGGCGGCCTGCACGGCGCGCATCAGCGGGGCCGGGCCGCAGCAGTGGAGGTGTTCGCCGGGCACCGGGTGGCTCAGTGCCTGTGCCAGGTCGGCAGGCTGCCCGCCGGCCTCGTCGTCGAAGTGGAACTGCGCGTGCGGGCCGTAAGCGCGCAGTTCTTCGTAAAAGGCGGTGCGCACCCGGCTGCGCGTGCAGTACAGCAGCGACCAGGGCTGGCCTTGGGCCTCGCACCAGCGCAGCATGGACAGAATGGGCGTGATCCCGATGCCGCCCGCGATGAAGCGGTAGTGCGCTGCGCCCTCGGCCAGCGCGAAGTGATTGCGCGGCGGGCGCGCCTGCAGCACCTGGCCCACGCGCAGCTGCTCGTGCATGGCCAGCGAGCCGCCGCGGCTGGCGGGCGCCAGGCCCACGGCGACCACGTAGCGGTGCGTTTCGGCCGCGCTGTTGCACAGCGAGTAGTGGCGCACCAGGGCCGGCCGGCCATCGGCACCGGCAGGCAGCGTGATCTCCAGGTGCGCGCCGGGCGTGAAGGGCGGCAGCGCGCTGCCGCCCGCGCTGCGCAGCTCGATGGAGAGCACGTCGCGCGCCTCGGCGCGCACGGCGTGCACGCGCAGGGCCAGCAAGGGTGTGGGAGCGGGGGCGAGCGGGGTCACTGCGCCTCCACGCCGAAGTCGCGCATGCGCCTGGTGATGACGCCGAACTCGGCCCGGTAGCTGGCGGCGAACTGCTCGGGCGTGGTGTTCATCACCTCGAAGCCGCGCTCGGTGTACTGCGCTGCCAGTTCGGGCGTGGCGACGATGGCGCGTATCTCGTCGGCCAGGCGCTTGACGATGGGCGCGGGCGTGCGGGCCGGGGCCAGCACGGCGATCCACACATTGGTGTCGAACAGCGGGTCGGCAAAGCCCAGCTCGCGCAAGGTGGGCACCTGGGGCAGGGCGGTGGACCGGTCGCGGCCCAGCACCGCCAGGGGCGTGAGCTTGCCCGCGTGCACATGCTGCTTGGCGCTGGCCACGCTCGACAGGCCGATGTCCACCGTTTTGGACAGCAGGTCCGTCACCACCGGCCCCTCGCCGCGCTGGGGCGAATGCACCATGTCGGCCTGCAGTTCGCGGTTGAGGCTTTCGCCCGCCAGGTGCCCCAGGCCGCCGATGCCCCAGGAGGCATAGCTGAGCTTGCCCTTGCGGCTCGTGGCCAACTGCTTGAGGTCCTGCATGCTCTTGACCGGGGTCTCGGCGTTCACCGAGACCAGCGCGGGGCTGCGCACCACCTGGGTGATGAAGGCGAAGTCCTTCTGCGGGTCGTAGGGCAGGGATTTGAACAGCGCGGTGTTGTTGATCTGCGTGTCGGTGATGGTCAGCAGCAGGGTGTAGCCGTCGGCCTTGGCGCGCGCCACCTCCCCGGCGCCCAGGCCGCCTGCGGCACCGGGCTTGTTGTCCACCACGATGGCCTGGCCCAGCGATTTGGACAGGCGCTCGCCGATGGTGCGGGCGATGAAGTCGGTGGCGCCGCCTGCCGGGTAGGGCACGACCACGCGCACGGGCTTGGCGGGATAGGGAGCGTCCTGGGCCAGGGCGGCGGCCGGCAGCAGGGCGGCGAGCGTTATGGCGAGCGTCAGGGCGCGCACGAGGTGGGTGGTCAGCATGGTGGTTTGTCTCCTGGGGTTGTTGTGGGTATGGGCTGAGCAGTCAGGTCGTCTGTGGGGCTGGGCGCACGATGTGCACCGGCTGCGCGCCGGCCTGCGCGGCCGGCAGCGCTTCTTCGGCCGCCTCCTGCTGCAGGCGCTGCTGCACCACCCAGCGGAACTGCGATAGCGCGGCGTCCATGGCAAACGGCACCATCTTGAAATCGGGTGCTAGGGCCAGGCTCTTTTGCTGCGCGGTGATGATGTCGCGGTCTTCGTCGAAGGCGGTCACCACCGCTTGGTGGATGGAGGCGGTCACCTCGGGCTGGTCGATGGCGAAGTTGTGCGGGTGGGCGAAGAAGTAGTGCGTGGAGTTCTCCGTCTCGGGCGTGATGGCCTGGCAGCCGCGGAACTCGGCGGCGTCCACGCGATGGCCCTCCCGCGCGCCGGTGCCCGTGGGCGCCATGCCCGAGTCCATGAGCAGCACGGCCGGGATGGTGAAGTTGTAGATGTTCCAGCGGTCCACCTTGCCCGGCCAGGTCTTCACCGCCTTGGCAAAGGCCGGTGCCTCGGTATCGATGGCCCAGCGCGTGATGCGCACGCCGCCCTCGATGCGCTCCACCTGGGGCCGGGCGGCGGCGTAGTCGGCGCTGCCGCCCAGCGTGCCCGGGTGCACGAAGGGCAGGTGCGAAAAGTCCAGCAGGTTGTCGCAGATCAGCAGGTAGTTCACGTCGTAGTGGATGTAGCCGTCCTGGCTGCGCCAGTCGGGATGGTCCAGCCACTGGGTGTCGGGGATCAGCGCGGGGTCGGCGCGGCCGGCGTCGCCCATCCAGATCCAGACCCAGCGGTGGCGCTCCACCACCGGGAACTTGCGCACCCGCGCCTGCGGGGGGAGGCGGTCCTGCGCGGGTGCCTCCACGCACTGGCCGCTGCTGTCGAACTTGAGGCCGTGGTACAGGCAGCGCACGCAGTCACCTTCGCGCCGGCCCACCGAGAGCGGGGCGCCGCGGTGGCAGCAGCGGTCTTCCAGTGCGACGATGGCGCCCGTGCTGTCGCGGTACAGCAGGATGGGGATGCCGGTGATGGTGCGGGCGAACAGGCCCTCGTGCGGGACTTCGTGGTCCCAGGCGCTGACGTACCAGGTGTTCTTGATGAACATGGGTGGGGCTCCGTAGTGGGTGAATGTGGGGTGTCGGGCCTCGGCGTTTTCCGGGCGAGGCATGCCGCGGGCTCACCGCAGCGCGGTGTGCTCGAAGGTGCTGGGGGGAGGTGCGGCGCTGCAGGGCAGCGAGACAATGCGGCGCTAGGCGCTGGAAGGTGTCGTCATGGGGGCCATGGGCTTGTCTCCGGGTGGGGTGCGTTCCTCGTCGTGAACGCTTGACGCAAGCATAGGCAGCAGGCCATTATTCGTAAACAGCATGCAGTGCATGTGAGGAATGAAGCCTGTGCATATTGGAGACCTCGACCTGAACCTGCTGGCCGTGTTCGACGCCCTGGTGCGCGAGCGCAGCGTGACGCGCGCCGCCCAGGGCCTGAATTTGAGCCAGAGCGCCATGAGCCACGCGCTCAACCGGCTGCGCGCCTTCTTCGATGACCCGCTGTTCGTGAGCACGGCCGCCGGCATGGTGCCCACGCGCAAGGCGCAGGGCCTGGTGGACCCGGTGCTCTCGATGATGGCCATCCTGCGCCAGCAGGTGCTGTCGGAGGCGCGCTTCGACCCCGCCACCGCGCACCGCGCCTTCACCCTGTGCATGACGGACATGGGCGAGCTGGTGTTTCTGCCCCCGCTCATCAGTCGCCTGCGCCGCGAGGCGCCGCACTGCACCTTGCACACGCTGCAGGTGCCACCCGCCCAGGTCGAGGCAGTGTTGGCCTCGGGCGAGGCCGACCTGGCCGTGGGCTCCATGCGCAGCGCGCCCGAGGGGCTGTTCCAGCAGCGGCTGTTCATGCACTCCTTCGTCACCATCGTGAGCGCGCGCAACACTGCGGTGGGCGACACGATCACGCTGGCGCAGTTCGAGCAGATGCCGCAGATCGCCGTCACCCTGTCGGGCAGCGTGAGCGGCGCCTACGACAGCGAGCTGGAGCGCCAGGGCGTCAAGCGCAACCTGTTTCTCACCACGCCGCACTTCCTGGTGGTGCCGCTGCTCATGGACGCCCACCCCGAACTCATCGCCACCGTGCCGCTGCAGCTGGCCGAGGTCTTCAAGGGCTATGGCAGCGTGCGCATGGTGCCGCCGCCGGTGACCTTGCCGCCATTTGCGCTCAACCAGCACTGGCATTCGCGCTTCCACCACGACCCGGCCATCATCTGGTTGCGCGAGCTGATGAAGCAGACCTTCGAGCACTACCCCGATGTGTGGCTGGGCGACCGCGTGGCGCATGCCGCACCCGCCCCAGCGCGCAAACCCCGGCGTGTGCGCAAGGCATAGCCGGGTGGCTATGCCGCCTGCGCCCGTAGCGCCGCTACGACTGCCTCGCCAAAGGGCTTGGCCGAGGCGGGGTTCTGCCCCGTGATGAGCCGGCCGTCGATGACCACGCGGCTCTGGAAAATGGGGGCCTCCTCGAAGACAGCCTGGCCTTGTTTGAGGGCCGTCTCCAGCTCGAAGGGGATCAGCTTGTCGTACTGGCGCGAGACCTCCTCTTCGTTGGTGAAGGCGGTGAGCTTGCGGCCTGCGATGAGCGAGCGGCCGTCGGACAAGCGCACATCGAGCAGCCCGGCCGGGCCGTGGCAGACCGCGCTCACGATCCCGCCCTGCTCGTAGATGCGGCGCACCAGCGTTGCCAGCACGGGGTTGCGCGCAAAGTCCCACATCGGGCCGTGGCCGCCCACGAGCATGATGGCGGCGTAGCGCGAGGGATCGACCGCAGACAGCGGCAGGCTGTGGGCCAGCTGGCTGCGCAGCGCGAGGTCGATCCAGAACCAGCGGTTGGCCTCGTCCTTGAGGTCGAAGCCATCGAAGGGCGGCATGCCGCCGCGCGGGCTGGCGATGTCGAAGCGGTAGCCTGCTTCGGCAAACACCTTGGCGGGGTGCGTGAGTTCGGGAAACCAGAACCCGGCCACCAGGTCGCCGCCCTTGCGGTCATGGCTGGACACGACGATCAGGATGCGTTTGCCTTCGGCGCCCGGGGCCTGCGGCTGCCCGCGCGGGGCGGTGGCGCTGGCCAGACGCGGCAGCGAGAGGGCGGCCAGGGCGGTGGTGATGGATTGGACGGCGGTTCGGCGGTTGAGCGGCTGCATACGGCATTTCCTTTCTTGCGTGCAGGGCCCGGAATGGGCGCGCTCTTCATTACAAAGGCGACCGCCGCCATCGCCCATGCCCTGCAGCGGGGTCATTCCATCCGCTTCGGGCATGCCAGCCTGGGGCCGGATCAGGATGCCTGTGTGCCGTTGCGCGCTGGCGCGGCCTCGTCCATCAGCCAGTCGGCCAGCGTATGGGCCGCGGCATTGCGTGCACTGCGCGCGGACCGAAGCAGGTGGTAGCCCGCGGCCAGCGGCGCATGCTGCGGCCAGGCCTTGACCAGGCGCCCCTCCAGCAGGTCGTTGCCGATCAGCGGGCCGTGGCCCATGGCGATGCCCAGGCCGGCCTGGGCCGCAGTGAGGGTGATCTCGGTGTCCTGCAGCTTCATCTGGCGCTGGCCTGCCAGGCCCTCCTGGTGCAGGGCCGCCAGCCACTGCGGCCACTTGCTGCTGCGCAGCGAGTCGTGCAGCCAGGTGAAGCGTTGCAGGTCCTTGATCTGCAGCGGGGCGGAATTGGCCAGCAGCCGGGGCGAGGCCACCGGCACCAGGCTGTCGGGCATCAGCAGCCGGGCGCCGGGCCAGGCACCGTCGCCGTAGTGGATGGCCAGGTCGAAGCGCTCCTTGCGGTAGTCGGCATCCCAGATGGAGGTGGCCAGTTCGATCTCGACCTCGATGCGGGCCTGGCGCAACTGCGTGAGCCGGGGCACCAGCCAGCGCGCGGCCAGCGAGGGCATGGCCAGTATCTTCACCGTGGGCGGCGCGCCCGAGGGCCGGGCCAGCCGCTGCGCGCCATGCTCCAGTTCATCGAGTGCACGCACGGCCGTCTCCAGGTACTGCTGCCCCGCCGCCGTGAGCTGCACCTGGCGGTGGCCGCGCAGCACCAGGGTCTGCGCCAGGTGGCGCTCAAGCGCGGCGATGTGCCGGCTGATGGCCGACTGGGCGCAGCCCAGATCGTCCGCGGCGGCCGTGAAGCTGCCGCAGCGCGCCACCGCGCGAAAGGCCTGCAGGGCGGCGATGGAGACTTCATTGCTCATGGAGGGGGCGGGCTTCGGAACATCGTTGGCTGCACGATACCAAGAAGGGCCTGATGGGAATCAGGCCACCGCGATGGCATCCACCTCGATCAACCAGTCGGGGTGCACCAGGCCGGCCTGCACGACCGACATGGCCACCTGGTGGTCGCCCAGGTACTGCTGGCGGATCTCGGCGCCCAGGCGCCAGTCGTCGCGCCGGGCCAGCCAGATGGTCAGCTGTGCCAGGTGGGTGAAGTCCATGCCGGCCGCCGCGAGCGTGGCCCCGATGTTGGTCCAGACCCGATGGGCCTGGGCCTCGAAGCCGCTGGGCAGGCTGCTGTCGGGCGCAAGCCCCATGGTGCCGCTGACGAACAGCAGACGGCTTGTGCCCGTGGCCTCGATGGCCTGGGCATAGGGGCCGATGGGTGGGTAGATGCCCGGAGGGCGGATGGCTCTCGTCAACATGGGGCAGGGCCTTTGCGGGGAGTGAAGGCCCATTACACGAACAAACCACTTGCGCGGCGATGCCGGCTGCGCACCGCATGCCATCCACTTTCAGCATGGTGGCGGGGCGGCCTCCCCGAAGGCCTGCCGGTAGCGCGCCGGCGTCATGCCCACCTGGCGCGCGAACTCGCGCGTGAAGTGGGGCTGGTCGGCAAAGCCGCAGGCGAAGCCGATCTCGGCGATGCCATGGGGCGTGTCCAGCAGCCACTGCGCGGCGCGGCGTGTGCGCGCCTCGGTGGCAATGGCGCGGCAGCTCAGGCCGTGCGCGGCCAGGTGGCGCTGCAGGGTGCGGCTGGCCTGCCCCTGCGACCGGGCCAGTGCGTGGACCGAGTGTTCGCCCGCGGGGTCGTGCAGCACGCGCCGTGCGATCTGGTGCGCCAGCGGCGGCCAGGGCAGCGCGTCGCACAGGCTGGCCTGCGGGCCGGGCGGCGGTGCGGCTTCGGGTAAGGCGGCCTCGGCGGTAGGCTGCCAGTGCAAGGCCCAGTGGCTGGCATGGCCCTGGGCGATGGCGCCGGCCAGCGCAGCCGCCTGGTCAGCGCCTGCCGACAGCGGCAGTGCGGTGCCGCCGCCCAGGTGCACTGCCAGGCCGAACACACCAAGCGCCTCGCAGCAACCGAGCAGCACGCCCAGCACGGCCAGGCTCTCGGGTGGTTGCGGGGCACCGCCTTTGCCGGGGCGTGCATGGTGTTGCAGCGCCATGCGGCCCGGGCTGTGGGACAGCACACTCACCTGGTGGCCCGAATGCACATAGCGCTCCAGCCGCTGCCAGCGCGCCAGCAGGCCGGGCACGTCGCTCGCGCCCAGCAGGGCGCGGTGCAGCGGGTCGCCCTGCAGCCCGTGCACCCGTCGCGCCAGATTCAGCAGCAGTGCCGGGCCGCCCTGGGCCAGCACGGCCTGCACCACGGCGCGCTTGCAGGCCAGCGGCACATGGCTGCCGGCCAGGGCAGCGGGCGCGGGCAGGCCGGTCGGCAACGCCAGGCCTTGCGCGGCCATCGCGCGCACCAGCAGGCGCACCATGGCCGCGCTGGCGAAGTCGTTGGGGTCGTCGTCCTGCATGGCGGGCATTGTGAATGAATGCTTCAGGTCTTCAAGGCCTGCAGCACCTGTTTGCTGCGCACCGGAAAGCGCGTGAAGCGGTGGCCCGTGGCGTCGCGCAGCGCATTGGCGATGGCGCCCGCGCCGGCCACCATGGCGGTCTCGCCCGCTCCGGTGGGTGGCGCGCCACTCTCGATCAGGTGCACATGCAGCGGCGGCACATCGCCCATGCGTGGCAGCGCATAGTCGGCAAAGGTGGCGGCGGCCACGCGCGATGCGGCCACGGGCAGCTCCTCGTGCAGCACCAGGCCCAAACACCAGACCAGGTTGCCCTCGGTCTGGGCGCGCACGCCATCGGGCTGCAGCACCAGGCCGCAGTCGTGGGCGCACCAGATCGCGGTCACGCGCACCTGGCCGCTGGCGCGGTCCACCGCCACGTCGGCCACGGCGGCGGCATAGCTCACGCCCTTGTAGATGCCGCCGGCAATGCCGCGCCCGCGCAGCGTGGTGGCATCGCTGGTGGGGCGTTTCGGCCAGCGCGCCTCGCGTGCCACGCGCTCGAAGGCGGCGGCCAGGCGGGCGTCGGTGGTGTGGGCCAGACGCCAGGCCAGCGGGTCGGTGCCGGCCCGGCGCGCGCATTCGTCCATGGCGCTTTCCACCACCAGGGTGTTGGGGCCTGCGCCCAGGCCGCGCCAGGGGCCCGTGTGCACCGGCAGGCGCTGGGCCGTGAACTCAGTGCGCTGCTGCGGCACGGCATAGGCCAGCTGCGAGCCGCGCGCCACGCCGCTGTCGCCCGCAAAGTCGGCCAAGGCCTGCATCCATGGCGGCATGGCCGCGGGGGTGAAGAGGATGTGGCTGCTCGCGAACGCATGCCACCAGTGCGAGACGCGGCCCTGGTGCACACGCGCGCGCACCCGGTGGCTCGATGGCGGGCGCTGAAAGCCCTGCGCAAACTCCTGCGCGCGGCTCCAGTGCACCTTGACCGGTGCGCCCACGGCCTGGGCCAGCACGGCGGCTTCCAGCTCCACCGTGCACAGCGTGCGCCCGCCAAAGCCGCCGCCCACGCGGCAGGCCTGCACCGCGATGCGCTCGGCATCGAGCGCCAGGTGGCGCGCCAGCACATCGCGCACGTAGAACAGGTCCTGCGTGCCGGCCCAGATGCGCAGCACGGGGCCGCTTTTCTGTGCCTTGGGGCTCCAAGCCGCGGTGGCGCTGCGCGGCTCGATGGGGGCGTGCGCGGCCAGGGGGATGTCCATGCGCAGGTCGATGCTCCACACCTCACCTTCGGGCATGGTGTCGCTGCGTGGTGTGTGGCGCAGCGCACCGCGCGCCAGGTGCCGGTCGATGTCGATGCGCTCGGCGATCTCGTCGGGCCCGAAACCCCGTTGCACCTGCCACTGCACGGCCAGGGCGGCCTCGATGCGGTCCAGCGCCGCCGGGCTGCGCGCCACGATGCCCACGCCCAGGCTGTTCATCTGCTGCAGCAACGGGCTGCGCACCACGGCGATGCAGGCCGGGTCGGCGCGCGCGGCGGCCTCGTCCATGGCCCCGGGGCGCGAATCCAGCTCGGCCGATGCGGGCGCGCGCAGCACCCGGCCATAGAGCATGCCGGGCAAGCGCGTATCGCCCGCGAACAGGGGCTGGCCGGTGACGATGGCGTGCAACTGCCCGGGCGCAGGTGCCAAAGCCCCAGACCCAGGCGCCACGGGCTGCGCGGACGCCAGGGCCTGGAAGCTGCGCAGCGCGCTGGCGTGCAGGGGCTTGGCCTGCAGGGTTGCACCATCGGTGCTGGTGCCGCTGGCCAGTGCATCACGCAGGGTGGCACAGGCCTGGGCCAGGGGCAGCGCGAAGTCCTGCACGCTGGCGCTGCCCACGGTGGCGCGCACGCGGGCGATGTCGCCCGTGCCGGGCAGGCGCAGTTGCACGGCCTGCGGCGCCACGCCCAGTTCGGCCGCGGCCAGCGCCTGCAACGCGGTGCTGATCTGCTGGCCCATCTCGGTGCAGGGCACCCACAGGGTGTAGCGGCCGTTGGCATCGTGGCGTATCCAGCCCTGGGCGTTCTCGGTGGATGGAGTGGGGCGCTTGGGGATCACAGGCACCAGCGAGCAGCCGGCACCGAACACCACGGTGATGGCGGCCAGGCCCGTGCCGGCCAGCAGGTGGCGGCGCTTCATGCGGGCGCCCCTCCGCCGCTGTTGTTGCCGGCCGCATGGTGGATGGCCGCGCGGATGCGCCGCTGCGTGCCGCAGCGGCACAGGTGGCTGGCCATGGCGGCGTCGATCTGCGCATCGTCGGGCTGCGGCGTGGCGCGCAGCAGCGCCACCGCCCCCATGATCTGGCCGCTCTGGCAGTAGCCGCACTGGGGCACGTTGTGGGCCACCCAGGCCTGCTGCACGGGGTGCAGGGTGCCATCTGCTGCGGCCAGGCCTTCGATGGTGGTGATGGCACGGCCTTGCAGGGCCTCTGCCGTGAGTAGGCAGGCACGGGCGGCCTCGCCGTCCACCAGCACGGTGCAGGCGCCGCACAGGCCTACGCCGCAGCCGAAGCGGGTGCCCACGAGACCGGCGGTTTCGCGCAGGATCCAGAGGAGGGGTTCTTGCTCCCAGCCGGTGGGGACTGGTTGGGTTTTTCCGTTGATCGTGAGCTGCATGGGGTGGGTTCGGAGGTTGCTGTGGGGGCAGTGTCTGGTGGGGCTTGGTTTGGTGTCTTGAAGAAATGCGCCATTGCGTGCTGTTTTGGCGGCGTGCCTTGGTGGAGGGCGGAGGCCGGGATGTGCGCCCGGCGGCGCAGTAACTTTCTCTTGGGCCGCCAAGAGAAAGTCACCAAAGAGAAG
>NZ_JBYSYM010000039.1:0-60126 GCF_058783375.1 Acidovorax sp. FW305-C-20-28 | reverse complement strand
CTTGTCAGCGCAGCCTTAGATTGTATACCGAGAATTCAGCGACTTTTCTAAAACTTCGAAAGTTTTTTCAAACCTTCCTCTTCAACCACCCGAAACCCCTAACAAGGACCTCCGTGCAGCGAAGCCCTCGACTATAGCACCACTTTGATGGCCTCGCAGGGAAAACCCGAAGAATTTGCACATCGAAGGCTGTGCACCTGCAAGCGCCTCGCGATTCACCAAGAAGAAAGAGGGCTTGCGCCCTCTTTCTTCTTGCGGCCTGCCGGCCCGGGGGGTGCGTGTCAAACGCGCCACTTCTCCAGCAGCTTGGCGGGGCTCAGGCTGTCATAGCCTTCAAAGGGCTGGTGGATCCAGGGGTTGGTGGGCAGGAACTCAACCGAGTAGTCGGGCGTGAACGTCGACATGGCCTTGGTCCAGATGACGGCACTGCGCAGTTCAGTGATGGGTGCGTAGTTGGTCTTGAGCATGTCGATCACGGCATGCAGGGTGTGGCCCGAGTCGGCCAGGTCGTCGACCAGCAGCACCCGGCCGGCGATCTCGCCCTTGGGAGTGGTGATGAAGCGCGCGATGTCCAGGTGGCCCTGCACGGTGCCGGCTTCGGCACGGTAGGAGCTGGTGGACATGATGGCCAGGGGCTTGTCGAAGATGCGGCTCAGGATGTCGCCGGGGCGCAGGCCACCGCGCGCCAGGCACAGGATGGTGTCGAACTCCCAGTTCGACTGGTGCACCTTGAGTGCCAGCTTTTCGATCAGGCTGTGGTACTCGTCATAACTGACATACAGGTGTTTGCCGTCTTCGGTCAACATGGGCGGGGCTCCTGGATTGGTGGCTTATGGACAAGAGGATCACACGGCAGCAGCGCCAGAGCAAGCCCTCATCGCGATATAGAGGAAATACGAAAAGAAAGCATTCTGCTGCCCGACCTTGGATCGGCCGGGGCAGCAGCGGCAAGGCGGTGCGTCAGCCAGCCGCGTAGGGGTGGCGCATCATGATGGTGTGGTCACGGTCCGGGCTGGTGGAGATCACGTCGATCGGCACGCCGGTCACTTCCGCAATGCGCTCCAGGTAGCGGCGTGCCGCTTCGGGCAGCTTGGCGTAGTCGGTCACGCCCACGGTGGAATCGCTCCAGCCGGGCAGGGTTTCATAGATGGGGGTGCAGCGGGCGATGTCGTCCGCGCCCATGGGCAGCAGGTCGATCTTTTCACCGTCGAGTTCGTAGCCGGTGCACAGCAGCAGCTCGGTCAGGCCGTCGAGCACGTCGAGCTTGGTGATGCACAGGCCCGACAGGCCGTTGACCTGGGCGCTGCGCTTGAGCAACGCGGCATCGAACCAGCCGCAGCGGCGGCTGCGGCCGGTGGTCACGCCCTTCTCGGCACCCACGGTGCTCATGTGGTAGCCGGGCGTGCCGGGCACTTCCCAGTCGAGCTCCGTCGGGAACGGGCCACCGCCCACGCGCGTGCAGTAGGCCTTGGTGATGCCCAGGATGTAGTGCAGCATGCCCGGGCCCACGCCCGAGCCGGCGGCGGCGTTGCCGGCCACGCAGTTGCTGGAGGTCACATAGGGGTAGGTGCCGTGGTCCACGTCGAGCAAGGTGCCCTGCGCGCCTTCGAACAGCAGGTTGGCGCCGGCCTGGTGGGCCTCGTTCAACTCGCGCGAGACGTCGGCCATCATGGGCTTGAGCAGCTCGGCATGGCGCATGGCTTCGGCGTAGACCACGTCGAACTGCACCTTGCCATCCTGGATGTAGGGCTTGAGCGCATCGCCGAAGACGAACTTGGCCGAGCCCAGGTAGCTGGTGAGCACATGGTTGTGCAGGTCCAGCAGCTCGCGCAGCTTGGTGGCAAAGCGCTCGGGGTACTTGAGGTCCTGCACGCGCAGCGCACGGCGGGCGATCTTGTCTTCGTACGCGGGGCCGATGCCGCGGCCGGTGGTGCCGATCTTCTCGGTACCGCCCTGCTCGCGCGCGGCTTCGCGGGCCACGTCGATGGCAGCATGGAAGGGCAGGATCAGCGGGCAGGCCTCGCTGATGCGCAGGCGCGAGCGCACTTCCACGCCGGCCTTCTCCAGGCCCTCGATTTCCTCGAAGAGCTTGGCGGCCGACAGCACCACGCCGTTGCCGATGTAGCACTTGACGCCCGGGCGCATGATGCCGCTGGGGATCAGGTGCAGCGCGGTCTTCACACCATTGATGACCAGGGTGTGGCCGGCATTGTGACCCCCTTGGAACCGGACCACGCCCTGCGCGCTCTCCGTGAGCCAGTCGACCAGCTTGCCCTTGCCTTCGTCACCCCACTGGGTTCCGACCACCACTACGTTGCGACCTTTGGTTGCTTTCATCTCAGACCCAATTCTCAATTGCAATTAACTCGATCAAACAGCCTGCACGACCCACTGGCCCGCAATCTGCACCAGCTCTCGGTCACAGTGGAACTCATCGACTTCGCTCCCATGCCCAGGCAGAACACACACCACCGTCTCGCCCTGGCGGCGCAGCTCGGCAATGGCGGCATTCACGTCGCTCGCTTCGCCCCAGGGCGCGCGGATGGCGGCCTTGAGGGCGCGCGGGGACACCACGCTCACCAGTTGCTTGATGTCCAAGCTGAAGCCGGCCGCAGGCCGGTTGCGGCCGAACACGGCACCCACCTCGTCGTAGCGGCCGCCACGCACCAGCGCGTCGCTGGCGCCCTTGCCATAGATGGCAAAGCGCGTGCCGCTGTAGTAGGCGTAGCCGCGCAGGTCGGCCAGGTCGAAGGTGACCACGGCTCCATCCAGGCGCGATGCCAGCCATTTCAGGTGCGACAGCACTTCGGACACGCCGGCGATGTGCTTCAAGGTCTTGTCGGCTTCGGCCAGCACCGATTCGTCGCCATAGAGCTGCAGCAGCGCCAGCAGGCCCTCGCGCGAAGCGGCGGGGAAATCGCGGGTGAGCGAGGCCAGCTCGCTCGCATCCTTGGCCGCCAGTGCCGCATGGATGCGGCTGAGCAGCGGCGCGTCCACCGCCACGCCGGCCAACAGGCGGCGCACGATGCGCACGTCGGCCAGGTCGATGGTGGTGTCGCGCACCTCGGCCACGCGCAGGCATTCACGCGCCAGCTGCAGGGCTTCGAGGTCGGCCTCCAGCCCGGCATGGCCATAGATCTCGGCGCCGAACTGCAGCGGCTCGCGCGTGGCATGGGGGCGGTCGGGGCGGGTGTGCAGCACCGGGCCGCAGTAGCACAGGCGCGTAACCCCCTTGCGGTTGAGCAGGTGGGCGTCGATGCGCGCCACCTGGGGCGTGGTGTCGGCACGCAGGCCCATGGAGCGGCCCGACAGCTGGTCCACCAGCTTGAAGGTCTGGAGGTCCAGCGCCTCCCCGGTACCGGTCAGCAGGGATTCGAGGTGCTCCAGCAACGGCGGCATGACCAGCTCATAGCCATAGCAGCGCGCCGTGTCGAGCAGCCCGCGACGCAATTCTTCGATGTGCCGCGCTTCGGACGGCAAGACATCGGCAATGTGATCCGGCAGGACCCAAGCAGACATGGAGAAAAGGGGAGGCTGTTAAAACCGTGATTCTACCGGCACCGGCCAAGCAGCCCAAATCGGGGCCTGCCGCCAGGGAGACTGGGGCGAAAAATCCGAGGGGCCTGCCATGTCCCATGGGACGGGAGCAGCCCCCACAAAAAAGCGGCAATCCCGCTGTGCAGGATTGCCGCCATGTGCCTTGCCAGGCCGGGCGCAAGAGACTTACTTGCGCGCTGCGGGCGGCGCTGTCGGGGCTGGCGCGTTGCCGCGGAAGGCCTTGAAGAAGTCGGACGAGGACGGATCGACCACCACCACATCGCTCTTCTTGTTGAAGCTCGACTTGTAGGCCTCCAGGCTGCGGTAGAACTGCGCGAACTGCGGGTCGCGGCCAAAGGCGTCGGCATAGATGCGTGCGGCTTCCGCATCGCCCTCGCCCTTGATCTTCTGGGCATCGCGGTAGGCATTGGCAATGGCGATTTCACGCTGGCGGTCGGCATCGGCGCGGATCTTTTCGCCCTCGGCGGCTCCGGTGGAGCGCAGCTCGTTGGCCACGCGCTTGCGCTCGGCCTCCATGCGGCGGTACACCGACTCCGTGATGGCCTCGACGTAGTCGACGCGTGTGATGCGCACGTCCACCACGTCCACGCCCCAGGGCTTGGCACCGCGCACGGCCTCCAGCACCTCGCGCTTGACGTCGGCCATGAGCGCCTCGCGCTTGAGCGACAGCAGCTCCTTCACGGTGCGCTTGTTGATCTCTTCCTGGAAGGCATTGCGCACCACGCGGTTGAGCTGCATGGCGCCGGCGCTTTCGTCCAGACCCACGTTGCGGATGTACTGGGTGGGCTCGGAGATGCGCCAGCGCACGTACCAGTCGATCACCACGCGCTGCTTCTCGGCCGTCAGCATGGGTTCGGTATCGGGGCTGTCCAGCGTGAGCAGGCGCTTGTCGATGTAGGTCACGTTCTGGAACGGTGGCGGCAGCTTGAAGTTCAGGCCCGGCTCGGTGATCACTTCCTTGATCTGTCCGAGCGCGTAGAGCACGCCGAACTGGCGCTGGTCCACCACGAAGAGCATGGAGCTCATGAGTGCAAGCACCACCAGGAGGGTGGATGCGATAAATCCGACTCTGTTCACGAGCTGCTCCTAGCGGGATTCACGTTCGCGGGTGCGACTGCTGTCACGCGCCCGGGGGTCATTCGAAAAAGTGGAGGTCGGTGGCAAGGTCGGTGCCACGGTCGATGCGGCGTTGGCCGGCGGCGACTCCAGCGAGGCAGGCGTGTTGCTGCTCACGCTCTGCATGATCTTGTCCAGCGGCAGGTACAGCAGGTTGGAGCCCTGGCGCGAATCGACCAGCACCTTGGTCACGTTGCCGTAGATCTGCTGCATGCTCTCCAGGTACATGCGGTCGCGCGTGACCTGGGGCGCCTTCTGGTACTCGGCCAGCACGGACGAGAAGCGCTGCGCATCACCCTGCGCCTGCGCCACGATGCGGGCCTTGTAGGCCGCAGCCTCTTCGTTCAGGCGCGATGCCGAGCCCGCGGCACGCGGGACCACATCGTTGGCATAGGCCTGGGCATCGTTCTTGGCGCGCTCGCGCTCCTGACCGGCCTTGAGCACGTCGTCGAACGAGGCCTGCACCTGCTCGGGCGGGCGCACGCCGCCCTGCTGCAGGTTGATGCCCACGACCTCGACCCCGACCTTGTAGCGGTCCAGGATGGTCTGCATCAGCGTGCGCACGCGCGGGGCGATCTGGTCGCGCTCCTCGGCCAGGGCCGTGTCCATGCGCATCTTGCCCACCACCTCGCGCACCGCCGTCTCGGCGGCCTGCACCACGGCGTCCGAGGGGTTCTTGCTCTCGAACAGCCAGGCACGCGCATCGCTCAGGCGGTACTGCACGGCGAACTTGATCTCGACGATGTTCTCGTCTTCGGTCAGCATGGCCGACTCGCGCAGGCCCGTGCTCTTGATGATGTTGTCACGGCCCACATCGGCCGAGCGGATCTGCGTCACGAACACCAGCTCATGGCGCTCGATCGGGTACGGCAGGCGCCAGTTGAAGCCCGCGCCCACCGTGCTCTTGTACTTGCCGAACTGGGTGATCACGGCCTGCTGGCCTTCCTGCACGATGAAGAAGCCCGTGCCCATCCAGATCACGAAGACGATGCCGGCGATCAGGCCCACGCCCACGCCTGCGCTCTTCATGTCGGGTGGCTGGAAGCTGCCGTTGCCGGAGCCACCGGCCCCACGTCCGCCGCCGCCCTTGCCACCAAACAGGCCGCCAAGCTTGCGGTTGAGATCGCGCCACAGTTCATCCAGATCCGGCGGCTGGCCATTGCCCTGGCCCTTGTTGTTGGTCTCGCGCCCGCGGTTGCCTGCGGGGGGCTGCGCCGGCTGGCGGTCGTCCGGGCGGGCGCCATCGTCCGACTTGTCCTCGCCACGGCCCCAGCGGGGGTCGTTCAGGTTGAACATGCCCCGGATACGTTCTGGCAGCGAAGCCCAGCGTAGGGTGCGATTTTGGAAATTCATGCGCAAAGTCTCTGGTTCTCTGGTGGCATCGATCAAAACGGCATTGTGCCCAATCAGTCCTCTTGGGCCTGCAATGGGGCAGCTTCAGCTGGGGTCATGTCTTCCTGGGCTTCCAGCACCCGCGCGGACAGCGCGCGGCGCAGGTTGTCGAGCCCCTGTCCGGAGCGTGCGCTCACGAACAGGCGGGGCACCATCTGGCCCTCCACCTCGTACTGGTCCTCGAGCAGCGCGGGCTGCTGCCCGGCATCGAGCGCATCGAGCTTGTTGAACACCAGCAGTTGCGGGATGTCGGCCGCGCCGATCTCGTGCAGCACGCGCTGCACCTGGTCCATCTGCTCGGGGAAGTGGGGGTTGGAGGCATCGACCACATGCAGCAGCAGGTCGGCATCGACCGCCTCCTGCAGCGTGGCCTGGAAGGCATCGACCAGGCCGTGCGGCAGATCGCGGATGAAACCCACGGTATCGGACAGCGACACCGAGCGCCCCGCATCGCCCAGGTAGAGCTGGCGCGTGGTGGTGTCGAGCGTGGCGAACAGCTGGTCGGCCGCATAGGCGCGCGCCTTCACGAGCGCATTGAACAGCGTGGACTTGCCCGCGTTGGTGTAGCCCACCAGCGAGATGGTGAAGGTATCGCGCCGGTCGCGCTGGCGCCGCTGCGTGGAGCGCTGGCGCTTGACCTTGGACAGGCGCTCACGCGTGCGCTTGATGGCCTCGCCGATCATGCGGCGGTCGAGTTCGATCTGCTTTTCGCCCGGGCCGCCGCGCGCGCCGATGCCGCCGGTCTGGCGCTCCAGGTGCGACCAGCGGCGCACCAGGCGCGTGCTCAGGTACTGCAGCCGGGCGAGCTCGACCTGCAGCTTGCCCTCGTGGCTGCGGGCGCGCTGGGCGAAGATTTCGAGAATCAGGAAGGTGCGGTCGGAGACGGGCAACTCCAGGTGCCGCTCCAGATTGCGCTGCTGCGCGGGGCTGAGCGACTGGTCGAACAGCACTTCCACCGCGCCGTGCATCTGCGCCAGGGTGCGGATTTCATCGGCCTTGCCGCTGCCCACGAACAGGGCCGCATCGGGGGCCTTGCGCTTGCAGGTCAGGCGCGCAACGGGGTTGAGCCCCGCCGTCTGTGCGAGCAGGCCCAACTCTTCGAGTTCGCCGTCAAAATGGGGAAGACCGAAGTCCACCCCCACCAGCAGTACCGAAGCGCCCCCCGCGCCAGAAGATGCGGGGGTACTCAAAGCGGATGGCCTCCGCCCATGACCATCAAACCCAGGATTGAATGCTGAACCGGATGCCGCAACTCAGTTGCCGGCGCCGTCTGCATCAGGGGTTTCGGCCGTCGAGAAATTGACCGCGCGGCCCGGCACGATGGTGGAGATGGCATGCTTGTAGACCATCTGCGTGACGGTATTGCGCAGCAAGACCACATACTGGTCGAACGACTCGATCTGCCCTTGCAGCTTGATGCCGTTCACCAGGTAGATGGAAACGGGCACATGCTCCCTGCGCAGTGCGTTCAGGAAAGGATCTTGCAAAAGTTGGCCTTTATTGCTCACGATATTCTCCGTGTTCAAAAATGTTGTTGTAAACCACCACCTTACCACAGCAAAGTCGGAGTTTTGCCGCCTGGTGGCATGGCCTTTCGCCAACCCGGCCTTTCTTCACGCCGGGCCATGCTTATTCGCAGGGAATGCCCCGGGAGCGGGCCCCACAGAGGAAACAGTTGGTTACCTTAAACCACCCGCGGGGCATGCGCCGCCACCCCTGCGCATTCGAAGCCCTCTTACAAGAGCCCGCCGCGGCAGCGGGTCAGCCCTCGTCCTTGTCCACGAAGGGGTTGTGCGAGGACTTGAGTTCGATGCGCAGCGGCGTGCCCACCAGGTCGAACTCCTTGCGGAAGCGCCCTTCGAGGAAGCGCTTGTAGGCATCGGTCACGTGCTCCAGCGAATTGCCATGGATCACGATCACCGGCGGGTTCATGCCGCCCTGGTGCGCATAGCGCAGCTTGGGGCGGAACATGCCCGAGCGCTTGGGCGCCTGGAACTGCACCGCCTCCAGCAGCAGCCGGGTGAGCACAGGGGTGGACATCTTGCAGGTGGCCGCCTTGTGCGCCTGCACGATGGAGGTCCACAGCGGGCCCAGACCCTGGCGCTTCTTGGCCGAAATGAAGTGCATGGACGCGAACTTCAGAAAGGACAGCCGATTTTCGATGGAGCGCTCCAACAGCTCGCGCTGGTACTCGTCCACGGCATCCCACTTGTTCACGGCCAGCACCACGGCGCGGCCGCTTTCCAGGATATAGCCGGCGATGTGCGCGTCCTGGTCGGTCACGCCCTGTGTGGCGTCGAGCAGCAGCAGCACCACGTTGGCCGATTCGATGGCCTGCAGCGTCTTGACCACCGAGAATTTCTCGATGGCTTCGAACACCTTGCCCTTGCGGCGCAGGCCGGCCGTGTCCACCAACTCGAAGCGCTGGCCATTGCGCTCGAAGGGCACGGTGATCGCATCGCGCGTGGTGCCCGGCATGTCGAACGCGACCAGGCGCTCCTCGCCCAGCCAGGTGTTGATCAGCGTGGATTTGCCCACATTGGGACGGCCCGCCACGGCGAGCTTGATCACGCTCTTGTCGCCCGAGGCATCGTCCTCGTCGGGCTCGGGCAGGTTCAGCGGCGCCAGTGCCAGGTCCACCAGGCCACGGATGCCCTGGCCATGCGCGGCCGACACGGGAAGCACCTCACCCAGGCCCAACTCGTAGAACTCGGCCAGCTGGATGCCTTCGACCATGCCCTCGGCCTTGTTGGCCACCAGCACGCAGGGCTTGGACAGGCGGCGCAGGTAGTTGGCGATGTCATGGTCCTGCGCCGAGACACCAGCGCGCGCATCCACGACGAAGATGACCACGTCGGCCTCGGCCACGGCCTGCTGCGTCTGCTTGGCCATCTCGCGGTAGATGCCGCTGGAGGCATCGGGCTCGAAGCCCCCGGTATCGATGACGATGTACTCGTGCTTGCCCTGCTTGCCATTGCCGTAGTGGCGGTCACGCGTGAGCCCGGCGAAGTCCGCCACGATCGCGTCGCGGGACTTCGTCAGGCGGTTGAACAGCGTGGATTTACCGACATTCGGCCGCCCCACGAGGGCGATTACTGGCTTCATTGAATACGATCCATCATTCAGGTCGGTAGCCGAGCACGGCGCCATTGCGCGTGACCACAACCAACGTGTCTGCCGCCGCCACGGGACGGGCGGCGATGCCCGAACCATCGGTGGTCAGGCGGTTGAGCGGCGCACCATCGGCGCGCGAGAGCAGGTGCACCAGACCGGTGTCGTCGCCCACCACCACCGAGCGGCCCAGCAACAGGGGCGAAGTCAGCTTGCGGTGCTTGAGGCGCTCCGTGCCCCACAGGCGCGTGCCGTCGTTGCGGTTCCAGGCCACCATCGAGCCATTGCTCTCGGTGCCGAAAATGGCGTCCTTGTCGCCGTCCACGCCTTCGGCACCGGCTGCGCGCTGGGTCCAGGCCACGGAGCCGCGCGTCGTGTTGACGCAGCCCACGTTGGACTGGAAGGCACGTGCGCAAACCGAGTCCCCCACGCGGCTGGCATTGCCCACCAGGTCCACCAGGCGCTCGACATCGTTGGTGCCGCGCGAGCTGGCCAGCGGGGCCTCCCAGCGCACACTGCCGTTGTCGGGGTTCAGGCCCACCAGGCGGCCGGACAGCCCCACCACGAGGGTGTCCCCCACGGCCAGCAGCACGCCATCCTGGCGCAGCACCAGGGGCTCACCGGGGCGTGGCTGGGTCCACAGGCGCTTGCCCGTGGCCGCATCGAAGGCGATCACGGTGCGGTCGGCCGCCAGCACGAACACGCGGCCACCGGCCACCAGCGGGGCGGTGAAGACCTGCGAGGCCATGGGCTGGCGCCAGCGCTCGCGGCCGGCATCGATGGCGATCAGCGCATTGCTGCGCGCCACCACGGCCGCCAGCTTGCCATCGCTGCCCACACCGGCCGACAGCGGCTCGGCCAGGGCCAGGCGCCACACATCGCCGCCCGTGCGGGCATCGATGGCGGCGACGGTGCCGTCGGCGGAGGCCAGCATCACGGTGGAACCGCTCACCTGGACCGTGAGCGACAGGCCAGCCACCGAGCCGACCTTGCCCGTCCAGGCCTGGCGCACGCCGAGCACGGGCACATTGGCGCCCAGATCGGCTGGCACAGGTTTGGACGGACCGCCCCAGAAAGAACCGCCCGGCATGACCGAGCAACCGGCCAGTGCGGCCGCCAGGGCCAGCACGGTCAGGCCACGGGCCGGGAGCGAGAGCTTGCGCGCGCTCATTTGGCCGCCTCGGCCGCCTTGGCGGCGGCCACAGTTTCGGCTGCGGGGTTGGCACCCAGCGCATTGAGCTTGACCTCGACCAGGCGGCGGTATTCCACGTCTTCGCTCATGGCCTTGTAGGCCTTGGCGTACTGGGCCTGGGCTTCGCTGCGCTTGTCCTGCAGCATCAGGATGTCGCCCCGGTGGTCGGCAGCGACGCCATCGAAGGCCGCGGGCAGCGAGCCCGACAGCTGGGCCAGCGCTTCGTCGTACTTCTTCTGTTCGGTCAGCACGGCCGCCAGGCGCAGCTTGGCCAGGGCCTTGAAGCCGTCGTCGCCGGCGTTCGCAGCCACCCAGGCCAGCACTTCGCGCGCCTCATCGGGCTTGGCAGCCTCCACCAGGCCACGGGCCACCAGGAAACCGGCCTGTGCCGCCTGCGGCGTGCCGGCGTAGTTGGCCTTGAGATCGCCAAAGGCCTGCTCCACGCGCGCCTGGTCCTTGCCCCGGTTGGCCACATCGACCGCATCGAACAGCGCTGCCGCCTTGGTGGCCTGGCGGCTCTGCCAGTACTGGTAACCGTTCCATGCCGCCAGCGAACCGCACACCACGATCAGCACGCAGCTGATGAGGGTGCCCCACTGGTTCCAGAAATGCTTGAGCTGGTCGAGTTGTTCCTGCTCTTCGAGGTCTAATTGATTTGCCATGGAGGGTAGGTAAGGATTAACGGGTGGATTGTAGGGTGGCGGCCCAATCGGCCACCTGGGTGAGCGGCTGCTCCACCTGGGCACCGCCTGCGCCATCGCGCAACGACTTCACGGTGACGGTGCCACGGGCCAGCTCGTCGTCGCCAAACACCAAAGCATACTGCGCGCCGCTGCCGTCGGCCTTCTTGAACTGGGACTTCATGCTGCCCATGCCTTCGCCGGCCGTGGCCGCGCCATGCATCTGCACCTGCACGCCCGCGGCGCGCAGTTGCTCCAGCACACGGATGGCGGTCGGCAGGGCGCTGCGGCTGGGGATGATGGCATAGGCGTCCGGCACCAGCGCCGGCACCTCGGCGCCCTGCTCCTTGACCAGCTCGAGCACACGCTCCACGCCCAGGGCCCAGCCCACGGCAGGCGCCGGCTTGCCGCCGATCTGCTCGATCAGGTAGTCATAGCGGCCGCCACCGCAGATGGTGCCCTGCGAGCCCAGTTGCTCGGTGATGAACTCGAACACCGTGAGGTTGTAGTAGTCCATGCCGCGCACCAGGCGCGGGTTGACCGTCCAGGCCACGCCATTGGCGTCCAGGATGGCCTTGACCGCATCGAAGTGCGCCAGCGACTCGGCGCCCAGGAAGTCGATGAGACGCGGCGCCACGTTCACCAGTGCCTGCATGGCCGGGTTCTTGGTGTCCAGGATGCGCAGCGGGTTGGCGTGCAGGCGGCGGCGCGCCTCCTCGTCGAGCTGGTCGATGTTCTGCTCGAAGTAGGCGATCAGCGCCGCGCGGTGGGCCTTGCGCTCCTCGGGCTGGCCCAGGCTGTTGAGCTCCAGGCGCACGTTGGAGAGGCCGATGTCCTTCCACAGCGCATTGGCCAGCAGGATCAGCTCGGCATCCACCTCGGGCCCGCCAAAGCCCAGGGCTTCGGCGCCGATCTGGTGGAACTGGCGGTAGCGGCCGCGCTGCGGACGCTCGTGGCGGAACATGGGGCCCATGTAGTACAGGCGCTTGCCGCCCTCGTACAGCATGGAATGCTCGACCACGGCGCGCACCACGCCGGCCGTGGCCTCGGGGCGCAGCGTCAGGCGCTCGCCGTTCAAGCGGTCTTCGAAGGAGTACATCTCCTTCTCGACGATGTCGGTCACCTCGCCCAGGCCCCGCACGAACAGCGGCGTGGGCTCGACGATGGGGGTGCGCATGTTGCGGTAGGCATAGCGCGCCATCAGCTGGCGCACCTTGTCCTCCAGCCACTCCCAGCGGGCGGAGTCGGGGGGCAGGATGTCGTTCATGCCCTTGACCGCGACCAGCTTCTCGGGCTTGGCGGCGGCAGCGGCGGATACGTCTTTACTCACGGCAATGGGCTTCCAGTTGGATAGGGATACGGGAGGCGGCTCCAGGGAGGCGCCTCGCTGGGCCGGTCAGGCCCGTCGGGTGCGATTGTCGCAGGGGCGTCGGCCGCCCGGTCAGGCCAGCGCGCCGTCGGGCGTGCTGGCTGCCGCGGCGGCCACCGGATGGGTGCCGCCAAAGCGCTTTTCGATGTAGTTCTCGACCACCTGGTGGAACTCGTTGGCGATGTTCTCGCCGCGCAGGGTCATGGCCTTCTCGCCATCGATGAACACCGGTGCGGCCGGGGCCTCGCCGGTGCCGGGCAGGCTGATGCCGATGTCGGCGTGCTTGCTCTCGCCCGGGCCATTGACGATGCAGCCCATGACCGCAACCTTGAGCTTCTCCACTCCCGGATACTTCACGCGCCAGACCGGCATCTGCGCACGCAGGTAGTCGTCGATCTGCTTGGCCAGTTCCTGGAAGGTGGTGCTGGTCGTGCGGCCGCAGCCGGGGCAGGCCGTGACGCTGGGCACGAAGACGCGCAGGCCCAGCGACTGCAGGATCTCGGAGGCCACCACCACCTCTTGCGTGCGGGCTTCGCCCGGCTGGGGCGTGAGGGACACGCGGATGGTGTCGCCAATGCCCTCCTGCAGCAGGATGGACAGCGCCGTGGCCGAGGCCACCGTGCCCTTGGTGCCCATGCCGGCCTCCGTCAGGCCCAGGTGCAGCGCGTAGTCGCAGCGCTGCGCCAGGGCGCGGTACACCGAGATCAGGTCCTGCACGCCGCTGACCTTGCACGAGAGGATGATCTGATCACCGTTCAGGCCCATTTCTTCGGCGCGGCGCGCCGATTCGATGGCCGAGGTGATCAGCGCCTCGTACATCACCTGGCGTGCCTCCCAGGGCTGGGCGCGGCGGCTGTTGGCATCCATGAGTTGGGCCAGCAGTTCCTGGTCCAGGCTGCCCCAGTTCACGCCGATGCGCACGGCCTTGTCCCAGCGGATGGCAGCCTCGATCATCTGGCCGAACTGGCGGTCGCGCTTGTCGCCCTTGCCCACGTTGCCGGGGTTGATGCGGTACTTGGACAGCGCCTGCGCACAGTCCGGGTAGTCGGTCAGCAGCCGGTGGCCGTTGAAGTGGAAATCACCCACCAACGGCACGGTCTCGCCCATGCGGTCAAGCTGCTCGCGGATGTAGGGCACGGCCTGGGCCGCCTCGGGCGTGTTGACCGTGATGCGCACGAATTCGGAGCCCGCCTGGGCCAGTTCCTTGACCTGGATGGCGGTGCCGATGGCATCCACCGTGTCGGTATTGGTCATGGACTGCACGCGCACCGGCGCATCGCCCCCGACCGTGACCACGCGCGAGCCCCAGACCACACGGGCCTGGCGGGAGCGCCGGGGCGCGGGCTGGGCAATGGCCACGGGGGCCAGGTCGATCAGGGACTTGTCCACTTATTTCACCTCGAAGCGCGCGACATTCTCGCGCGAAACGGTGGTCAGCACGAAAGGCTTGCCACGCACGAACACATCGGTCACATCGGCCCGCCCGACCACCACCGCCAGGGGCAAGACCCCCGAGACCGCCACGGACTCTCCTTGCGCAAGATTCTTCTCCAGCGCAATGGTTCCCTTGGCATCACGCACCTGCACCCACGAGGCGCCGCGCGCGCTCAGGGTCAGCACACTGGACGCCGAGACGGCCACCGCCGCGTCGGAGGCCGTCGCCACAGGCGCGGCCGGGGGCGGGGTTGCGGCACTGGCAGCCGCCGCAGGCGCCGGGACGGCGGGTGCGGGCGCAGCCACCGCGACAGGCGCCGGTGCGGAGGGACTTGCCACACTGGGGGTGGAGGCCGCGACCACTGGGGGCTGCGGCTCCTGGGCCGCAACGGGTGGCGGTGCGGGCGTGTCATCCCCTGCACTGCTGCCGAACGGGTTGCGATCGGCCGGCACGAACATGATGGCCAGCGCCCCCGCCAGCAGGGCCAGCACCACCACGGTGATGGCCCAGGACTTCTTGCCTCCCGACGATGCCGGGGCGAAGGAACCATTGCCGGCGCTGGAGCTGCTGCCCTTGACCGGCGCATTGATGCCGGCGTGGCCGTCGGCCAGCCGCGGGCTCTTGCTCTGTGGCAGCAGTGCCAGGATGGGCGCCGCATCGATCTTGAGGGTGCGGCACACGCTCGAAGCCAGGGCGCGCACGAACACCGTGTCGGGCAGGGCCGCGAAGTTGTCGGCCTCCAGGGCCTCCAGCTTGGCAACCGGCACCTTCAGGGCCACGGCCAGCGCAGCGATGTGCAGCCCCGCCTCCAGCCGCGCCTCGCGCAGCAGTGCCCCTGCCGTCCGCCCCTGGGCGCCCCCTGGTGCCTCTTCTTCGTGCACCGAAACCCCTGCCACCGAATCACTCATTGAAAGCCCCACGCTGATAGGCACCCGTCTCACGCGCCTCCGGGAAACGCCTGCGCAATTGTTCACCCAACTGCCGCAGGGCGACCGTGTCGCCCAGGCCATGCTCCACCTTGATGCCCAGCCACAGCGTTTCTGCGTTCGAGAACTCGCTGTTGTTCAGGCGGCGGATGTAGAACTGCGCCCGCGTGAGCTCGTTGCGGCGCATCAGCAGATTGGACAGGTGGTAGCCCACCACCGGGTTGGAGGCATCGAGCTCATAGGCCTTGAGCAACGATTGCTCGGCTTCGGCCACCTGACCGGCTTCCACCTGGCACAGGCCGCGCGCCATCAGCGTCTTGCCACGCGCGGTATAGGCCGGGTTGGCCAGCGCCGTCACGAAGCTCTGGTCGGCCTCGGCATATTTGCGCTGCTGGCATTGCAGCCAGCCCAGGTTGTGCAGCAGATTGGGGTCATTGGCGCGCAGACCGAGTGCACGGCGAAAGCTCTCTTCCGCCTGGCCGAATTCGTTGAGCCGCAGGTAGATCAGGCCGCGCAGGTTGAAGGCATCGGAATAGGTGGGATCGGCGACCAGGGCCTGCTTGACCTCGTCCAGCGCCACCGCTGTCTGGCCGTTCTCGAAGTAGTTGGTCGCCAGCTCCAGGCGGATGCGCGCGCGGCGGCGCGCCTCGGGCTCGTCGGAGGGGGTGAACACCGCGGCATTGGCCTGGTTGGCCGACGTACCGCCGGCGCTGTTGTTCGCGCAGCCCGAAAGCCCTGCCACGCCGGCCGCCACCCCACAGGCCAAGAGCGCAAAGCGGCCCATGCGCTGCCAGCGTTCAACCAATCCCACCATGTAGAGCCTCCTTCAAGTTTGTTGTGTCAGGTCACCGGTTTGAGTGCGATTGTGCGCTGCTTGGCCATGCGTTCCGCGGCTTTCGTGCGATCTTTCACATCACCGGCCAGTTGACCGCAGGCGGCATCGATGTCGTCACCGCGCGTCTTGCGCACCGTGGTCACGATGCCTGCGTCGCTCAGCAGTTTGCCAAAGGCCTGCACCTGCGCATGTGAAGAACGCAAAAGGCCCGACGCGGGGAACGGGTTGAACGGGATCAGGTTGAACTTGCAGCGCACGCCCTCGCCACGTGCGGGCTTCACGAGGGCTATCAGCTGCTGCGCATGCTCGATCTGGTCGTTGACCCCGTCCAGCATGCAGTATTCGAAAGTGATGAAGTCGCGCGGCGCGTGTTCCAGGTAGCGGTTGCACGCCGCCAGCAGCTCTTCGATCGGGTATTTGCGGTTCAGCGGAACCAGGTTGTCACGCAGCGGATCGTTGGGCGCATGCAACGAAACGGCCAGGGCCACGGGGCAGTCCTGGGCCAGGCGGTCGATCATGGGCACCACACCGGAGGTGGACACCGTCACGCGACGGCGCGACAGCCCATAGGCATGGTCGTCCAGCATCACGCGCAGGGCCGGCACCAGGGCCGAATAATTCTGCAGGGGCTCCCCCATGCCCATCATCACCACATTGGAGATGATGCGCTCGTCCTTGCCCAGGCGCTTGCGCAGCGCATGCTCGGCAAACCACAGCTGGGCCACGATCTCACCGGTGGTGAGGTTGCGGCTGAAACCCTGGTGGCCGGTGGAGCAGAAGCGGCATCCCACGGCGCAGCCGGCCTGGGAGGAGACGCACAGCGTGCCGCGGTCGTCCTCGGGGATGAAGACCGCCTCGACCGCATTGCCATCGCCCACGTCGAACAGCCATTTGACGGTGCCGTCCGCCGAGACATGCTCGGTGATGACTGGCAGGGCCTGCACATGCGCGCAGCCCTTGAGCTTGTCGCGCAGGGCCTTGGCCAGATCGCTCATGGCATCGAAATCGTGCGCGCCGCGCTGGTGGATCCAGCGGAACAGCTGGGTCGCGCGAAAGCGCTTCTCACCCAGCTTTTCGCAGAAGGCGGCCAAGCCGTCGAGATCAAACTCGAGCAGGTTGGTCGTGGTGGCGGTGGTCGCCGCTGCCTTGGTGGCAGGGGCAGAAACCAGCGCAGCAGTCGTTTCTATCGTGGTCGTCATAGCGGCGTCCCTTCGGGTAACCGCTCGCAGTCGTCCCCATGGTGTGGCCGCCCCACCGGGGTGGGCTCAAGCATGGGGACCACCATCTCAGCGGGAGTAGATGTTCAGGCCGGGGAAGAAGAAGGCCACTTCCACGGCAGCCGTTTCGGCAGCGTCCGAGCCGTGCACGGCGTTGGCGTCGATGCTGTCGGCGAAGTCGGCGCGGATGGTGCCGGCGTCAGCCTTCTTGGGGTCGGTGGCGCCCATCAGTTCGCGGTTCTTCAGGATGGCGTTCTCGCCTTCCAGGGCCTGGATCATCACGGGGCCGGAGATCATGAAGTCCACCAGGTCCTTGAAGAAAGGACGGGCCTTGTGCACGCCGTAGAACTGCTCGGCTTCCAGGCGCGACAGGTGCACCATGCGGGCAGCCACGACCTTCAGGCCGGCGGCTTCGAAACGGGCGTAGATCTGGCCGATCACGTTCTTGGCCACTGCGTCAGGCTTGATGATGGAGAGGGTGCGTTCGATTGCCATGGTGATTTCCTGATTGGATTGATATAAACGATGCGGATTCTTTTGCCCACCGGACAAAACCCTCGATTCTAACCGTGCGAGGGTAGCCCTTGTAAATCAACGGCCTCGGCCACCCCGGCGCGAGCCTCCACTGCCGCCGCCCGGGCCGCGCTGGGCCTGGCGATGGCGCGACAGGCTGTCGGAGCCGATATAGCCCACCGAGGTCTTCATCGGATCGGGCTGGGCCGAGCCGCGCGGGCGGTCGTCCCCATTGCCGTTGCCACGGCCGCCCCCACCGCCATCGCGGCGGGGCTTCTGGCCACGCGGACCATTGCCAAAGGCATTGGCACCCGGGGGCTGGTCGCGGCGGCTGCCGTCGCCGCGCGGGCCGCCACGGCCGCGGTTGTTGCCGCGCTGCTTGCCCTGGCCTTGACCACCACCTTCGCCGGCAGCACCTTCGGGGCGACCCTGGCCAGGCTCACGGCCACCGCCTGCGGCCTGCACCAGCGCACGGATGTCGCCTTCGTCGAGCTCCAGCCAGGCGCCGCGCTTGAGGCCGCGTGGCAGCACCATGGCGCCATAGCGGATGCGGATCAGGCGGCTCACCGCGTGGCCCACCGACTCCAGCATGCGGCGCACCTCGCGGTTGCGGCCTTCGGAGATGGTGACACGGTACCAGCAGTTGGCGCCCTCGCCGCCGCCATCCTCGATGGAGCCGAAGGCGGCCATGCCGTCGTCCAGGCGCACGCCTTCGATCAGCTTTTGCTTCTCTTCGTTGCTCAGGGCGCCGAGCACGCGCACGGCGTACTCGCGCTCCAGGCCGAAGCGCGGGTGCATGAGCTTGTTGGCCAGCTCGCCCGAGCTGGTGAACAGCAGCAGGCCTTCGGTGTTCAGGTCCAGCCGGCCCACGGACTGCCACTTGCCCTGGGGCAGGCGCGGCAGCTTGCGGAACACGGTGGGGCGGTTTTGCGGGTCGTCGTGCGAGACCACCTCGCCCACGGGCTTGTGGTAGGCGATCACGCGCGCAGGCGGCGGGTCGATGCGGAAGCGAATGGGCTTGCCATTGACCTTGATCTGGTCGCCGAACTGGATGCGCTGGCCGATGTGGGCCGGCTCGCCGTTGACCGAGATACGCCCTTCCAGAATGAGCTGCTCCATCTCTAGGCGCGAGCCCAGGCCGGCCTGGGCCAGCACCTTGTGCAGCTTGGGGGTTTCCACCTGGGGCAGCAGCACGCGCTTGAGGGGCACCGCCTCGTCGGACTCCTCGTCCGCATCGAACTGGCCGGACACCACGTCCTCGAACTGGTAGCCTGGCACGCCGCCGCGCTGCGGCTTGCCGCCCTTGTTGCCCTGGTGGCCACCCTTGCCGCCAGCGTCCCGGGCGCCTTCCCGCCCGGCGCCCTTGTTGCGGTCCCGCCCGTCCCTGCGTGCCTGGGCCTCGCGTGGCCCGCCCGGCTCCTCGCCGCTGGCAGCCTCTGCCGCCGCGGGGATCTCGGCCGCCGCCGCATCGCCATAGATGCGCGCACCAGGCGCACGGTCGACCAGCACCGCCGGTGCCGTCTGCACCGCAGGCTCCGGCGCCACCACGACAGCCTCGGCCGCCGCCTCTTGCACCGCGACAGGTGCAGCCAGGGGCAATTCGTCCTGCACCGTCAGCTGGGGGGCCGGCACCTGGGGCACCGCATCGGCCACCGGCTCGACCGCCTCGGCCACCGCCTTGGGTTGGCGCGGCTTGCGGGGCTTCTTCACCGCAGCAGGCGGCTCCTCGGCAGGCGGCAGTGCCGCCTCGACCGGGGCCACGGCATTGGCAGCGTCATCGGCCGCAGCAGGCACCGCCTTCTTGCGCGGAGCGCGGCGTGGCTTGGCAGGGGGGGTGGCAGCCTCGGCACCGAGGGTGGCGGGGTCGGGGGTCGTCGAATCGTCGTTCATGAAAGCTTTCCCTGGACGCCCTGTGGGGCATCGTCATCATCGTCGCGGGGCGCATCCTCGCCCCGCTCCGTCTCGTTCAAATTGTCGGCACCCGAAGCAGTGCTTTCCTCGGCCGCCGCGTCGCCAGCCACCAGATGGCTGTCGGGGTCGAGCCGTACCGGCTCCTGCGGTTGCGCAGCCCCCCCATCCGCAGCCCCCTCCGCAGCATCGTCCGGCAGCAAGACCTCGGCCGCCTCCAACGCCCACGCGGCAGCGGCTGCCACCAGCCCATCGTCATCATCGTCGTCGCCGTGGTCATCGGCATCCCCATCCGGCGCCGCCGCCTCCTCCTCCTCCAGACCGGCGAGGGTCTGCTGAACAGGCTCGGGCTCGGCCGCAGTCTCGGCCTCGGCCACAGCGGCGACATCGGCCGGCTCGCCAACGGCTGGCGTCGGGGCATCAGCCCCCGTGGGCTGCTCCGCATCCTCCGCGGCGCCCTCTTCCTCGATCACTCCCTGCCCCTGCGCGGCGGCCGCCATGGCCTCCAGCACATTGGCATGGCCCGAGGCATCCTCCAGCATGGGCAACTGGTCCAGCGAGGCCAGGCCCAGGTCGTCGAGGAATTGGCGCGTGGTGGCAAACAGCGAAGGCCGGCCCACCGTCTCGCGGTGGCCGATCACCTCGACCCAGCCGCGGTCTTCGAGCTGCTTGATGATCAGGCTGTTGACCGTCACCCCGCGGATGTCCTCGATGTCGCCGCGCGTCACCGGCTGGCGGTAGGCGATGATGGCCAGCGTCTCCATCGTGGCACGGGTGTACTTGGGCGGCTTCTCGGGGTGCAGCCGGTCCAGGTACTCGCGCATCTCGGGCCGGCTCTGCAGGCGCCAGCCCGTGGCCACCTGCACCAGTTCCACCCCCTTGTGGGCCCAGTCGCGCTGCAGGTCGAGCAGCAGCAGCTTGAGCGTGTCCGAACCCAGGGCGTCATTGAACAGCACCCGCATCTCGCGCAGCGGCACAGGCTGCTGCGCGCAGATCAGGGCAGTCTCAAGGACCCGTTTGGCATCCACCGTGTTCATGGTTCAGCGATTCCGGGAAAAAAGCGGCACGTGTCGTGACAGGGGCCGCACCAGCAGCAGGGATTCATTCAATCAAGGGGCGCATACTGCGCGGCCGCTGGCGCGACACTGGGGGCCCGGCGGGATTCCGTCTTCGGGTTCGGGGCGCGGTGCGCGCGCCCGGGGCCGGTCAGGCCTGGAAACACAGATACCTGGGTTTCACTGTGCGCCATTGTAGCGCAGGCCCCAGAAAGACAGTGCATCGACCATGTCCTGGGGCACCGGCGCGTGCAGTTCCAGCGGCTGCCCCGTGACCGGGTGCGCGAACGCCAGGCGAAAAGCATGCAGCGCCTGGCGCTGCAAGGCCCCCACCGGCGTGCCGCCATAGAGCACATCGGCCACCAGCGGGTGGCCGATGGACGCCATGTGCACGCGGATCTGGTGCGTGCGGCCGGTGTGCAGCGTGCACTCCACCCAGCAGCCCTCGTCCGCCCCGTCGAGCAGCCGGAAATCCGTGCGCGCCGGCTTGCCCGCATGGCTGGCCAGGTCCACCACAGCCATGCGCAGCCGGTTGCGCGGGTCGCGGCCGATGGGCCGCTCCACCGTGCGCTGGGCAGCGCCGGCCCAGGGCTTGTGGGCCAGGGCCACATACTGGCGGCGCACGGTGCGTGCAGCGATCATGGCCACCAGGGCGTCCATGGTGGCGCGCTCGCGCGCCACGACCATCAGGCCGCTGGTGTCCTTGTCCAGCCGGTGCACTATGCCTGCGCGCGGCACCAGCAGCGCCTTGGCATCACGCGCCAGCAGGCCGTTGAGCAGGGTGCCGCTCCAGTTGCCGGGGGCCGGGTGCACCACCAGGCCCGCTGGCTTGTTGATCACCAGCAGGTGCTCGTCCTCGTACACCACGTCAATGTCCATCGCCTCGGGCCGGAAGGCCTGGCTCTGCTGCGTGGGGCGCATCTCCAGGACCAGGCCGTCCCCGGCCTTGACCTTGAGCGAGGGCTTGGTGGCCGGCTGGCCATTGAGCCGCACCAGCCCCTGGGCCAGCAGTTGCTGCAGGTAGCTGCGCGAGAACTCGGGCACCAGGTCGGCCAGCGCCTTGTCCAGGCGGGCGGCATGCTGCGCCGCACCCACCTGCATCTGGCGCACCTCGACCTCGTCGGGCGCACCCGCCTCCTCCCCGGCCCATTCCTCGTCGGGGCCGCCAGGCTGGCCGGGCCCGGAGGCTGGGGCAGGCGCCACCACGGCGCTCAACGCGCCGACAGGTAGCGCGCGGGATCCACCGGCTTGCCGTTGCGGCGGATCTCGAAATGCAGCTTCACACGGTCGGCATCGGTGCTGCCCATCTCGGCGATCTTCTGGCCCTTGCGCACGGACTGGTCTTCCTTGACCAGCAGCGTCTGGTTGTGCGCATAGGCCGTGAGGAAGGTGTTGTTGTGCTTCAAGATCACCAGGTTGCCGTAGCCGCGCAGGCCGGCACCGGAATAGACCACGCGGCCGTCCGCGGCCGCCAGCACCGCATCGCCGGCCTTGCCGGAAATGTCGTAACCCTTGTTGCGGGCTTCGTCAAAGCCGGCCAGCAGCGAACCCGAGGCGGGCCAGATGAAGTTCAGCTCGTCCTCCCCCGCGCTCGGCGCTGGCGCTGCGGCCACCGCGGGCGCGGGCGTGGCCGGCTTGGCACCGCTGGCGCCGGAGGCGGGTGGCAGCGGGGTGGCCGTCGGTGTCGACGGTGTGATGGTCGTGGAGGTCACCGGGCGCGTGACCACGCCGGTGTCGGCCGCGATCACGGGGGGCGGGGTCGCGCCGGGAGCGATGACGCGCAGCACCTGGCCCACCTCGATCAGGTTGGCGTTCTCCAGGTTGTTCCAGCGGGCGATGTCCTTCCAGGCCTGGCCGTTTTCCAGGCCGATGCGGATCAGGGTATCGCCAGGCTTGACGGTGTAGTAACCGGGTTTGCCGGCATTCTCTGCACCGGGCAGGGGTTTGACGGGCGCGGCCACCACGCCAGGCTGCGCGCCGGAGGGCGGCAGCGTGTTGTTGGCGTACGTGCCCCGGTCTTCCACAGGCGCCTTGGTCATCCGGGTTCCACAGCCCACCAACAGCAACGCCACGGTAAACCCTGCAACAAGACCACGCGATACCAACATAAGCAATTTCCCTTCAGGCAATCCCCGATTTTAGAGGGACAAAGTGAACCGGCTCGAGCACGCTTTGTTTCAACCCGTGTGGGGTCTTGTCAATCACCAGCAGCACCTGCTGGCCGCCGGTGAGCGCCATGGGCGCCACCAGCCGCCCGCCCACCGCCAGTTGGTCGCACCACTCCTGCGGCACGGCCTCACCGCCGGCCGCGGCAATGATGGCCGCATAGGGCGCGCCCTTGGCATAGCCCAGCATGCCGTCGCCCAGCATCAGGTGCACATTGGCCAGGCGAAACGGGCGCAGATTGTCGCGCGCCTTGTCGTGCAGCCCGCGCAGGCGCTCGATGGTGTAGACCTCGCGCGCCAGTTGGCCCAGCACGGCGGCCTGGTAGCCGCAGCCGGTGCCGATCTCCAGCACCCGGGCGAGGCCGCCGCCCGTGCGGGCGCTCTCGGCGGACAGCAGCAACTCGCACATGCGCGCCACCACGCTGGGCTTGGAAATCGTCTGCCCCAGGCCGATGGGCAGGCTGGTGTCTTCATAGGCCTGGTTGACCAGGCCGCTGTCCACGAAGCGGTGGCGCTCCACCGTCGCCATGGCCTGCAGCACGGCGGGCGAGGTGATGCCCCCGGCCGCGAGTTTCTGCACCATGCGGTTGCGCACGGCCGCCGAGTCGAGCCCCACGCCCACGGCCGTGGCCGCGGGCACCCAGGGGCCGGCCCCGCCCCCCGCACCCCGGGGGGTGCTCGACCCTGTGCCGCCCGCGCCAGCCCCCGCGGGGCGCGGCGCGGGCGCCCCGCTCCCCGGAAGCCTGGCGGGAAAGCCCGGACGTCGCTGCATCACATGCCCGCCGCGAGCTTCGAGGCGGTCTGCGCCCAGTAGCCCAGGTTGTCGTGGTCGGTCAGGTCCACCTTGAGGGGGGTGATGGCCACATGCCCCTGCGCCGTGGCGTGGAAATCCGTGCCCTCGGCATCGTCCTTGGCCGCGCCCGCGTTGCCGATCCAGTACATGGCCTCGCCGCGCGGGCTTTCCTGCACGATCACGCGCTCGGCCGCATGCCGGCGCCCCAGGCGGCACAGCCGGATGGGCTTGAGCGCCGCCAGCGGCATGTTGGGGATGTTCACGTTGAGCAGCCAGGGGGTCTCGCCCACCAGGTTCTGCTGGCGCATCTGCTCCACGATCTCGCGCGCCTTGGCCGCCGCCGCCTCGATCTCGCCCCAGCCCTTGTCGACCTGCGAGAACGCGATCGCCGGCACGCCGAACAGGTAGCCCTCCATGGCGGCCCCCACGGTGCCTGAGTAGATGGTGTCATCGCCCATGTTGGCGCCATTGTTGATGCCCGAGACCACCAGGTCGGGCCGGTAGCCCAGCAGCCCTGTGAGCGCGATGTGCACGCAGTCGGCCGGCGTACCGTTCACATAGCGAAAACCGTTGGCCGCCTGGTGCACGGACAGGGGCGAATGCAGGGTCAGCGCGTTCGATTTGGCGCTGTTGTTGTGCTCGGGCGCGACCACTTCCACCTCCACGCCGGGCAAGGTCTTGAGTGCGCCGTGCAGCGCCACGATGCCGGGGGCCTGGAAGCCGTCGTCGTTGGATATCAGGATCTTCATGGAACAGGGATGGTTTGCCCCGGATTGTAGGACGCGGTCGGTGACAGGCCTTCCGGTCGCTCGGGGGACATCACCCATGCAAAAGGCGCGCCTATCATGCGGCGCATCACTGACTGGAGACTTTTCCCATGCACGCTTGGCTCTGCACCAACCCCACCGGCGTCGAGGCCCTGGCCTGGACCGAACTGCCCACGCCCACGCCCAAGGCGGGGGAGGTGCTGATCGAGATCAAGGCCGCCAGCCTGAACTTCCCCGACCTGCTGATCGTGCAGAACAAGTACCAGATGAAGCCGCCGCTGCCCTTCGTGCCCGGTTCGGAGTACGCCGGGGTGGTGCAGGCCGTGGGCGAAGGCGTGACCCACCTGAAGGTGGGGCAGAGCGTGGCCTGCCTGTCGGGCACCGGGGGCTTCGGCACCCATACGATCGCGCCGGCGGCGCTGTGCATGCCGCTGCCGCCCGGCTTTGCGCATGTGGACGCGGCCGCCTTCATCATGATCTACGCCACCTCCTACCACGCGCTGGTGGACCGCGCGCAGCTCAAGGCCGGTGAGACGGTGCTGGTGCTGGGCGCAGCCGGCGGCGTGGGCACGGCGGCCATCCAGATCGCCAAGGCCATGGGCGCGCGCGTGATCGCAGCCGCCTCCAGCGACGAGAAATGCGCGCTGTGCACCTCCATCGGGGCCGATGCCACCATCAACTACGGCAAGGAGAATCTGCGCGAGGCCATCAAGGCGCTGACCGACGGCAAGGGCCCCGATGTGATCTACGACCCCGTGGGCGGCGACCTCGCGGAACCGGCCTTCCGCTCCATCGCCTGGCGCGGGCGCTACCTGGTGGTGGGCTTTGCCTCGGGCCCCATCCCGGCCCTGCCGTTCAACCTGGCGCTGCTCAAGGGCGCCTCCATCGTGGGCGTGTTCTGGGGCGATTTCGCCAAGCGCGAGCCCAAGGCCAATGCTGCCATGATGGGCGAACTGGCCCAGTGGTACGCCCAGGGCAGGATCAAGCCCGTGATCGACCGCACCATGCCCATGGCCGAGCTGCCGGCCGCCTACGCCCACATGGGCTCGCGTGGCGTGATGGGCAAGCTAGTCATGGTCAACTGAGGGGCGCCATCAAAAAACAGACGCGGGGCGCCGCGCCTGTCACGGGAAAGCCGGTGCTGTGTCAAACTCGCGGTTCATCGCAGTCCCCGTCACTGGTGCCCGCCCATGGCCGAACGTCCACCCTACGAAATCGCACGCGAAACGCTCAAGCAGCTCTCGACCCGCCGGCTCCCCCCGACGCCCGAGAACTACCTGGCGATCTACGATGAGATTGCGGGGGTGCGCAGCGCCGCCCCGTTCCCCGAGTCCCAGCTCTCCCACATCCTGCGGCTGATTCCCGGCCAGACCCCGGCCCAGAAGCGCCTGCTTGGCCAGTTCGAGAAGGCCATCGCCAACAAGGACTGGAGCGGCCTGCAAAGCGTGCTCGTGGGCTATGCCAACCTGGGCCTGAGCCCGGCCGCCGCCTCGCCGGTGGAGCTCCCGCCCACCGCGCCGGCCGCCACGCTCCCGGAAGACCTGGCCGAACTGCTGGCCCGCCTGATCGACAACACCCTGCCCGCGCTGGGCGAGGACGACCAGCGCGTGCACGGCATGGCTGCGCAGCTCACCACCTTCCTGCGCGAGCCCACGCCCCTGATCTCCACACTGATGCTGATGCTGGGCAACTTCACCTACCGGCTGTCGTTCGCCACGGAAGACCAGGCAGCCATCCGCACCAGCCTGCTGGAGCTGCTGCACATGGTGTTCGAGAACATCGCCGTGCTCAGCGCCGACGACCGCTGGCTGCAGGGCCAGGCCGAGGCGCTGATGACGGCCTCTACCCCGCCGCTCACGCTGCGCCGGCTTGACGACGTGCAACTGCGCCTGAAGGACGTGATCTTCAAGCAGACCGAGGCCAAGGCACGCTCCATGGAGGCGCAGGAGCAGATGAAGGACCTGCTGGCCACCTTCATCGAACGCCTGGCGCAGATCACCGCATCGAGCACCACCTACCAGGGCACCATGGAGCGTTGCGCCGACCTCATCGGCAAGGCCAGCAGCCTGCAGGAGATCGCGCCCGTGCTGGAAGAGGCGATGACCGCCACGCGCAGCATGGCGCTCGACACCAAGCTCACCCACACCGAACTGCAGGACCTGCGCGAACGCACCGAGGCCAAACGCGCCGAGGTCGCCAAGCTGCAGCAGGAGCTCGACCGCGCCAGCGCCCAGGCGCGGCACGACCCGCTGACCGGCAGCCTCAACCGCAAGGGCCTGGACGAGGCCATGGAGCGCGAGATCGCCCGCTCGCGGCGCATGGGTGCGCCGCTGTGCTTTGCGCTGCTGGACATCGACAACTTCAAGCTCATCAACGACCGCCTGGGCCACAGCGTGGGCGACGCGGCCCTGGTGCACCTGGCCCAGGTCACGCGCGAGGTGATGCGCCCGCAGGACCTGCTGGCCCGCTACGGCGGCGAAGAGTTCGTGCTGCTGCTGCCCGACACCACGGTGGACGCCGGCGTGGCCGCCATGACGCGCCTGCAGCGCGAGCTGACCACGCGCTTCTTCCTGCAGGGCAGCGAGAAGATCCTCATCACCTTCAGCGCCGGCGTGGCCCAGTTGCACGACTCGGAGACCAGCTTCGACGCCATCAAGCGCGCCGACCAGAGCATGTACCTCGCCAAGCGCTCCGGAAAGAACCGGGTGATGGCTGCATGAGCCCCCGCCGGTGAATCCCCAGCAGCGCCGCGCCTTCCTGCTGCGGGCGGCCCAGGGCGCGGCCGCCACCACCCTGCCCCGCTGGGCCTGGAGCCAGCCGCAGCGCCAGCAGAGCAACCCGTTCGCCCTGGGCGTGGCCAGCGGCGACCCGGGTGCCGATGGGGTGGTGCTCTGGACGCGCCTGCTGCCCGAGGCCAGCCACGCCCGCCAGCCCCTCACCGTGCACTGGGAGCTGGCGGACGACGAGGGCTTTCGGCGCATCGTGCAGCGCGGCCAGGCCACGGCCCTGCCGGAGCTCGGCCACAGCGTGCATGTGGAGCTCACCGGCCTGGCGCCGGGCCGCTGGTACCACTACCGCTTCATGCACGGCGACGCAGTCAGCGCCACGGGCCACACACGCACGGCCCCCGCCGCCGACGCCCTGCCTGAACGCCTGCGCCTGGCCTTTGCCTCGTGCCAGCGCTGGGAGCATGGCCACTATGCGGCCTGGCGCCATGTGCGTGCGGATGAGCCCGACCTGGTGCTGTTTCTCGGCGACTACATCTACGAGTACGCCAGCCCCAAGGACAGCTCGGGCCTGGCGCGCGTGCACAGCCTGCGCCTGGCCACCACGCTGGCCGACTACCGCGACCGCTATGCCCTGCACAAGAGCGACCCGGCCCTGCAGGCCGCCCATGCCGCCTGCCCCTGGATGGTGACCTGGGACGACCACGAGGTGCAGAACGACTATGCCGGCGATGCCGGCAAGGGCGACCCGGCCGGCTTTCTGGCCCAGCGCAGCGCGGCCTGGCAGGCCTTCTACGAAAACATGCCCCTGCGGGCTGCCAGCCTGGTGCAGCGCGACTTTTCGGCGCTGCAGGTCTACCGCCGCCTCGCCTGGGGCCGCCTGGCGCATCTGCACCTGCTGGACGCGCGCCAGTACCGCAGCCTGCAGGCCTGCCGCACGGCGGCCAGCAGCGCAGGCGCCGTGCGCCCCAAGGACTGCGCCGAGCTGGCCGAACCGGCGCGCAGCTTCCTGGGCATGGCCCAGGAGCAATGGCTGGACGCCGGCCTGGCGGCCGATGCCCGCGACGGGCGCACGCGCTGGAGCGTGGTCGCGCAGCAGACCCTGTTCTCGCCGCGCCACTACCCCTCGGGCGTGGTCTCCACCGACAGCTGGGACGGCTATCCGGGCGCCCGCGCGCGCCTGCTGCAGACCGTTGCCCAGCATGCGCCGCGCAACACGGTGCTGCTGGGGGGCGACATCCACCAGAACTATGTGTGCCGGGTGCTGGCCGATGCGGCACGGCCCGAGTCCGCCGTGGTCGCCAGCGAGTTCTGCGGCACCTCGATCAGCTCGCGCTCGGGCACCACGCAGGACAAGGTCGACGCGGTCGTGCGCCACAGCCCCCATGTGCTGCTGGCGCGCTGCGAGCAGCGCGGCTATGGCCTGGCCGACATCACCCCCGCGCGCTGGACCACCACCCTGCGCGTGCTGGACGACCCGCTGCGCGAGGACAGCGGGGCCAGCACGCTGGCGCGCTTCGTGGTCGAAGACCGGCGCCCCGGGCCGGTGGCGGCCTGATGGGCCCATCCCGCGCAATACCCCTTCGACGGCTTGTAGCATCCTGTAAATAAAGCGCCCCGCCGCAGGGTGCGGGCCTTACCATGGCCTGTATTCCTTCCAGCCCCTTGGAGAACGAGCGATGCGCAAGACCCCCACCCTGACCTTGCTGGCCGTGGCCGCCCTGCTGGCCGGCTGCGCCAGCAGCCCCCGCTTCGAGTACACCGTGCCCGCGCAGCCCGAGGGCTCCTCGGGCTACACCGAAAAGCCCGGCTGGGCCACCGAGAGGTTTGCCGTGGCGGCCGCCAACCCGCTGGCCACCGATGCGGGCTACCAGATTCTCAAGGCCGGCGGCTCGGCCCTGGATGCGGCGATTGCCGTGCAGATGGTGCTCACGCTGGTCGAGCCGCAATCGAGCGGCATCGGTGGCGGCGCCTTCCTGCTGCACAGCGCCGGCACCAAGGTGGAGGCCTATGACGGCCGCGAGACGGCCCCTGCAGCCGCCGACGAAAAGCTGTTCCTCGGCCCGGACGGCAAGCCCGTGCCTTTCCATGACGGGGTCGTGGGCGGCCGCTCGGTCGGCGTGCCCGGCACGGTGCGCATGCTCGAGATGGCGCACAAGGAGCACGGCAAGCTGCCCTGGGCCACGCTGTTCCAGCCGGCCATCACCCTGGCCGAGGGCGGCTTCAAGGTCAGCGCACGCCTGAACACCCTGGCGGCGGCCGACGCCCACCTCAAGAAGGACCCGGTGGCGGCAGCCTACTTCTACAAGCCCGATGGCGATGCGCGCGACGTAGGCTTCAACCTGCGCAACCCCGAACTGGGTGCCGTGCTGCGCCGCATCGCCGCCGAGGGCAGCAAGGCCCTGCACGAAGGCGAGATCGCCCAGGCCATCGTGGACAAGGTGCAAAAGCACCCCACCAACCCCGGCAAGCTCAGCATGGCCGACCTGGCCGGCTACCAGCCCAAAAAGCGCGAAGCCCTGTGCCACGACTACCAGGTGGCCAGCAAGAATTACCGCATGTGCGGCTTTCCACCGCCGAGCTCGGGCGCGATTGCCATCGCGCAGATCCTGGGCATCCTGAAGAACACCGACGCAGCGTCCATGCCGCTGGAAAACGGCCTGCCCACGGCCGACTGGCTGCACCTGTACACCGATGCCGCGCGCCTGGCGTTCGCCGACCGCGCCCAGTACGTGGCCGACCCCGACTTCGTGCAGCCGCCTGCAGGCAGCTGGGCTAGCCTGATCGCCCCGGCCTACCTGGCCGAGCGCGCCAAGCTCATCGGCACGCAGAGCCTCAAGCTCGCCCAGCCCGGCAAGCCCGGCGCCGTGGCCACGAGCTACGCCCCCATGCCCGACCAGCCCGAGTACGGCACCAGCCACATCAGCATCGTCGATGCCTCGGGCAATGCGGTGGCCATGACCACCACCATCGAAGACCAGTTCGGCGCGCGCCAGATGGTCAAGGGCTTTTTGCTCAACAACGAGCTCACCGACTTCAGCTTCGCCCCGGCCGATGCCCAAGGCCAGCCGATTGCCAACCGCGTGCAGCCGGGCAAGCGCCCGCGCTCGTCGATGTCGCCCACGCTGGTGTTCGACAAGGCCACGGGCGAGCTGCTGATGAGCGGCGGCAGCCCGGGGGGTGCGGCCATCATCCACTACACGGCCAAGACGCTGTACGGCGTGTTCAACTGGGGCTTGATGCCACAGCAGGCGATCAACCTGCCCAATTTCGGTTCGATGAACGGACCCTCGCTGCTGGAGGAAAAGCGTTTCCCCCCGCTCACGGTGGAGACCTTGCGCGCGCGCGGGGCGGAGGTGCGGGAGATGAACATGACCAGCGGCTTGCAGGCCATCACGCGCGGGAATGCGCATGGGAAGAAGATGTGGTTTGGGGGGGCGGATCCGAGGCGTGAGGGTGTTGTGATGGGGGACTGATCTGGTTCGTTGGTCCTTTTTTGGAAGCACGCGATTTGCCTGGATGAAGGGCGGGGGCCGGGATGTGCGCCCGGCGGCGCACCTACTTTCTTTTTGCGCAAAAAGAAAGTAGGCAAAGAAACAGCGCCCCGCAGTCTGCGTCCCTTCGCTTCGCTGCGGGCAACCTGCGATGCTCGGTCCTGGGGTGGTGCCGATGAACTCGCTGCGTTCTTCGAACTCCGCTCAAACAGCATCGGCAAGCCAGACCACGAAGTGCATGTGTCCTTCGGCACATGCACCCACCCCAGCTCCTGCGCTTCTCGGCGCAGCCAGATGGGGTGGGAGCGGGGTCAAAGGCGGCTGCTGCTTTCGCAGCTGCGCCGGGTGTCGGTTCGCGCTGCGCGCTGCCGACACGCGGCACAACCGCCCTGCCCAGGCCAAGCGCAGCGAGGCAGATCGGGCCGAGCGAAGCAATGGCCCGTGTCGGTATCCACCCCCTTCTGACCGTGCCGAGAAGCGCAGGGCCTGGGGTGAGCGCGTGCCGAAGGACACGCGCATCGTTGTCATGCTTGCCGCAGCTGTCTGAGCGGAGTTCGAAGAACGCAGCGAGTTCTGCGGCACACCCCAGGACCGAGCATCGCAGGCTGCCCCCTCGCCCCCGGGCGAGGGGGACACGGGCAGCGGGGTCGCCTTTCTTTTGGGTACTTTTCTTTGGCGAAGCAAAGAACAAGTACCTCGGCCGCCGGGCCGAGACCCGGCTCCCGCCCTCAGCAGAGGCATGCTGTCAAAACAGCCACGCCGGGCGCAGCACATACCGGATCCCGCCCTCAACTAAAGCATGCAGTTCAAAACAGACCGCACACGCATGCAGGGAAATTACTGCTCCGCAATCACATCCACAAAAACCAGCGGCTCCGTACCCGTGTTCGTCAGCCCGTGCGACTCGTTCTTGCGCACAATGGTCACGTCCCCAGCCTTCACCGGCACGTCCTTCCCATCCTTGTCCTTGAAGGTGCCGCGCCCCGAAATGATGATGTAGGTATCTTCATTGGTCGTGTGCTTGTGGTAGCCGATGGAATCGCCGGGCTTCAAGGTCAGCCAGCTGATTTCCTTGATGGCCTGGTCCTTCAGGGCCTTGTCGCGCGTGAAGGCGTATTCACCGATCAGGGTGCCCTTGCCGCCCCCAGCGGCCTCCTTGTTGACCTTGATGAGTTCTTCCTTGGTGAACACATCGGCCAGGGCGGGCGTGGCTGCAAGGGAAAGGACCAGGGCTGCGCCTGCTGCTGCAGCCGATGCAAAGATTGCGTTCTTCATAAGTCTCCAGTGTTGTTGTCACGGCCATGCCTGTTGCATGCCGCTGGAGATATTAGGGCCTTGTGCCGCGTGTGCGTGCAGGCCGTCAGGAATCTGAAGGCAGCCCGTCCGCCCTCTTGCTCATCACAGCACTTTCGGCAGCGCCGAGGCCAGCATCGCCACGCCCGACAGCGTGAGCATGCCCAGCACGATCTGGCGAAAGCGCGCCTCGCTGATGCCATGGTACAGCCGCGCACCCAGCAGCACAGGCACCAGCATGACCGGCAGCGCCACGGCCAGGTAGGGCAGCATGGGCGCGGTGACCATGCCCGTGGCCAGGTACGCCGCCATGGTCACGAGCAGCATGGCCAGGTTGAAGTTCTGGATCACGGCGCGCTGGGCGTCCTTGTCCCAGCCGCGCAGCGTGCACCACAGCGTGGGCAGCACGCCGGTGAAGCCGCCGATGCCGCCCATCACCCCGCCCGCCATGCCCACCACCGCATCGGCCAGCCGGCCGCCGCGCGTGAGGCGCGGCAGCTGTTTGGCCAGCAGCATGGCCGGGCACCACAGCACGAGCAGCGTACCGAGCACGAGCTTGAAGGCCTCCATGTCCAGCCGCGGCAGCAGCGCCACGCCGATGGGAATGCCGGCGAGGCCGCCCAGCACGAAGGGCAGCAGCCGTACCTTGTCGAAGCCCCGGCGCACCGAGAACGCCGCGAGCACCTGGCCCGTGAGCGAGCCCGCGACCACCAGCACCGCGGCCAGGCGCGGCTCCAGCGTCCAGGCCCAGAGCGACATGGCCGTCAGGCCGAAGCCAAAGCCCGACAGGCCCTGCACAAAGCCTGCCGCCGCCGCACCCAGCGCCACGATCACGAACACCGACGAATCCATTGCCTGCCCCTGCTGTTGTTGCTGTTGTGGTTGCTGCTGCCTGGCATCCGCCCCGTACGGCGCCCGCATGCAGGAATCGATTGTGGCCGTCTCATATAAGCAAACCATCAGCAATTACTATTCATCCATGCGATTTTTTGCATAGCCTTTCGAGACCCCCATGCCACCCCACGACATCGACGCCGCGCAGGCGATGCAGGCCCGCCTGGCCTCGCGCCTGAAAATGCGCCATCTGGTGCTGCTGCAGCAGATCGAGGCCCACGGCACGCTCACCCGCGTGGCGCACCACATGGCCACCAGCCAGCCGGCCATCACGCATGCGCTGGCCGAGGTCGAGTCGATATTCGGTGCGCCGCTGTTCGAGCGCCAGCCGCGCGGCATGGTGCCCACGGCCCTGGGCCACCTGGCGCTCGCGCGTGCACGCACCATGCTGCAGGACCTCAGCCACTGGGCACTCGATGTGGAAGCCGCCAGCGTGGGCCGCGCCGCGCACCTGCAGATCGGCGTGATCCCCTTCGTGCCCGGCCGCCTGCTGGCTGCCGCCATCGGCCAGACCCGGCCACGCGGGCTGCGCGCCACGGTCAGCATCCACGAGGGCACCAGCGACCACCTGCTGCAACGCCTGCGTGCGCACGAGCTCGATTGCGTGGTCGGCCGCGCCTCGGCCGTGCTCGACATGCAGGGGCTGGTGCACGAAGTGCTCTACCACCAGGAGCCCCGGCTCATCGCCCACCGCCGGCTCTCGGCACGGCTGGCGCGGCGCCCGCTGTCCTGGCCCGAGCTGGCCGAACTCGACTGGGTGCTGGGAGCCCGCCAGACGCCCATGCGCGAGCAGATCACCGACTTTTTTCTGCGCGCGGGCGTGGCCCCGCCGCAGGCCTATGTGGAAAGCCTGTCGTCCAAGATCATCGGCGAGCTGATCGCGGCCAGCGAGCGCGCCGTGTCCATCGTGCCGGCCGACATCGCACAGGAACTGGTGCGCATTGCCGGCGTGGCCATCGTGCCGCACCGCTTTGGCTGGACGCTGCCGCCCATCACCCTGTTCCAGCGCTCCGAAGGGGCGCAGTACGCCGAGGTGGCGCTGCTGGCGCAGGCCCTGCGCGACGCAGCCGCGGGGTTCGCAGCAGAGGCGGCATGAGTTCCACCGCCCGCGGAACCTTCGGCGCGCCACGCCACTCCATACGGCCCAGGAACCGGGAAACACCTGCCATGCAACGAAGAATGCTTGTCATTGCCGCCGCCAGCAGCCTGGCGGCAGGCTGCACTGCGCGACCACCGCTGGCGGATGCCGCCCCCACCGCCGACCCGGCCTCGGATGCGCCGGAGCCGGGCCATGCCACCACGGCTCTGGCCGATGCACCGGCCTCGTACGCCGAAGCCCTGCAACGCTGGAGGGGCGCGGCCGAGATCAATGCCTGGATCGGTGCGCGCTTCGATTACGACCTGCAGCGCGCCCTGCTGCTGTCCGAAACCCAGCGCAGCCGCACCGGCCGCATGCCCATCCACGAGCCGGCGGCGTTCTTTGCCGAGCCGCGGGGCGTGTGCGTGGACCTGGCGCGCTTCGCCGTGGAGACGCTGCGCGCCGTGGACCCGGCCTCGCGCCCAGCCTACGTGATGATCGAATTCAACCCGGTCGCCATCCGTGGCAACACCCTGCGCCGCCACTGGGTGGCCTCGTTCCAGCGCGATGGCCACACCTGGTTCTTTGCCGACTCCAAGCGGCCCGGCCATGTCGCCGGCCCCTACGCCGACACGCAGGCCTTCATGGCCGAGTATGCGAAGTACCGCGGGCGCGAGATCGTTGCATTCAAGGAGATGGATGGCTATGAGCGCAAACTGCGCTCGGCCACCTCCGCGAGGGAGCGCGATCCCCCCGTCCTGCAATAGCGCAGGTTCAGAACGCCGCGGTCAGCGGGTTGGGCCCGATGCGCCCCTCGGCCTGGTCCAGCCTGGCGATGGCCGCCATGTCCTGCGCATCCAGCACGAAGTCGAACACGCCCGCGTTCTCGGCAATGCGCCCCGCATTCACCGACTTCGGAATCACCACATGCCCCATCTCGATGTGCCAGCGCACGACCACCTGGGCGGCGGTCTTGCCGTGCTTGCTGGCAATGGCCTGGATGCCCGCATCCTCCAGCAACTGGCCCTGGCCCAGCGGGCTCCAGGCCTGCGTGGCGATGCCGTGGGTGGCGTGGTAGCCGCGCAGCCGATGCTGTTGAAAGCGCGGGTGCAGCTCGATCTGGTTGAGCGCGGGCTTGACGCCAGTCTCCTGCACGATGCGGTCCAGGTGCTCGGGCTCGAAATTCGAGACCCCGATGGAACGCACGCGCCCTTCCTCGCGCAGCCGGATGAAGGCGCGCCAGGTGTCCACGTACAGCTCGCGCGAGGGGCAAGGCCAGTGGATCAGGTACAGGTCGAGCACGTCGAGGCCCAGCAACTTCAGGCTGGCATCGAACGCGCGCAGCGTGCTGTCGAAGCCCTGCTCCGCATTCCACAACTTGGTGGTGATGTACACCTGGTCACGCGCCACGCCGCTGGCGCGCAGGCCCTCGCCCACCCCGGCCTCGTTGCCATAGATGGCCGCCGTATCGATGTGCCGGTAGCCCGAGGCCAGCGCAGCCTGCACCGCCTGCGCGGTGGCATCGGCCGGGGTGCGCCAGACGCCCAGGCCGAGTTGGGGGATGGAGCGGCCGTCGTTGAGCGGCAGGGAAGGATGCGACTGGGTCATTGCGGGGTTCCTGGAGTCTGGCGGTGGAGAGGTTCGATCCGCTGCATGCGGCTTGCCAGGCATCTTCGCACGCATGCCAATTGGCTGCTCATGCCCGCCCAACAGCGCCAGCCCATCTCTTGAAACTGCACCGGCTTGAACGAAGAGACTGCATGCGGCCACCTGCCATCAACTCGATGGGCCACCAAACTAAATATTTCCGCGGCGCCCATCAAAGTGCATCCATATGCAACTGCCCCAAAACAGGGAGAATCCATAGGCCAAGCCACGCCCCGATGGAGGTGGCCCGTCAATGCGCTCTTGCCCGATACGTTTGCACACGTTTGGCAATTAATTAATGCAAATTAACTGAGGCGCCCACGCAACTGCGACAGGCGGCGCAATGGCCTGCATGCCTATGATTTGCCCACAACAAACGCACACGGATGCGGGGTGGGAACAGCATGCAGCACACGATGAAAAAGGGCGCGCACCGCGGTGCGCGATGGGGCGCCTTGAGCGCATTGGCACTGGGCCTGGTCGCCTGCGGCGGCGGAGGCAGCAGTTCGGACAGCAACGGCAGCGGCCAGGGGGCTTCGCAGTCCTCGTCCGAAGTGGTGTACGTCCAGCACAAGTCCGCCTACGAGGTGGCTGCCGCGGCGCCCACCCAGCCGGGCGTGGCCATCAAGCCGGTGAAGGCCACCTCCTCCGCCGTGGAAAACCCCGGCATGTCGGCCAGCGCCGCCATCGATGGCAACCCGAACAGCCGCTGGGGCAGCACCTTCGTCGACGATGCCTGGATCCAGTTCGACTTCGGCGCCAAGGTCGATGTGGGCTACATGAAGCTGGTCTGGGAGCGCTCTTACGGCAAGGAATACGCGCTGCAGGTCTCGCAGGACGGCGAGACCTGGACGCAGATCCGCTACGTCACCAACGGCAAGGGCGGCACCGAGGAATTCCTGAACCTGGGCATGAGCGCACGCTACCTGCGCCTGCAGGGCGTGGCGCGGGCCGGCGGCTACGGCTACTCGCTGTTCGAGGTCGAGTTCAAGACCCCGGGCACCGACAACACACAGGGCGTGGGCAGCACCTCGGCCTGGCGTTACCCCGCCAATGGCCAGGGCCTGGCGCCCCTGCCCGCCGCCGCGGAACCCGCCGAAATGACCCAGTTCCGCCTCGCCGACGGCACGCTGGTGACGCGCTTCGGCGCGCGCGCCCTGGGCCGCCATGGCCGCGAGCGCGGCGAGGAGTGGAACGAGATCGGCTTCGGCCCCAATGACACGGTGGACCCGGTCACAGGTGCCCCGGTGGACAAGGGCCCCGGCGCCCACCTGACCTTCGTGACCCAGTACTTCCAGAACCGCACCTGGGGCATGGAGATCATCGACAACAGCCGCGTGGCCGGCGTCACCAAGCCCATGCTGGTGGTCAACCGCTACACCACGGTGGACTTCCTGCCGGGCGACACGGCCTTCTTCCGCGCTTTCGACCGCCCCGGCGTCACGGGCTACGGCTGGATGAACCCGGGCGAGCTGGTGGACCGCAACGTCAAGGTCTGTGCGCCCACGCCCTACCCGGCCAACGGCCGCCTGGCCAGCCCCGATGGCATCAACGGCCCCTGCACGCTGCGCATCAAGGAGTACCCGGGCCACGGCGGCCTGGGTGCCGACGGCCTGCCCAATGGCACCAACGTGCCCTCGCGCGCCCTCGTGGTGGGCGATGCCATCGAAGTTTCTCCCGCCATGTTCAGCACCCGCGAGTCCATGGCCGCCAAGGGCGACAACGGCGGCATCCGCTACTACTCGGCCGAGTGGCTCTACGTCATGGGCACAGGCCTGGTGCCCTGGTACGGCGTGCAGCCGCGCCTGAACTCGGCCCCCTTGCCCGTGGCCACGCTGTCGGGTGGCACGGGCTCGGTCTCGTACAACTACTCGGACAACGGCGCCTCGATGTTCCAGCAGCCGTTCAACAACGTGGGCATGCAGAACATGCAGCGCTTCGTCGAGGGGCGCCGGCTGATTCACACCAGCTTCGACACCGGTGCCCACAGTGAGGCAGGCAACGACCCCTATCTGCCCGCCGCCAAGCTGCAGGGCACGCACTTCAACCAGTCGGCCTGCGTGGCCTGCCACATCAACAACGGCCGCAGCCCGGCCCCCATGCAGATCAACCAGCGCCTGGACAGCATGTCGCTGCAGACCGCCAGCCTGGGCGATGGTGGCCAGCAACAGCCGCACCCACGCTACGGCAGCGTGCTGCAGATGAACGCCCGCGCCGCCACCGGCGAGGCGCAGGACTGGGGCAACAGCGTGCGCGTGGCCAAGTTCGAGACGCGCAATGTGCGCCTGGCCGACGGCACCACGGTGGAGCTGCGCAAGCCCGTGCTCGGCTTCGACGGCCCGGTGCCGGCCGTGCATTCGCTGCGCGCCGCACCGCCCATGATCGGCATGGGACTGCTCGAAGCGGTGCCCGAGGCCGACATTCTGGCCCGCGCCCGCAGCGTGCCCGATGCCGATGGCGTCAAGGGCGTGCCCAACTACGTGTACGACCCCGAGAGCGGCGCCGTGCGCCTGGGCCGCTTCGGCTGGAAGGCCTCCAAGGCCACGCTGCGCCAGCAGGCGTCCACGGCGCTGCTGCAGGACATGTCGGTCACCTCCACCGTCTACCCCTCGCGCGACTGCAACTATGGCCCGACCGCTTGCGCCAATGGCGTGCGCAAGGCAGGCATCAGCGAGGCCGACCTGGCCTCGATCTCCAACTACCTGGCCCTGGTCGCCGTGCCCGCCCAGCGCAGCCTGGAGAGCGGCTTCCCCCGCGGCGTGGCACCGCTCGATGAGCACCGCGTGAACCCGCAACAGGTCGCCCTGGGCGCCAGGCTGTTCGACAGCCTGCGCTGCGTGGCCTGCCACACGGCCGAGATGAAAACCGGCTCGGGCCACCTGTTCGCCGAACTGCGCAACCAGACCATCAAGCCCTACTCCGACCTGCTGCTGCACGACATGGGCGCCGAGCTGGCCGACAACTTCGCCCAGGGCCAGGCCACGGGCGCGCTGTGGCGCACCGCACCGCTGTGGGGCATCGGCTACACCGAGAAGGTGATGGGCGCAGGCCAGGCCGCCAAGGTGGGCTACCTGCACGATGGCCGCGCGCGCTCGCTGACCGAGGCCGTGCTCTGGCACGGCGGCGAGGCCGATGCGGCACGCCGCCGCTTCGAGGCCCTGCCCACGGCAGACCGCGAAGCGCTGCTGGCCTTTCTGCGTTCGCTGTGATCCCGGGAGCGGGCCCCCTGCCCGCTCCTCCTCGCACTCAATACAGGGTGGTGCGCTGCCGCTCTGGCAGCGCCTGGTCATAGGCCACGCCGTCGAAGCTCTGGCTGATGGCCGAGAGAATGGCGCCCGGTGTGGGCACGGGCCGCTGCGCCTCAGGGTCCACCGGCTCCCACAGCCGCGAGCGCAGGATGGCGCGCGCGCACTGGAAGTACACCGACTCCACCGCAATGCGTACCACGCACTTGGGCGGCTGGCCGCTGACCACGAAACGCTCCATCAGCTCCGGCGCCGTGGTGACGCTTGCGCGGCCATTGACCCGCAGCGTCTCGCCCACGCCGGGGATCAGGAACAGGAGCGCCACGCGCGGGTCGGCCACGATGTTGCGCAGGCTGTCCACGCGGTTGTTGCCGCGCCGCTCGGGCAGCAGCAGGGTGCGCTCGTCCAGCACCTGCACAAAGCCCGGCGCATCGCCGCGCGGCGACGCATCGAGCCCGCCCGGGCCCGAGGTGGCCAGCACGGCGAAGGGCGATGCCTCGATCATGGCGCGGTAAGAGGGCTGCACGTACGGCACCTCCTTGGACAGCGAGGCCTCGCCTGGCGTACCGAACAGGGCTTCGAGCTGGGCGATGCTTTCGATGGAGTGGGCGGTCTCGGCGACAGTGGCAGCGGTCAAGGCGGGCTCCGAAGAAGGGATGGGAAGTGCGGTGGGCATGCCGCCATGTTGCAGCGCCGCACCGCCAACGACAAACGAGTTTACGGCCTGCCATGCGTGAGAAAATCACACGCATGACCGCCCGCCTGCCCCCGCTCAATGCCGTGCGCGCCTTTGCGGCTGCGGCACGCCACCAGAGCTTCACGCAGGCAGCGGCCGAGCTGTTCGTGACGCACGGTGCCATCAGCCGGAAGGTCAAGGCGCTGGAGGAATTCCTTGGAGTGGTCTTGTTCGAGCGGCGCGTACGGCAGGTCTCGCTCACGCCCGAGGGGCAGCGCTTCTTTGCCGAGGTGGCCCCAGCGCTGGAACAGATCGGCGCCGCGGCACGGGCGCTGATGGCGGAAGAAGAAAACGCCCCGGCACGCACGGTGAGCATCAATGTGCGGCCCTCGTTCGCCGTGCGCTGGGTGATTCCCCGCCTGCCGGACTTCGTGGCGCAGTTCCCCGGCATCGCCCCCCGGGTGGTCACCAGCACGGTCTCGCCCGACCAGGCCAGCGAGCCCTTCGACGTGGCGATCCGCCGCGGCCGCAGCGCGGGCTGGCCCCCGTCCATCGCGGTCCAGCCCTTCCTGCAGGACGAGGCATTGGTCGTGGGCACGCCCGCCCTGTTCGCCACCGCCCCCGTGGCAGAGCCGCGCGGCCTGGCAGCCCATGTGCTGCTGTGGTCGCGCTCGCGCCCGGACGACTGGGACCACTGGAAGCGCCAGGTGGGCGCACCCCGCCTGCGGCCCGCAGGCCAGTTGCAGTTCGACCACCTGCACTTCGTGCTGCAGGCGGCCATCGACGGCCTGGGCTTTGCGCTGGCCCCGGCTTCGCTGGTGTCCCACGACCTGGCCGCCGGCCGCCTGGTCTGCCCCCTGCCTGCGCTGCGCCTGCCGCTCACGCGCCACTACTACGGCCTGGCGCCCGACGCAGCGCCCGAGGCGCAGTGCTTTGCGCAGTGGCTGCAGGCGCAGCTGCCGCCCCTGGACTGAGTGCCTGGGCAGCCGGCGCAGGTCAGTCCTGCGCCATCACATGGCGGAAGAAGCCGTTGCATTCACGTTCGCGTTCGACGTCGGCCAGCACCTCGGCATCGCCCGCCGCCTGCGCAGCAGCCACAGCGGCTTTCAGGGTGGGCAGCAGCGACCGGGCCGCGGCCACCATGGCGTTCGCATCCACGGTGTTGGCATAGGAATGTGCCGCTGCGTAGGTGCCCTCGAAGCGCTTCCAGTGGGCGAGAGGATGCAGGTAGGGGTGATCGCGGTAGGCCAGGTAGAAATCGCCCTGGTTGGGTGCGTTGCGGGCATAGGACCTGGAGGCCGTCCCCTCCACGAGGTGGTGGTTCAGGTAGCGTGTGAAGACCTGCCGCAGCTTGTTGTCGCACACCGGGTCCTGCACTTCGGCCCCTGGCGCGAACGAAGTGCCCAGCGCCAGCCGGCGCAGGAATCCCCCCAGCGACCGGGTGCCGTGCTGCCCGTCGATGGGCGGCAGTTCCAGGATGGAATCGATCAGTTGCGGCGACACCCGAGGTGTGGAGGCCTGCCGTGCCTGCTCTGCCATGGCCTGGAAGTCGGGGTGCTGGTGCAGCGCCGACAGATCCGGGTCCTGCCAGAGCTTGTCGAGGTGCGGAAGCGATAGACCATGGCCCGGCGCACCTCCTCCAGCGCTTCTTCCACGCGGCCCAGGGCGGCGTAGCTGCAGGCGGTGTGGTGAAAGAGGTGGGGATTGAACCAGGCCGTGGCCTGGATGCGCGGATAAAAAGCAATCACCTCGGCCGGCCGGCCCAGCTGGAACAGCGCATAAAAGTAGTTGTTGACATCGCGGTACAGCGAGCCACCGGCATCCAGCCGATCGCGCGCATATTCAGCATCGAAGTGCTCACTGGCCCAACGCGCAAAAAGGTCTGCATAGGCGCCCAGGGCAACCCGGTCATCCGGGCTTGCCGGGTGGGGCATCGAAGGGCGTCCTTGCCCAGGTTGATTGCGATCATGGTAGACCTGACCCCGCTGCGCCAGCAGCACCTGCGCAGCCGCCAGGTCCGCCACGGGCGTGAGTCGCACGCCGCCGAATCGTCCGGTCGGCAAATGCTCGCGATCCAGCAGGTAGCGCCCGCTGGCATCACCGACCACATAGGCGTTGACGAATGCGATGCCTGTGCCCTCCACCGGCAGATCGTTCTCCAGCCGGAAGCTCGCGGCATCGAGCGGCAGGCGGTCCGCGCCCAGGTACACGGCATGCTCGCCCACAAGCAGCTTGAGGTCATGGAAGTAGCCAGCGGGCTCGACCCGGCAGGTGCCGATGTCGGCACGCGGCACCACCTTGCCGCGAAAGTAGAAGTGGTGCGTGTCCTCGGCCAGGAAGTCGCCCCTGAGCTTGAAGCTGGGCGCGTCGGCCTGGGGCATGCGCCGCAGTTGCCGGGGCCATTGCGCCTCGCCATGGAAGTCGGTGGAGAACACCTGCGCCTGGTCCTTGTAGAACTCCGTTTCTCCCTTTTGCAGCATCCGGAAGCTGGCAGCATCCACCTGCAGGACCTGCCTTGCGACAACGGCGTGCCGCGCATCGGTGCCGCCCCATGCGGCAGGGCGGAAACTCGCGGCATCGATCTCGGGCAGCGGCGTGATGTCGCCGGCCTTGTGGTAGACGCACTGCCCGTTGAAGAAGTAGTCGCCGAAGAGGTGCATCGGCTGCACGAAGCTCGCCTCGTGCAGCCTGTCGGCCAGGCGCTCGATGCGCTGCGCCTCGACGCGCGCCAGGCTGCGCTTGGCAATGGACTTGTCCACGATGCGGCCCTTGGGCAGCTGCAGCGCGAAGTGGACTTCGGTGGCACGATAGAAGTGCTTCTTGCATTCCTTGAGGAATGCCGGCTGGTCCAGCCCCTGGACCTGCGCCAGCGGTGTTTCCATGCAGCGCCCGTCCACCACCTGGTAGGCGGCAACGGTGTCGTCGAACAGATTCAGCGCGTCCAGGCTGTGCAGCACGAAGCCACCCGGCCCGGTGGCATGCGCCGCCAGCTGCTGCAAGGCCTGCCATTCGCGGGATTCCCGCAGGAACCCGGCGTTGCCGTGGTTGAAATAGAAAAACGCGAACAGCGCCTGCTCCGGCTTGAGGTAGCGGAACACCGGGTAGGCGTTGGAAGGCTGCATCAGCTCGTCGGCAATGCAGTCGGCCAGCAGGCCGGCGGCCTTGCTGCGCAGGAATTTCTTGAAGGCCGCTTCGGTCAGCGGGATGCGGGCGATGAGGGCGACAGGTTGGGACATGGAGGACCGGGTCGGTTCAGCAAGGCGCAGCGCGGGCTTGCCATGCAGGCAAAGGACCGGTCGATTACAGCGCACCCGCAGCACCGGCCTGCAGCACTGCACGGCGAGGATGAGAGAAAATGCACGAATGCCCGCGGTTTCCATGGCCCGGCAGCCACCCGACGCGCCCTTGCCAGGGTGTGGACATGAACAACATTCGCCCCAGCCTTCTCAAGACCTTCCTGGCCGTCGCGCACAGCCGCAACATCACGCGCGCGGCCACCGCGGTCCATCTCGCCCAATCCAGCGTGAGCGACCAGATCCAGCACCTGGAGAGCGAGCTCGGCGCCCCCCTGTTCATCCGTGCCAAGAAGGGCCTGGACCTGACACCGGCCGGCGAGGTCTTGCGGCCGTACGCCGAAGAAATCCTGGCGCTGATGGACGAGGCACGGCTTGCCGTGGACATGGCGGCAGGCCAGCCGGCCAGGCGCCTGGCCATCGGTGCACTGGAGACCATCGCCGCGGCCCGCGTGCCGCAATGGCTGACCACCTTCCAGGCCAGCCACCCGGGTGTCGCGGTGCAGCTGAAGGTGGCGGGCTCGGGCGAGCTGCTGCGGCTTCTGGAGAGTGGCGCGATCGACATTGCGCTGTGCTTCGACAAGGGCGAGCGCGATGCACGCCTTGCACAGCGCTCCCTGTCCACGGAGGCCCTGGTGCTCGTGGCCGCGCCGGGCGCGCAGGCCGCCAGGCACTTCGTGGCGACCGAGAAGGGTTGCATCTACCGCCACCTGCTCGACCAGAGCTTTGCCGACGCAGGCCTGGCCCGGCCGCAGCTGGCGGCCGAGGTGGACAGCATCCGCGCGATCACCCGCCTGGTGGCGGCCGGCGCCGGCTTGGCGCTGCTGCCGCGCCTCGCGGTGGCCGACGAACTGGCCGCCGGCACCCTGGTGGAGCTGCCGTGGCCGGGCCCGGCCCAGGCCACGGTGTCGCTGGTCGCCCTGTGGCGGCGGCGCCGTGTGCAGCCCGAGGCGCTGCAGGCCTTCCTGGCACTGGCCGGTTCTGCCAGTTCAGCCGGCACGCCACTCACACCAGGCGGTGCCCTCCTTCCACATGGAGCACCGTCCCGGTCGTGAAGCGGTTGTGCAGCAGGAAACCGATGGCATCGGCAATGTCGTCCGGCTGGCCCACGCGCCCCACGGGCAGCCGCTGGGCCATGGCGGCCAGCACCTCGTCCTTGCGCTCGCCCGCCACATCCGCCCAGATGGAGGTGTCGACCCAGCCCGGGGACACCGCATTGACCCGCAGCGGCGCCAGCTCCACCGCGAGGGCACGCACCAGCCCTTCCAGCCCGGCGTTGATGGCTGCGACCACCGAGCCGCGGGCGGCCGGCCGGTAGGCGGCGATGCCGGAAACGAAGGTGATGGAGCCGCCCGCCGACAGCCGGGGTGCCCCATACTTGGCGAGCAGCAACGGGCCATAGAACTTGCTGTCCACCACGCGCTGCGCGGCCTTCAGGTCCAGCGATGGGAGCAGTTCGTAGGCGCCGGCGATGTCCGCGGCCGTGCTGACGATGTGGTCGACCGGGCCGATCTGCTCGAACAGCCCGGCCACCTGTTCTTCGCATGCGATATCGACCGCGATCGCCTGCAACTGCGATGCGGGCCGCTGCAGTTGTGCGCATGCACGCTGGAGCTTGTCCTGGCTGCGCCCGGCGATCACCACCTGGGCGCCTTCGTCCAGGCAGCGTTTGGCGAGTGCAAGCCCCATGCCGGAGCCGCCGCCCACGATGAGGATCTTGGTCGATTGGGGGGTGGGGTTCGTCTGTTCCATGTGCTTTCCGTCTGGCTTTCCAAAAGTGAAGCACCGGAGTGTTCCCAGTCCCGGCACCGATGGAAAACGGAAAGAAACGATGGTCCTATCGGAGTTTCCGAATGCCCGCCCGGCAACCCTCAGACGTCGATGGCACTCGCAGACCCGGCCTGCTTGCGCAGTTCGAATTTCTGGATCTTGCCGGTGCTGGTCTTGGGCAACTCGCCAAACACCACGGCGCGCGGCACCTTGAAGCCCGCCAGGTGCTGCTTGCAATGGGCCACGATGTCCTCGGGCGTGAGCGTGGCCCCGGCCTTGAGCTCGACGAAGGCGCAAGGCGTCTCGCCCCACTTGGGGTCGGGCCGTGCGACCACGGCGGCGGCGAGCACGGCGGGGTGGCGGTAGAGCACGTCTTCCACCTCGATGGAGGAGATGTTCTCGCCGCCCGAGATGATGATGTCCTTGCTGCGGTCCTTGATCTTGATGTAGCCGTCGGGGTACTGCACGGCCAGGTCGCCGCTGTGGAACCAGCCACCGGCAAAGGCCTCGTCCGTGGCCTGGGGGTTCTTGAGGTAGCCCTTCATCACGATGTTGCCCTTGAACATGATCTCGCCCATGGTCTCGCCGTCCTGCGGCACGGGCTGCATGGTCTCGGGGTCAAGCACGCGCACATCGCGCTCCAGGTGGTAGCGCACGCCCTGGCGGGCGTTGAGGCGGGCACGCTCGCCAATGTCCAGGTCGTCCCAGGCCCCGTGTTTCGCGCACACGGTGGCGGGGCCATAGACTTCGGTGAGGCCATAGACATGGGTGAGATCGAAGCCCATTTTCTCCATGCCCTCGATCATCGAGGCCGGCGGCGCGGCGCCGGCCACCATGGCCTGGATGCCCGCCGGCACGCCGGCCTTCATCGCATCGGGCGCATTCACCAGCATGCCGTGCACGATGGGCGCGCCGCAGTAGTGCGTGACGCCCTGCTCGCGCATGGCGTCGAAGATGGCCTGCGCCTCCACCCGGCGCAGGCAAACGTTGACGCCTGCGCGCGCCGCCACCGTCCACGGAAAGCACCAGCCGTTGCAATGGAACATGGGCAGCGTCCAGAGGTAGACGGCGTGCTTGGGCATGTCCCACTCCAGCACGTTGCTGATGGCATTGGTGGCCGCGCCCCGGTGGTGGTAGACCACACCCTTGGGGTTGCCGGTGGTGCCGCTGGTGTAGTTCAAGGCAATCGCGTCCCACTCGTCGGCGGGCAGCTCCCAGGCGTGCTGCGCATCGCCTTGGGCCACGAAGGCGTCGTAGTCCGTGCCACCCAGATCCTGGACGGCCGGGCCGTACACAGCATCCTGCACGGTGAGCACCAAGAGCGGCGCCTGGGACTTGCGCCATGCCAGGGCCTTGGCCAGGGTGCCGGTGAATTCGGGGTCGACGATGATGGCGCGCGCCTCGCCATGGTCGAGCATGAAGGCGATGGTCTCGGGGTCCAACCGGGTGTTGATGGCGTTGAGCACCGCGCCCGCCATGGGCACGCCGAAATGCGCCTCCACCATGGGCGGGGTGTTGGGCAGCAGTGTGGCCACGGTGTCGTTCTTGCCGATGCCGACGCGGTTCAGGCTGCTGGCCAGTTGGCGGCAGCGCGCATAGGTCTGGCCCCAGGTCTGGCGCAGGCTGCCGTGCACGATGGCCAGGCGGTCGGGGTAGACCTCGGCCGTGCGCTCGATGAAGGACAGGGGCGACAGGGGCGCGAAGTTGGCGCTGTTGCGGTCCAGGTGCTGGTCGAACATGTGGGGCATGGCGGGTTTCCTTGCAGCGGCAGGCGATCAGGCCATTAGACCAAAGGGCCGGGCCGCCGGATGCAGGGCCAACCCGCGGGCCGTCCGTCCTTTCTGGTGGCTCACTCCTTGCGGTTGAGCAGCGCGTACAGCAGGATGGCACCGAAGGTGGCCGTGCCGATGCCGCCCAGCGCGAACTGGCCGAACTTGAGCGTGAAGTCGCCCGTGCCCAGGATGAGCGTGATGGCGGCCACGATGAGGTTCTTGTTCTGCGAGAAGTCCACCTTGTTGTCCACCCAGATCTTGGCGCCGGCCACTGCGATCAGGCCGAACACCACGATCGACACCCCGCCCATCACCGGCAGCGGAATGGTCTGGATCAGGGCGCCGAACTTGGGAGAAAAGCCCAGCACCAGCGCGAACACGCCCGCCAGCAGGAACACCGCTGTGGAGTAGATCTTGGTGGCGGCCATCACGCCAATGTTCTCTGCATAGGTGGTCACGCCCGTGCCGCCCACACCGCCGCTCACCATGGTGGCCACGCCATCGCCGATGAACGCGCGGCCCATGTAGCGGTCCAGGTCGCGGCCGGTCATGGCCGTCACGGCCTTGATGTGGCCCAGGTTCTCGGCCACCAGAATGATGGCCACCGGGGCGATGAGCAGCATGGCGTTGCCGCTGAACACGGGTGCGGCAAAGTTGGGCATGCCCACCCACGCGGCGTTCGCCAGGATGGAGAGGTCGATCGGCTTGCCCAGGCCCATGCCGTTGGTGAGCACCGCGTAGATGATGCTGGCCACGATCAGACCCACCAGGATCAGCAGGCGCTGCACCATGCCGCGTGTGAGCACGGCCACCAGGCCCACGCTCACGAAGGTCACGAGCTGCATCCAGCTGTCGAAGTTGCTGGCTGCCATGTTCTTGATGGGGATGCCCGCCAGGTTCAGGCCGATCACGGCCACCACGGCACCGGTGACCACGGGCGGCATGAAGCGCTCGATCCAGCCCGTGCCGATGGCCTGCACCAGCACACCGATCAGCGTGTAGAGCAGGCCGCACGCGATGATGCCGCCCAGCGCCACGCCGATGTTGGCGTTGGGGCCGCTGCCCGCGTGGCCCGTGGCCGCAAGCACCACGCCGATGAAGGCGAAGCTCGAACCCAGGTAGCTGGGCACCTTGCCACCGGTGACGATGAAGAAGATCAGCGTGCCCACGCCGCTCATCAAGATGGCAACGTTGGGGTCGAACCCCATCAGGATGGGCGCCAGCACTGTGGCGCCGAACATGGCGATCACGTGTTGCACACCCATGGCCGCTGTCTGCGGCCAGGGCAGCCGCTCATCCGGCGCAATCACGCCCCCCTGCTGCAGCACGTCTGCACTCTTTTCCCGCCAGTTCATGAATCCCATGATGTGTTGTTCCTTGTGGTTTGAGGCGCGAATGCTAGTGGATGAATAGTGGCCCAGTGCGCTGACTCGGAACGTTTCGTCTTTCAGGGGCCATCGGGCCGCCGGATTCAGGGTCCGCCCGCGGGCATTGCGGATAGAGGAAAATGCCCGGGTGTCCATCCCCCAGTCATTCATCCAGGAGCTGCTGGCCCGCACCGACGTGGTCGAGATCGTGGGCCGCTACGTCCAGCTCAAGAAGGGCGGGGCCAATTTCATGGGGCTGTGCCCCTTCCACGGGGAAAAGTCGCCATCCTTCAGCGTCAGCCCGTCCAAGCAGTTCTACCACTGCTTTGGCTGCGGCAAGAACGGCAATGCCATCGGCTTCCTCATGGACCATGCGGGCATGGGCTTTGTCGAGGCGGTGCAGGACCTGGCCCAGCAGGTGGGCCTGCAGGTGCCGGACGACGATGTTTCGCCCCAGGAGCGCGAGCGCGCCGCCGCGGCCCGCCAGAAGCAGGCCACGCTGACCGACGTGCTGGAGAAGGCCGGCGACGCCTACCGCCGCCAGCTGCGCGAATCGCAGCGCGCCATCGCCTACTTCAAGGGCCGGGGCGTCTCGGGCGCCGTGGCCAAGCGCTATGGCCTGGGCTATGCGCCCGAGGGCTGGCGCAGCCTGGCCAGCGTGTTCCCGCGCTACGACGACCCGCTGCTGGAGGAAAGCGGCCTGGTCATCGTGGGCGAGGAGGGCCAGGACAAGCGCTACGACCGTTTCCGCGACCGGGTGATGTTTCCCATCCGCAACGTCAAGGGTGAATGCATCGGCTTTGGCGGGCGCGTGCTGGGCGACGACAAGCCCAAATACCTCAACTCGCCAGAAACCCCGGTCTTCCACAAGGGGCGCGAGCTGTACGGCCTGTTCGAGGCGCGCACCGCCATCCGCGAACAGGGCTACGCCCTGGTGACCGAGGGCTACATGGACGTGGTGGCCCTGGCGCAGCTCGGCTTTCCGAACGCGGTGGCCACGCTGGGCACGGCCTGCACGCCCGAACATGTGCACAAGTTGCTGCGCTTCACCGATGCGGTGGTGTTCAGCTTCGACGGCGATGGCGCCGGCCGGCGCGCCGCGCGCAAGGCGCTCGACGGCGCCCTGCCCCACGCCACGGACACGCGCAGCATCAAGTTCTTGTTCCTGCCGGCCGAGCACGACCCGGACAGCTTCATCCGCGAGAACGGCACCGATGCCTTTGCCAGGCACGTGGGCGATGCCGTGCCGCTGAGCCGCTTCCTGGTCGAATCGGCCAGCGAGGGCTGCGACCTGGCCACTGCCGAGGGCCGGGCCCACATGGCCAGCAACGCCCGCCCGCTGTGGACGGCGCTGCCCGACGGCGTGCTCAAGCGCCAGTTGCTGGGCGAACTGGCCGAACTCACCCAGCTCAACGCGCGCGACCTGTCGGAGCTGTGGAACCCCGGCGGCAGCCGCGAGCCCGCCCGCGCGCCCGCCCCGCCCCCCCGCGCCCAGCCCCCCGCCGCCAGCCCCTATGCCGACGAGCCCCCCTGGGGCGAAGCCGCGCCCGACCTCGATGGTTGGCAACCCCACCACGGGCCCGACTATGTGGGCGGAGGCGGCTCGCCCGGCGGCTACGAGGACTATCCGGGCGGCGGCCATGGCGGAGGTGGCGGCAAGCCCCCGTTCCGCAAAAACGGTGGAGGCGACTGGAAAAAAGGTGGTGGCAGCGGCAAATGGAGCAAACGCGACAAGGACGCGCCCTGGCCGCCCCAGCCCCGCCTGCCGCGCACGCCCGCCATGGGCCGGGCCGACCATGCGGCGCGGCTGCTGCTGTCGCACATGGGTTTCCTCGAAGAGCTCACCCACGACGACCACACGGCCCTGTGCGCCCAGCCGGCGCCCCACGGGCCGCTGTTCACCTGGCTGGAAGCGCAATTCCACGAACACGGCCCGCTGGCCTGGGCCGTGCTGCGCGAAAGCCTGCGCGACCATGAGTGCGAGGAGCTGGCCGTCAAGGTGATGACCGGCGCCCATGCCCAGACCGAGGGGGAACTGGCGGAACTCCGGCTGGAATTGCGGGATCTACTGAACCGCATGCTCATCGAAGGCATCCAGGAAGAGCAGAAACTGCTGGTCCTGCAGGCCGCCAAGGACCCCACGGCCTTGGAGCGTTACCGCGTTCTGGAGCAAAAACGCGTTGTTTTATTGGGCACAGGCCCCAAAGCGGCTTGAAATCGGCCCAAATGGTATAATGTAGGGTTAGGCAAGAGCGACAGCAGCACCTCCGAGCCGGGCCACCGTGACAAACGCGCACAACCGCCCACCCATCGCAAGGACTGCACACCAAATGTTCGCCCAGACATCTTGCCCCTGAGGGATGCCCCTCGAACTGCAAAAGCACGGCTTTTGCAGTGCCACCCGCGCCGGGATCTGTGGCGCTTGCGTTTTCTTTGTGTCCGTTTTTGATTCTGAGGTTGTTCATGCCCGCTCAAAAGTCCGCGAAGCCATCCAAGTCCGCTCCAGCCCCCGCCGCGAAGGCCGTCTCCAAAACTGCGGCCAAGGCTCCGGCCAAGGCCGTGGCCTCCAAAGCCGCCGCTGCGCCCGCCCCTGCCGCCAAGAAAGTGAAACCAGTGCCTGTGAACAAGTCTGCCGAGAAGACGGAAGCCCCCGAAGAACTCAAGAAAACCCGCGCCAAGGCCGTCGAGGCAGACGGCGAAGAAGCGCCCAAGAAGCGCCCCGGCCGCCCCGCCAAGGCCGCAGGTGCCGCCACGGCCGAGGCCAAGGTGCCCGCCAAGCGCGGCCGCAAGCCCAAGGCAGCCGCAGGCGGCGCCGAGGAAAGCGGCGATGACGCCGACCTGTCGGACATCGAATCCGACCTGGAAGGCGAAGTCGAGGCCGAAGCCGAGAGCGCGCCCACGGCCGAGAAGGTCAAGCCGCTGCGCATGAAGATCAGCAAGGCCAAGGAACGCGCCTTGATGAAGGAATTCGGCCTGGACGAGACCGTCCTGTCCGAGGAAGACCTGGCCAAGCGCCGCTCGCGCCTGAAAACCCTGATCAAGCTGGGCAAGACGCGCGGCTACCTCACGCACGTCGAAATCTCCGACCACCTGCCCGACAAGCTGGTCGATGCCGAAACGCTCGAAGCCGTCATCACCACGCTGAACGACCTGGGCGTGGCCGTGTACGAGCAGACGCCCGATGCCGAAGCGCTGATCATCACCGACAACGCCCCCACGGGCGCCAGTGAAGAAGAAGCCGAAGAAGCCGCCGAAGCCGCCCTGTCCACCGTGGACAGCGAATTCGGCCGCACCACCGACCCCGTGCGCATGTACATGCGCGAAATGGGCACGGTGGAACTGCTCACGCGCGAAGGCGAAATCGAAATCGCCAAGCGCATCGAAGGCGGCCTGATGGCCATGATGGAGGCGATCAGCGCATCGCCCGCCACCATCGCCGAGATCCTCAACATGGGTGAGGAGATCCGCGAGGGCAAGGTCGTCATCTCCACCATCGTGGACGGCTTCTCCAACCCCAACGAGGCCGACGACTACGTGGCCGAAGAAGACTTCGACGAGTTCGACGAAGCCGACGACGACGACGGCAAGGGCGGCTCCAAGGCCCTGACCAAGAAGCTCGAAGAGCTCAAGAAGCAGGCGCTGGAGCGCTTCGACAAGCTGCGCGACCTGTTCGAGAAGGTCCACAAGATCTACGACAAGGAAGGCTACGGCACGCCGGCCTACGTGAAGGCGCAACACGCCCTGTCGGAAGAGCTGATGACCATCCGCTTCACCGCCAAGACCATCGAGAAGCTGTGCGACATGGTGCGCGGCCAGGTGGACGACGTGCGCAAGAAGGAGCGCGAGCTGCGCCGCATCATCGTGGACAAGTGCGGCATGCCGCAGGAAACCTTCATCAAGGACTTCCCGCCCAACCTGCTGAACCTGCAGTGGGTGGAAAAGCAGGCCGCTGCCGGCAAGCCCTGGAGCACGGTGATGGCGCGCAACATCCCGCCCGTGCAGGAACTGCAGCAAAAGCTGATGGACCTGCAGGCCCGCGTGGTGGTGCCGCTGACCGAGCTCAAGGACATCAACAAGCGCATGAACGAAGGCGAAGCCACCTCGCGCGACGCCAAGAAGGAAATGATCGAGGCCAACCTGCGCCTCGTGATCTCCATCGCCAAGAAGTACACGAACCGCGGCCTGCAGTTCCTGGACCTGATCCAGGAAGGCAACATCGGCCTGATGAAGGCCGTGGACAAGTTCGAATACCGCCGCGGCTACAAGTTCTCGACCTACGCCACGTGGTGGATCCGCCAGGCCATCACGCGCTCGATCGCCGACCAGGCGCGCACCATCCGCATCCCGGTGCACATGATCGAGACCATCAACAAGATGAACCGCATCAGCCGCCAGCATTTGCAGGAGTTCGGCTTCGAGCCCGATGCGTCCATCCTGGCCGCGAAGATGGAGATCCCGGAAGAGAAGATCCGCAAGATCATGAAGATCGCCAAGGAGCCGATCTCGATGGAAACCCCCATCGGCGACGACGACGACAGCCACCTGGGCGACTTCATCGAGGACGGTGCCAACACCGCCCCGATCGATGCCGCTATGCAGGCCGGCCTGCGCGACGTGGTCAAGGACATCCTGGACGGCCTCACCCCGCGCGAAGCCAAGGTGCTGCGCATGCGCTTCGGTATCGAGATGTCCACCGACCACACGCTGGAAGAAGTGGGCAAGCAGTTCGACGTGACGCGCGAGCGCATCCGCCAGATCGAGGCCAAGGCGCTGCGCAAGCTCAAGCACCCCAGCCGCTCGGACAAGCTGCGCAGCTTCATCGACTCGCTGTAAGCGGTTCTGGCGAACGTCCCCCTGAAGGGACCTTCCCCACCCCCGACGCCCTGCCCCGCACCCGCGGCGCAGGGCGTTTTTCATGGTGGCGTGGCGGCCACAGATGTCACCCGCTTCGGCGTATACCCTGATACCCTGGACAGCCAAATGACAGTTTCAGCGCCCACCATGGCGACTGGATACATCCGCTTACCGAGGGAATGCCATGACCGCCACCACCCCAGAGAACACGCAGCGCCGCAAGCTGCTGGCCCGTGCCGCCGCGTTTGCCGCCCTGGCAGCCCCCTGGGGCAGCACCGCGCTGGCCCAGGCCCGCCCGCCTGCCAAGGTGGCCAAGCTGGCCGGCACACTGCGCATCGTGATCCCCGCCAACGCAGGCGGCGGCTGGGACCAGACCGGCCGCGCCCTGGGCGCCGCCCTGGTGGGGGCCGGCGCCGTGGACCAGGTGGAGTACGAGAACGTGGGCGGCAAGGGCGGCACCATCGGCCTGGCGCGCTATGCCGAGAAGTACGCGGGCGACCCCAACACGCTGCTCATGGGCGGCATGGTGATGGTGGGCGCCGTGGCGCTGCAAAAGCCGGCCGTGGACCTCACGCAGATCCAGCCCATTGCGCGCCTGACCAGCGACTACTTGGTGGCCGCCGTGCCGGCGTCCTCGTCCATCCGCAGCGCCAAGGACCTGGTCGCCGCGATGAAGGCCGACCTGCCCGCCCTGCCCGTGGCCGGTGGCTCCGCCGGCGGGGTGGACCATATCTATGCGGGCGTGCTGGCCCGCGCCGCCAAGGCCAACCCCGAAACCCTGGTCTACCGCCCTTTTGCCGGCGGCAACGAGGTGGTGGACGCCCTGGTCACCGGCAAGGCCGCCCTGGGCCTGTCGGGTTACAGCGAGTTCAGCGAAGCGATTGCGGCCGGCAAGCTGCGCGCCATCGGCGTGTCGGCCCGGCGCAGCGTGTTCGGCCTGCCCGCATTCCGGGAGCAGGGGATCGACGCCGTCATGGCCAACTGGCGCGGTGTGTTCACGGGCAAGGGGGTCTCCGCCGCCCGCCTGGCCGAGATGGTGGCGGCCGTGGAGGCCGCGACCGCCCACGAGTCCTGGGTGCGCACGCTGAAAACCAACAAGTGGGAGGCATCCTGGCTCACGGGCAAGGACCTGACCGAGTTCATGGAGCTGGACCTGACCACCGCGCGCGTGATGGTCTACCTGCTCAAGCTCAAGGCATGAGGCCTGCCGCCAACGCGCGCACCGCAAGGACTTTCTGATGAACATGTCCCGCTATTCGATTGGCACCCGCATGGCGGGCGCACTGGGCCTGGTGCTCGCGCTGATGCTGGGCGCCGCGCTCTTCGGCATTGCGGCGCTGTACGGCACCCTGGGTACCTACGATGCCACGGTGCTGCAGCGCGTGGCCCAGGAGCGCGCCGTCTCGCGCATGGAAAGCGAGTTCAAGACCCAGGTGATGGAGTGGAAGAACACGCTGCTGCGCGGCGAGGATTCGCGCAAGCGCGAGCTGCACTGGAACGCCTTCCAGGCCAGCGAAAAGCGCGTGGCCGATGCCGCCAAGGCACTGGCGCCCCAACTGGTGGACGCCAGCGAGCGCGCCGCCCTGCAGAAGTTCGTGGACGCCCACACCCAGATGGCCCAGGGCTACCGCAAGGGCTTCGAGGCCTTCCAGTCGCTGGGCTTCGTGGCATCGGCCGGGGACGCCGACGTGGCCGACATCGACCAGGGCCCTGCCAAGCTGCTCGGGGAACTGAGCCGCCAGGTGGCCGACAGCAGCGCCGCCATTGCCCAGCAGGCCGCGCAGGCTGCGCGCCGCGCCCTGGTCAGCAGCCTGGTGGCGCTGGCCCTGGTCACGGCCCTGGGCGCCTTCGCGGGCTGGGTGATCACCCGCTCGGTGGTGCGCCCGCTGCGCGTGGCCGTGTCGCTGGCCAACAAGGTGGCCGCAGGCGACCTGACCACGGCCATCACCATCGACGGCAACGACGAACCCGCGCGCTTGCTGCAGGCCCTGGCGGCCATGCAGGAGAACCTGGAGCGCGTGGTCTCGGGTGTGCGCACCAATGCCGAGGGCGTGGCCAGCGCCAGTGCCGAGATCGCCCAGGGCAATACCGACCTGAGCATGCGCACCGAGGACCAGGCCTCGTCGCTGGACGAGACCTCTTCGTCCATGCAGCAGCTGCAGGAGACGGTGCAGCACAACGCATCAAGCGCCCAGCGCGCCAACGAGCTGGCCAAGAGCGGCGCCTCGGTGGCCGAGCGCGGCGGCCAGGTCGTGGGGCAGATGGTGGAGGTGGTGCAGGGCATCCAGGACAGCTCGCGCAAGATCGCCGACATCATCGGCGTCATCGATGGCATCGCCTTCCAGACCAACATCCTGGCGCTCAATGCCGCCGTGGAGGCGGCACGCGCTGGCGAGCAGGGCCGCGGCTTCGCCGTGGTGGCCAGCGAGGTGCGCAACCTCGCCACGCGCAGCGCCAGCGCGGCGCGCGAGATCAAGGCGCTGATCCAGGCCAGCGTGGAGCGCGTGCAGGCCGGCTCCGACCTGGCGCGCAATGCCGGCAGCACCATGGACGAGGTGGTCGCCTCCATCCGCGGCGTGAGCGCGCTGGTCGAAGAGATCAGCCAGGCCAGCGCCGAACAGACGCGCGACATGCAGCGCGTGACCCAGGCCATCGTGCGCATGGACGATGCCACGCAGCAGAACGCCGCGCTGGTGGAGCAGAGTGCCGCGGCCGCGGGCAGCCTGAGTGGCCAGGCCCACCAGCTGGTGGAAGCCGTGGCCGTGTTCCGTTTGCGCTGAGCCTTACGAGGCCAGTGCCCGCATCTCGGCGATCAGGTCGGATTTACCTTCGAAGCCGATGCCTGGCAGCGGCGGCAGCGTGACGTAGCCGTTGTCCACCTTCACACCATCAGGGAAGCCACCATAGGGCTGGAACAGGTCGGGGTAGCTCTCGTTACCGCCCAGGCCCAGACCCGCGGCAATGGCCAGCGACATCTGGTGGCCGCCGTGGGGGATGCAGCGGCTTGGCGACCAGCCGTATTCCTTGAGCATGTCGAGCGTGCGCAGGTATTCCACCAGGCCGTAGCTCAGCGCGCAGTCGAACTGCAGCCAGTCGCGGTCGGGGCGCATGCCGCCGTGGCGGATCAGGTTGCGCGCGTCCTGCATGGAGAACAGGTTCTCGCCCGTGGCCATGGGGCCGGCATAGACCTCGCCCAGCTTGGCCTGCAGCTCGTAATCGAGCGGATCGCCGGCCTCCTCGTACCAGAACAGCGGGTACTGAGAGAGCGCCTTGCCGTAGGCAATGGCGGTGGGCAGGTCGAAGCGGCCGTTGGCATCCACCGCCAGCTGCTGGCCCGGGCCCAGAATCTTGAGCACCGACTCGATGCGCTCGCAGTCGTCGGCCAGCGAGGCGCCGCCGATCTTCATCTTGACCACCGAGTAGCCGCGCGCCAGGTAGCTCTCCATTTCCTTGCGCAGGCCGTCCAGGCCCTTGCCGGGGTAGTAGTAGCCGCCCGCAGCGTAGACGAACACGCGCGGGTTGGGCGTGCCCGTGCCATAGCGTTCGGCCAGCAACTGGTACAGGGGCTTGCCGGCGATCTTGGCCACGGCGTCCCACACGGCCATGTCGATGGTGCCCACGGCCACCGAGCGCTCACCATGGCCGCCGGGCTTCTCGTTGATCATCATCTGCGCCCAGACCTTGTGGGCATCGATGTTCTCGCCCGTGGCGTCGAGCAGGCTGGCGGGGTCGGCCTCCAGAATGCGCGGGCGGAAGCGGTCGCGGATCAAGCCGCCCTGGCCGTAGCGGCCGTTGGAGTTGAAGCCGTAGCCGATCACGGGCTTGCCGTCGCGGATGACATCGGTGACCACAGCCACCAGGCTCAGGGTCATCTTGGAGAAGTCGATGTAGGCGTTGCGGATGTCGGACTTGATGGGACGGGTGGATTCGGCGATGTCGACGATTTTCATGGTGGTCGCTGGTGGGTTGGGAAACAAGAGAGAAGAGGCAGGAGAAAATTCGTCAGCGCGGCAGCGAGGAGCCCCCGCAGATGGCGATGTCCTGCCCGGTGATGGCTGCCGCCGGCGGCGACAGCAGGTAGCCCACGAGGGCGGCGATCTCGGCGGGTTCGATCAGGCGGCCGATGGGTGGCAGGCGCGGTGCGCTGCCCGCGCGCGCAGGGTCCTGCAGCATGCCGGTGGCCGTGGCGGCGGGCGATATCACGTTCACCGTGACGCCCTGGCCCGCGACCTCGGCGGCCCAGCTGCGCGCCAGCGCGACCACCGCCGCCTTGGTGGCCGCGTACTGCCCGCGCCCGGGCATGCCCTGCGCCACCCGGCTGCCGATGAAAACCACCCGCCCCTGCCCGCGCGCCGCCATGCCGGGCACGATGGCATCGGCCAGCCGCGTGGCCGCGTCCACATGCAGGCGCCACATCAGCTCGCCGCCCGCATGGTCGAGCTGGCCCAGCGGCCCCACACGCAGCACGCCGGCCGCATGCACCAGGGCATCCACGGCTGGCAAGGCCAGCGCGGCCCGCGCGATATCGGCGCCCTGCGAAAGATCCACCGGCACCGCGGTGAACCCGGGGTGCACGATTCCGGCCTGGGCCACATCGAGCCCGCTCACGCGCCAGCCCGCATCGAGCAGCGCCTGCGCGATGGCACGGCCGATGCCGCTGCTGCTGCCGGTGACCACGGCATGCCTGGCGCCGGCCGTCATGCCTGCACCCCGCGCTCGCCGGTGGGCGCATTCAGATGGAAGAGGTCATTCCACACGGATATTCCCCTCCGTGACGATCTTCTGCGAGCGCTCCATGTCGCTGCGCTGGAATTTGGCGAAGTCCTCCACGCTGCCGGGCGTGAGCAGCAGGCCCTGCTCGCGCAGCTTGTCCTTCATGTCGCCGGCCAGGGCCTTGTTGACTTCGGTGTTCAGGCGCTGGGTGATCTCGGCGGGCAGCCTGGCCGGGCCCCACAGGCCGTACCAGCTGTAGAACTCGTAGCCCGGGATGGTCTCGGCCACGGTGGGCACGTCGGGCAGGCTGGTGGCACGCTGGGCCGAGGTCACGGCCACCACGCGCAGCATGCCGCTCTTGTGGTACTGCAGCGAACCCAGGATGGGGTCGATGAAACCGTCGATCTGCCCGCCGATCAGGTCCTGGAACGCCGGGGCCGTGCCCTTGTAGGGGACGACCAGGTAGTCGATCTGGCCGGCGCGCTTGAGCAGCTCGGTCGACAGGTGGCCGGCCGAGCCGATAGAGCCGACCGCAAAGGTCATCTTGCCGGGGTGGGCCTTGCCATAGGCGATGAGCGACTTGATGTCGGTGATGGGCAGGTTCTTGTTGATGGCAACCGACAGCGGCGCCTTGGCCACCAGCGCAATCGGCGCGAAGTCCTTCTGCACCGCATAGGGCACGGACTTCATGGTCATGGGCGCCGTGGTGAAGGTCGAGGCATTGAACAGCAGCGTGTAGCCGTCGGCCGGCGCCTTGGCAACCACGTCGCCGCCGATCACGCCGTTGCCGCCGGGCTTGTTCTCCACCACGAAGCTCTGGCCCATCTGCTCACCGAGCTTCTGCGCGAGCAGCCGGCCCACGGTGTCCAGCGTGCCGCCGGGAGGAAAGGGAATCACCATCCGGATCGGCTTGTTGGGATAGCCTTGCGCGAGGGCGCTGCCGGCCACGGCCACCAGCCCGATGGCGGCCAGGGTGGCGCGGACGAAATGCGTGCGTTGCATGGTGCTTGTCTCCTGTCTTGGTCTTTTTTGGAAGGTCGTCGTCGCAGTGCATGGAGCGGAGCTGCACGCCCCGCTCCAGGGAATCAGCGCTTGAGAAGCCCGGCCTGCGCCACGGCAGCGCGCAGGGCCTCCATCTCCTTGGCGTTGGGGGCCTCGGTGGGTGGGCGCACGGTGGCGTCATCGATCACGCCGGCCAGGTACATGCCACCCTTCATGCGCGCATGGGCCTCGCCCGTGGGTTCGCCGCCGCCGTACACGGCATCCTTGAGCGGGGTGATGACGGCCTGCACGGCCATGGCTTTCTTCAGGTCGCCGGCCTTCACGGCATCCCACAGGTCGATGATCAGTTGGGGGATGAAGGTCGCAAAGCCCACCAGGGCACCATCGACGCCCTGCACCATCGAGGCCAGCAGGTACTCGTCGTGGCAGGTCAGGATGGCCTTGGACGGGTCGGCCTCGCGAATCGCCTGGATGTCCCGCGCATACTTGTTCATGTCACGCTGGCCCACCTTGAAGGCCTGCAGGTAGGGCAGCCGCGCCAGGTCGGCCAGCAGCTGCGAGGAGTAGGAGGCACGCGTCCAGGCCGGATAGACGTGGCAGACCAGGTCCAGGCCGGGGGCGGCCTTGTGGATGGCCTCGAAGTACTGCAGCGCATGGCCCGGCGTGAAGCCAAAGCGCAGCCAGTGGTGGGGCGGCATCACGTCCAGCGCCACGGCACCGGCGGCCTGGGCCGCACGGGCGTGCTCGGCCGCCTCGGCCAGGCCCTCGCAGACGATGGAGGAGATCACCGGCATGCGGCCCTTGAGCTCGTCGGCCACGATGCGCGTGACCTCAGCGCGCTCGGCGGGGGTAAGGGAGAACACCTCGCCCGTGTGGCCGTTGGTCATGATGGCCACCACGCCATCGTGCCCCGCCAGCCAGGAGGCCAGCTTGCGCAACGCGGGCTCGTCGATGCGGTGGTCGGGCGTGAAGGGGCAGGAAATGGCGGGGATGATCCCGCGATAATTCGCGATGGAAGGCATGCTGTCTTGTCTCCGGTAGGAATACTGGGGTTGCGTGTGAAGGGGTACGGGATGGATCATTCCCGGGCCGGCGTCGACCGTCCAATACCCGAATCGCATACAACTATCTGCAGCAACCATCAGCCACCCGCAACCCACCTACCGAGCGCACACGACCATGGGACCTGGCAACCGCCCCCTCGACCTGGAATGGCTGGAAGACTTTCTGGCCCTGGCCGAGACCGGCAACTTCTCGCGCGCGGCAGAGGCCCGCGCCATCGCCCAGCCGGCCTTCAGCCGCCATATCCGCGCACTGGAGGACTGGGTGGGCGTGGAGCTGTTCGACCGCAGCGCCCACCCCGCCGCGCTCACGCCCGCGGGCCAGCGCTTTCTGCCGCTGCTCGAAACCGTGCTGGCCAACCTGGAGGCCGCGCGCATCAAGGCCCGCGCCGCGCACGACATTGCGGCCGCCAGCCTGCGCTTTGCGGCCACGCATGTGCTGTCACTGACCTTTTTTCCGCGCTGGCTGGCGGGCGTGGAGGCACGGCTGCGCCTGGGGCCGATCCAGACCATGTCCGACAGCTCACACGCCTGCGAGGACCTGATGCTGCAGCGCCGCGTGCAGTTCGTGCTGTGCCATGGCCACGCCGAGGTGCCCGGCCGCCTGGACGAGGCGCAGTACCCGATGCACCAGATCTCGGACGACGTGCTGCTGCCCGTGAGCGCGCCCGACCCGGCCCAGCCGCAGCAGCCCTTGCACGCCATGGGCCAGGCGGCTGCCGTGCCCGTGCTGGCCTACAGCGAGGCCTCGGGCCTGGGGCGCATCATGCGCTCGCGCATGCGCAGCGTGTTCTCGGACACGCCCGACGCCAGCGCCGCCCTCCCCGGCGGCGTGGCCGTGGTGTTCACGGCGCACCATGCGGTGCTGCTCAAGACCATGGCGCAGGAGGGGCGTGGCGTGGCCTGGTTGCCTCGGAGCCTGATCGCCGAGGAGTTGCGTGCGGGATCACTGGTGGTGGCCGGTGGCGAAGAGTGGAATGTGCCGGTGGAGATTCGCTTGTATCGGCAGAGGGCGGAGATGGCGCCTGTGGCGGAGGGGTTGTGGGAGTTGTCTGGGGCGGCTGCGGGGCGGGTTTTATAGCCTTTTGCCTGTTAGTTGGCAGCATGCCTTGATCAAGGGCGGGAGCCGGGGTGTGCGCCCGGCGGCGCAGTAACTTTCTCTTGGGCCGCCAAGAGAAAGTCACCAAAGAGAAGGCGGCCCCGCTGCCC
>NZ_JBYSYM010000038.1:0-63107 GCF_058783375.1 Acidovorax sp. FW305-C-20-28 | reverse complement strand
GGCCGCCTTCTCTTTGGTGACTTTCTCTTGGCGGCCCAAGAGAAAGTTACTGCGCCGCCGGGCGCACATCCCGGCCTTCGCCCTCAAAACAAGAGCAGCAGCACCCACAACAGCAAACACACATCCGCTATCATCCCCCCGCGCGGTTGCAAGCCGCCCCCGGGCCCGCGGGAAGGGTAGAACCCACTTGCAGAAGGCAGCACAGGACAACAAAGAGTCCTCGCTGCCTTCAACCACACGCCTATCCAACGCCTTTTGTGCAGCCGGATCTGCGGGCCATCGGCACCTGATGCACGGAGGTTTTCTTCATGACGACGACGCCCTACGGCAAGCGGCTTCCCGCCCGGCCCGACATCGGCCACCTCAAGAAACAGGCCAAGGATCTCCTGGCCCTGTACCGCACCCACGACACCACCAGCGCGCCCACGGCCTTCGAGCGCTTTCGCGCCGCGCTACCCGCCGCAGCAGGCAAGGACGACGCCACCCTGGCCGCCCAGGGCCTGCGCCTGCACGATGCGCAGTCGTGCATCGCGCGCGAATACGGGTTCGCCTCCTGGGCCGACCTGCAGGGCTTCGTCACCGCACGCCGCGCCATGCTGGACGACAGCGGCGACCCGGCCCGGGCCGTGCTGCACTGGCTGGGCCTGGTGTATGCGGGCGACATCACCGGCGGCATGAACCGCGCCCGGCCGGCCGTGGCCGTTCGCCTGCTGCAGGACAACCCGGCCCTGCTCGCTGAAGATGACCCCTACCTCGCCTGCGCCGTGGGCGACGAGGCCACGCTGCGCCAGGCCACGGAACGCGACCCGGGCTGGGTGCACCGGGCGGGCGGCCCGCTGCGGCTGCCGCCGCTGGTGGCCGTGACGCACTCTGCCATGCTGCAGTTGCCGGACTACCGCGAGCGGCTGCGCAACTGCGCGCGCTACCTGCTGGCTGCCGGCGCCTCGCCCGACCAGACGGTGGGCAACCGCTGGCCCCCGGCCTCGCTGCAGGCGCCCGACGAGGCGCACCCGCTCTCGGCCCTGTACGGCGCCGCTGGCTGCAACCACGACCCCGAACTCACGCAACTGCTGCTCGGTGCCGGCGCCGACCCCGACGACAACGAATCGCTCTACCACTCGCTCGACCGGCCCGAATGCACCCGGCTGCTGCTGGCCGCCGGCGCGCGCATCGTCGGCACCAACGCCATGTACCGCGTGCTCGACCTCGATGACCTGGCCACCCTGCAGCTGCTGCTGGCGCATGGCGGCGATGCCAACGAGGCGCCGGGCAGCGCGCCCGGCTCCGACGGGGGTTCGCTGCTGCTGTGGGCCATCCGCCGGCGCCGCTCGCCCGCTCACATCGCCGCCCTGCTGGCCGCAGGCGCCCGACCCGACGCCCACACCCAGGACGGCACGCCCGCCCGCACCGTGGCCCTGCGCTACGGCCTGCCCGAGGTGGCGCAGCTGCTGCAGGATGCCACCGAGAACGAAGCTCAAGGCAGCGGCAGCAGCGCACCGCTCGCTCCGGAAGAAGCCTTCATCGCCGCCTGCGCGCGCGGCGACGAGCCGGCGGCCCGCGCCATCCAGGCCGCGCACCCTGGCATCCTCGGCACGCTGGTACCTGCCCAACTGCGCCAACTGCCCGAGCTGGCAGCGGCCCAGGGCTGCGGCGAGGCGGTGCGCACCATGGTCCGCCTGGGCTGGCCCATCGAAACGCGCGGCGGCGACTGGGATGGCTCGGCCCTGAACCAGGCCGTGTTCCGCGGCGATGCGCCGCTCGCTCGCTTCCTGCTCGAGCACGGTGCCGACTGGCGGGCCATGCACGGCTTTGGCGACAACGTGATCGGCACCCTGTCCTGGGCATCGATCAACGCGCCCGTGCCGGACGGCGACTGGCTCGGCTGCGCCCAGGCCCTGGTGGCCCACGGCATGCCCAGCGTGCGGCCCGACCCCGAGGGCCGGGACGACAGCGCGGTGCTGCTGGGCGGCACGCACCGCAGCCGCTTCTCGGAAGAGGTCGCCGACTACCTGCTGGGCGTGCCATCCCAGGCCGGCGCCAGGGCCTCAACGGGCTGATGCGCCCCTGCCAGCAGGCTTCCCCGGGCCTGCTGGACTACTGGCAGGCCGTGGTCTGGTTGCCGTAGACCACGCTGCTGATGGGCATGTTGAAATTGAAGCCCGAGGGCAGGTTGTTGATGGTGCCCACCACCAGCCGCTCGCCCCGCGCCAGCGGGCGCACGCTGTACAGGCTCGAACTCGCCAGATTCATGAGTGCCGTGTTGGGGTCGACTTCCGAGGGCTTGAGCGTCAGCGAATAGGCGGTCTGGTTGTGCACGAAGCGCCAGCCATACAGCGAGAAGCTCCAGGGGTCCTGCGGCCCGTCATTGACCACCGAGACCTGCACCGCGCGGTTGCCGGGGTCGACCTGCAGCATCAGCGTGCCCGCGCGCGCGTTGGAGGCGAACACCGGCGCATTGCACAGCAGGCCCGAGGCCGCCTGCTCGCTCACCTTGGTGGGCACGAAGGTCGCGGCATTGGGGTTCCACTGCACCTCCAGGATGTAGCGCCGCCCCGCGTACTCCACGTTGTTGATGCGCAGGTTCTGGCCATCCACCACCCCCACCTGGGACCCCGCGAGATTGATCTGCACGCCCTGCGCCTGCACGGCCAGGGGGCTCATCACGGCCAGAGCGGCCAGGCAAGTCAGTGCGGAAAAGGCTGTCTTCATGGATTGACGTCTCTCAAAAAAAGAAAGGAAAAAGCGAACAAGGGCAATGAAGACCCGACCATATCGGCGCACCGCACGGGCATGAACTGTCAGATATGACAGTGGCCCGCACCGCTTGAACCGGGCACGGCCACCCGGGAAGGCTTCAGAACGGGCTGGGCTGGATGAGGCCCAGCAGCAGGGCCCTTGCAATGGCATGCTGGCGGCTGAACACCCCGAGCTTCTGCGCCACCGTGTTGAGGTGGAAATTGGCCGTGCGCTCGGAGATGTGCAGCAGGCAGGAGATCTCCCACGAAGTCTTGCCATCGGCGGCCCAGCGCAGCACCTGCTGCTCGCGCGGGCTCAGCACCGGGCGCTGTGGCGGCATGGGGGCCAGGCGCCGCAGGGCCTCGTGCACATAGCTGGCCAGCAGGTGCGCGTGGGCCTGGGCCTGGGCGATGTCGGCCTGGGCCGCACGGCCCATGCGCGACACGGTGCCGCTGAAGATGCCCAGCTCCCCATGGGGCGTGTGCAGCGGCACGCTCAGGCCGGTGCACAGCCCGTGCTCGGCCGCCTCGCCCATGATGCGCCGGGCATCCGGTTCAGAGGCTCCGCCCGGCACGCCATGCCACAGCACGGGCAGGATGTTGCGGCTGCAATAGCGGATCACCGGGTCGTGCGCATGGTAGGCCTGCGCCATGTAGTGGCCCGTCCAGCCCGGCGGGTAGCCATCGACCATCAGGATGCTCGACTGCGTGAAGTTCTCCGGCACGCGCAGGGCATAGACGAAATGCTCGAACCCCAACGCCTGCGCCACGGTCTGCACCTGGCCGTGCAGGGTCGACAGATCGGGGCTGTGCAGCATCTGCACAAGCGACTCGGGAAATTGCGGCAGCAGAGGGTTCATGGGTTTCGGGGGAAACAAGGCGGTGCCATTACATGCGCAAGCAGGCGTTCCAGAGATGTCCGAAATCGCGTCCAAGTATCCAAATGTTTCAGAAAACAGCACCGGCTGCGCCGCAGGCACTACGTCCTACCCCGTGCACACCGCAGGCCCTACCTCGGCGCGCCAGCGGAGGCTCCACCATGGAAAGCATGGTGACCACCCAGGCCACCGCCACCATCTTCAGGAGCTTCTTCACCATGCCCAACCCATTTCACTCCCATTCGCGCCGTCACTGGGCGGCCCCGCTGTTTGCAGCATCGGTGCTGGCGCTCGCCGCTGCACAGACCGCGCAAGCCCAGGGTGGCTTCAGCAGCGCCAGTCCAGCCACGCCGTCCACGGTCACCATCGGCAGCCCGGGCAACATCAGTGCCCCAAGCACCCCCGCCACGCCAAGCAGCAACGGCAGCATCGGCAACACCAGCATTCCCGGCAACATCCCCAGCGCCATACCAAGCAGCGGCAATGTGGGCAATGCCGGCACCAGCCCTTCCAGCATCCCGGGCAGCGTGCCCAGCAGCAGCAACAACAACACCGCCATCACCGGCAGCCCCAGCCCTGGTACGGCGCCGGGCACGGGCACCACCACCAGCACGGCGACCACGCCCAGCAGCAACAGCAGCATCGGCAACACCAGCGTGCCGGGCAATATCCCGAGCGGCATACCGAGCAGCAGCATCGGCTCGCCATCCACCAGCACCACCGGTAACACCACCGCCAGCCCCACGGGCAACGCCACCAATTCCGGCACGACCACGGGCACCCCTGGAACTAGCGGGACCACCGGCAGTGCCCCAGGCGGCGTGACCGGCAGCCCGGCCACCGGTGGCACCTCCACCAGCGCAGGGCCCGCCCCCGGCACGGCGGGCAGCACGGGCTCCACGGGCAGCACGCCCCCCGGCGTCAGCAGTGGCATCAGCGCCGGCAACAGCGGCACGGGCCCGGGCAGCGTGGGCATTGGCGCGCCCGGCTCGGGCTCGGGCGGCAGCACCAGCGCGGGCGCACCCGGCAGTGCCGCTGGTGCACCCGGCAGCGCCGCTGGCGCAGCAGCACCCGGCGCGGCAGCCGCCGGAACGGCCCCGGGTACAGGCCCCGGCACCGGCGCTGCCGGCAGCAGCGCAGGCGTGGGCGCGGGCGCCGGAACTCCCGGCGCGGGGGTGGGTGCCGGTGCAGGCGTTGGTGCCGGTGCCCCTGGTGCAGGTTCAGGTTCAGGTGCTGGCGCAGGTGCGGGTGCCGGCGCTCGCTGAGCGACGCCGGCGTTCAGCTGCAGGCCCGTCGGGCCTGCAGCCACTCCACCACGATGCGGTGGTAGGTCTGGCGCCAACGCGCCTGCGACAGGGCATGGTCGGCCCCCAGCAGCGTATGCCGCACCAATGAGCGGGCGCCACCCAAGGCCCAGGCGTAGCTTTCGACCACGGGCGGCGGCACCATCTGGTCGCACTCGGACTGCACCAGCAGCACATCGCCCCTGAAGGCAGCGCAGGCCGCCAGCGCGCGGTTGCTGTCCGGCGTGTGCGTCTCCCTGCGGTAGGCCTTGATGGCACGCTGGTCCAGGTCTTCCTTGGCAACACCCCAGTCGCCATCGCCGTACAGGGCCGGCGAGCGCAGCACCAGCCAGTCAAAAGGGTACATGCCCGCCAGCAGGGCCGCCATGTAGCCGCCGTAGCTGAAGCCCAGCACCCCCATGCCATCGGGCCGGGCCTGGGCGTGCAGCAATTGGTAGTCGTGCAGGGCCTGGCGCAGGCTGTCTTCGCGGGTCACCGCGGCGCGCTCGGCGGCAGGCCAGCTGGCATCGGGCAGGTCGGCGCGGCGACACTGCCAGCCCTGGGCACCCAGGTCCTGGTCCAGCGCGTCGTACTGGGCCCTGCCATCATCGTCCCAGCCAGGCAGCACCAAGAGTGCCGGGCGCACGATGCCGTCCTGCCCGGCGGGCGGGGCCAGGGGCACGCTGGCGTCGGCAGCGCTGATCGCGTCCAGGGAATCGGGTGGGAGGTGGAGCACCATGCCGCCATGGTGGCCGCACGACCCGGCGCGCGGCTGTGGGCAGCGCGGCCATGCGCGTGTCAGACAGGCCTGCAAGGAGGGCCTGTCTGACACGGCCGTCCCGTGCGCCCTTCGGGCGACAATCGCCCCAGAGAGAAAGAAAACACACCATGCCATTCATGAACACGCTGAGCAAGCCCGCGGCACTGGTCCTACGGGCCGCACTGGCAGCCCTGCTGCTGGCGAGCGCCGCTGCGGCACCGGCACAGGCCCAGACCGGCGCCAGCAAAGACCAGGAGCAGCAGGCCCTGGACTCGATGGCCAAGGCCGGCCCCCTGCTCGACAAGATCAATGCCGGCGGCTCCGTCAGCGACCAGGAGGTGCGGGACGCGCGGCTCGGCATGATGGAACCCTTCATGCTGCTCAAGGCCGGCTACCGCCGGGAGACGGATGCAATCGAGGACCATTACGTGGAGGACCTCGCCGCCTTGCAGCCCCAGACCATGCTGGCCCCGGCAACACTGGTCTCGCCCGAGCTGCGCAGCCAGACGCGGACCCGCCTCAAGGCCTGGCAGCAGGCCCTGGGCGGCTACCGCAGCCGGATGGAGGTGGCCAACGCCCAGGCGCTCAAGGACATGAAGGCCCTGCAGCCGCAGCTGCCCGCCTTCGCCTATGGGCCCCTGGCCAGCGGGTTCGAGCGCGCGCTGCGGCTGGTAGGCGACTTCGTGACCGGCTTCGCGGCCGGCGAGACCGCGGCCATCGCGGGCGCCTCGGTGCTGCTGGACTTCATGGACAGCATCCCGGGCGGCTACTTCATTGACCAGGGGCCACCCCAGAGGCTGATGTTCAGCGACCAGGCGCGCCTGGACCGCTATCTTGCGCTGATGAACCAGGTGCAGGTGGGCGCCCAGCAGGGCGCCCAGGCCAGGACCCGGCTGACCCAGGCGCTGGCCGAACGGCCCACCCGCCCTGCCAAGCCCTGAAGGGCCCTGGACGGCCAGGATCTGCCGGCAGAGCCGCCTCGGGCGCAAAGCAGCGCAGAATGGCCCGATGCACCCCACCCAACTGCCCTGGCGCACCGCCGCCAAAGCCACCCTGCTCGTGCTGCTCAGCACCTTCGCCTGGCCCTTGCAGGCTGGGACAGAGTCGCTGGCCGTGGGCTCCAAGCGCTTCACCGAGAGCTACATCCTTGGCGAAGTCATCACCCAGACGGCGCGCCAGAGCGGCGCCACGGCCGAGCATCGCCAGGGCCTGGGCAACACCGCGGTGGTGGTGGAAGCGCTCAAGACCGGCTCCATCGACATCTACCCCGAATACCTGGGCACGGTGGAGCGCGAGATCCTGAAGCTCCCCACCGGCTCGCCGCGCGAAGCCATTGACGAAAAGCTGCGCGCCATGGGCCTGGCCATGGGCGTGCCGCTGGGCTTTGCCAACGGCTATGCACTGGCCGCCAGCGCCGAGGTGGCGCGCCAGCATGGCCTCACCACGCTGGGCGACCTGCGCAAGGCCCCGGACCTGCGCATCGCCATCTCGCAAGAGTTCCTGGGGCGTGACGACGGCTGGCCCGGCCTGTCCCGCCGCTACCAGCTGCCGCAGCGGCCCACCTCCATCGACCATGGCCTGTCGTACCAGGCCTTGCAGTCCAGGCGCATCGACCTGACCGACATCTACACCACCGACGCGCGCATTGCCGACCTGGGCCAGGTGACGCTGCAGGACGACGAGAACTACTTCCCGCGTTATGACGCGGTGCTGCTCTACCGCGCCGATTTGCCCACGCGCGCACCAATAGCCTGGCAGAAGATCGCCGCGCTCGAAGGCCGCATCGACGTCACGCGCATGATCGCCATGAACGCCCAGGCTGAGCTGCAGGGCCAGGCCTTTCCCGCCGTCGCAGGCGACTTCCTGGCCGGCCGAGCCACACCTGCTGCTGCGACAGCACCGGCCACCACAGCCAGCACAGCCACCGCGCAGGCCCGCCCCTCCCTGTCCAGCGCCATCTTCGGCGGCGACTTCTGGCGCCTCACGCGCGACCACCTGTGGCTGGTGGCCGTATCGGTCGGCATTGCGGTGCTCATCGGCATCCCCCTGGGCACGCTGGCCGCGGCGCGCGCCTGGCTCGGGCAAGGCGTGCTGGGCCTGGTGGGCCTGCTGCAGACCATCCCCTCGCTGGCCCTGCTGGCCGCGCTGATCCCGCTGCTGGGCCGCATCGGCACCGTGCCGGCCATCGTCGCGCTCAGCCTGTACGCCCTGCTGCCCATCGTGCGCAACACCGCCGTGGGCCTCATGCAGGTGCCCCAGGGCACGCGCCAGGCCGCCGTCGCGCTGGGCATGACACCGGCGCAAAGCTGGCGCCTGGTCAAGCTGCCGCTGGCCCTGCCGGTCATCGTGGCCGGCATCAAGACCGCCACCGTGATGACGGTGGGCACCGCCACCATCGCCGCCTTCATCGGCGCGGGCGGCTATGGCGAGCGCATTGCCCAGGGGCTGGCGCTCAACGATGGCACCACCTTGCTCGCAGGCGCCATTCCCTCGGCCGGGCTGGCCATCGTCTTCCAGGTGGTGTTCGAAGTGGTGGAGCGGGTGTTCCGGCGCCAGCCGGGCGCGGCGGGGTGAAAAAAGGCCCTGCGCGTGAAATGCATCACGCCGCGCCGCTCACGTGTCCTCCGGCCGGTGCTTCAATGGCGGCTTCGCCACCGCACCGCCTGCATTGCCCTCGCATGACCGTCTACACCTGCCACTGGCTCGAAACCGCGCCCCAGCGCAAGAACACCGCCCCGCTGCTCGTCCAGCTCACGCTCGAGCCCCACGGCTACGACGGCCAGGCCTACTGGAAGCGGCAGGAGGCACGCACCTCTGCCCAGCAGTTCAAGATGGTGGAAGATCTGGCCTTTGCGCAAGATGGCGGGCCGCAGGCGCTGCTGCAGCGCTTTGTCGAACTGCGCCGCACGCTGGCCGATGCGGGCCTGCAGGAAGTGGTGGCGCCCGACCGGGTGTACTCGCCCGCCAGCCTGCGCGGCCAGCGCCCCAAAACGGCGGACGAATGCCGGATGGACCTGGCCGCACTGCACACCGAGTGCGGCGACTTCGATGCCGCCCTGGCCCTGCTGCAGCAATGCCAGGGCAGCCGCGGTGCCTGGTACTGGCACACCGCCGCGCGGCGCGCCCATGCCAACCGGGCGCGCGCCAACCCCGGCACGGCGCAGGCCGATGCCGACTGGGCCGCCGCGCTGGCGCATGCCGCCTTCATCATCGACAGCGCCGCCGCGCAGGGCGGCGACGTGTACCGCATGCACACCGGCGAGAAGGGCAGCCAGGGCTACCACTTTGGCGATGGCTACGCCAGTGCGCCGCCGCAGCTTGCCACCGCCGCGCAGACACGGGCCGAATACCTGCTGCACATTGCCGGCCAGCCCGGCGAGGCGCTCGCGGCCATCGCCATCTCCGACAGCACCAGCCATGGCACGCGGCAAATCGAGGAATACCGCGTCAGCGCCCTGCTGCAGCTGGGCCGCAATGCCCAGGCCTACCAGGCGCACCGCACCTGGCAGCTGGACCTGCCCGAAGTGCTGACCGACCCCGGCTACCAGGCCTTTGTGGCGCGCGAGGAAGGCGAGGCCCACGCGGCCGAGCGCGAGCGCCTGGCCGCCCTGCGCTTCGAACTTGCCAGCGGCCAGCCCGCCACCGAGGCCGAACTGGCGCTGCTGCGCGAGCACTTTCCCCAGGCGCTGGAAGTCTCCGCCGCCTACCGGCAATGGCTCACCACGCCCGGCCAGCCGCGCCAGCTCAGCGTGGTGGACGGCGAATACCGCCAGGACTACACCCGGTTCAGCGTGCGCGAGGCGCTGGACAAGCACGCCGAGCTGCTGGCCTGGCTGGGCCTGCACGAGCACAGTTCGCCCGAGTTGGCCGCCGAGATCCGCCAGGCCATTGCCGACGACGGCATCACCCCCGCGCGCATGCTGCCCATCGTGGGCGACGTGGACGTGCCCGACTGCTTTTTGCTGCGCACCGACGGGCCCGATGCCGGCGCCGTGTACTTCTGGTCGCACGACCAGTGCGCGCTGTTCGAGCGCATCCTCGACAGCGCCGACCAGCTGTTCCCCTGGCTGCGGGCGCGGGCCGAGGCGGGCAACTCCTTCTCCCTCTGATCCTCAGGCCCGCCGCCGCTTCTGCGTGGCGTGCGTGTCAAAAATCCCTTCGGGCAAACCGCCTTTCGCGGTAGGGTGCGCCAGGCGGCCACTCTGTCGACGGATGCGGCATGCCGCTGCGCAGTCGTGCAACCTGCCCGAGGGAGAACCACCATGGACAAGATGACCATCGCCACCCGGCTCACGGTGGCCTTTGCAGCGATGGTGCTGCTGCTCATTGCACTGGGTGCCACCACCCTGGTGCGCTCGGCAGACCAGCGCTCCGAGCTCAACGACGTGCTCGACACGCGCGTGCCCATCACCAAGGCCCTGGGGGTGCTGGCCAACAGCGTGAACACCCAGGCCATCCAGTACCGCAACCTCGTGATCTTCAGCTCGGAGCCCATCACCAAGTCGGCGCTCGAGCAGATCAGCGCCGCGCGCTCCACCACGGCCGAGCAGTACAAACTGCTGGACACGCTGATCTCCTCGCCCAAGGGCGAGGAACTGCTGGCCAGCATGCTCAAGGCCCGTGCCGACTTCTACAGCCGCGGCGACGAGTTCCTGGCGCTGGTGCAAAAGGGCCAGAAGGACGAGGCCACCCGGCTGCTCGAAGAAAAGCTGCGCCCCATCCAGCTCGACTACCAGAAGACGCTGCGCGACCAGGTGGACTTCCAGGCCCAGCTCACCGACGAGGCCGGCAAGGAGGCCGAAGAGGCCGCCGCCGCCCTGCAGCGCGACGTGCTGATCGCCGGGGCCCTGGCCATCGCGCTGGCCATCTTCCTGGCCATCACCATCATCCGCTCCATCACGCGCCCCCTGGCCCAGGCCGTGGAGGCGGCCGACCGCGTGGCCTCGGGCGACCTGAGCGGGCAGATCAGCGTGCAATCGCGTGACGAAACCGGGAAGTTGCTCTCGGCGCTGGAGGACATGCGCCAGAACCTGGCCCGCGTGGTCACGGGCGTGCGCGGCAACGCCGAAAGCGTGGCCTCGGCCAGCGCGCAGATTGCCTCGGGCAACAACGACCTGTCGGCCCGCACCGAACAGCAGGCCTCGGCACTGGAAGAGACGGCCGCCTCCATGGAAGAGCTGGGCTCCACCGTGCGCCAGAACGCCGACAACGCGCGCCAGGCCAACCAGCTGGCCCTGAGCGCCTCCACCGTGGCCGTGCAGGGCGGCGACGTCGTGGCCGAAGTGGTGGAGACCATGAAAGGCATCAACGCCAGCAGCAGCAAGATCGCCGACATCATCTCGGTCATCGACGGCATCGCCTTCCAGACCAACATCCTGGCGCTCAACGCAGCAGTGGAAGCCGCGCGCGCAGGCGAACAAGGCCGCGGCTTTGCCGTGGTGGCCGGCGAAGTGCGCAGCCTGGCCGGGCGCAGCGCCGAAGCGGCCAAGGAAATCAAGAGCCTGATCACCGCCAGCGTGGAGCGCGTGGAGCAAGGCACCCTGCTGGTGGACAAGGCCGGGGCCACGATGACCGAAGTGGTGGCCTCCATCCGTCGCGTGACCGACATCATGGGCGAGATCAGCGCGGCCAGCAGCGAGCAAAGCGCAGGCGTGGGCCAGGTGGGAGAAGCGGTCACGCAGATGGACCAGGCCACGCAGCAGAACGCGGCGCTGGTGGAAGAAATGGCGGCGGCGGCAAGCAGCCTGAACAGCCAGGCGGGCGAACTGGTGAACGCGGTGGCGGTGTTCCGGCTGGCTGCAGGCGATGGCAGCAGTGGTACCCACTCGTACAGTGCGCCGCCGGCGGTGGCAAAGCCCGGTCGCCCACCTGTGGCCTTCAGGCCGGCAGCAGCGCCCCGTGTTGCGGCCGCCAAGGCACCCCCCACCCTGCACGCCAAGGCGCCCACGCCGCTCGCCGTCGGCACGGCGGCCGCGGCGCGCCCAGCAGCAAAGGGGGGCGAGGATGACTGGGAAAGTTTCTGACGGCTGGCGCCCTCTAGGCGACTAGGGCGGGCGACGCGCAGTTAGCGCAGGCACAGACCCCTCACCCCGCGGTGCCGGGGCATTTTCCCCCTCCAAGGCGCGCCCTGACCCATGGCCCTATGCTTCGCGCCATGTCCTCGCCTTCACCCTTCAACGCCAGCCACGCTCAGGTCTTCCAACCCGGGCGGCTCACGCTCGGCTTCATGACCCCCTTTGGCCACCATGGCGGTGCCATGGCCGACCTCCAAACAAACACGCGCCTCGCCGCGTTGGCCGATGACCTGGGTTTTGCTGCCCTGTGGGCACGCGATGTGCCGCTGATGGTGCCGCAGGGCAGCGACAACACGGCCAGCGCGCTCGACGATCCCTTTCTGTGGCTGGCTGCGCTGGCTACCGCCACGCGCCGCATCGCCATCGGTGCGGCCGCCATCGTGCTGCCGCTGCGCCACCCGCTGCATGTGGCCAAGGCCGCGCTGTCGCTCGACCGCATGAGCAACGGCCGCTTCATCCTGGGCATGGGCTCGGGCGACCGGCCCGAGGAGTTCGCCTCCTTCGGCGAAGACCTGGACGCACGCGGCGAGGCTTTCCGCAGCCGCTGGCCCCTGGTGCGCGCGGCGCTGTCGCCCGATGCCGATGAACGGCAGGCGCTGCTCGATGCCACCGGCGGGTACGACCTGATGCAGCCCCCCGTCGCGCGCATCCCCATGGTCGTGGTCGGCTCGGCGCGGCAATCGCTGCAATGGACCGCTGCCCACGCAGACGCATGGGCCAGTTACCACAGAGAGGAGGCACGCCAGCAAGGCCGCATCCACCTGTGGCAGCAAGCGCTGGGCCAGAAGGCGAATGGCGAGCACAAGCCCTTCGTCCAGTCCGTGCAACTCGACCTGCTGGCCGACCCAGCGGCCCCTGCCGAGCCGCTGGAACTGGGCCTGCGCACCGGGCGCCAGGAGCTGCTGGCCTACCTGCAGCGCATGCAGGCCATGGGCGTGGGCCATGTGCTGTTCAACCTGGCACAGCGCAACGGCCGCGCACCGGACGAGGTGCTGCGCGAGATCGGGCAAGAGGTGCTGCCCCGGCTGTGACGGCCCAGCCCAGGGATTCAACTCCCGACCTGCCCCCTGCTCCTGGCTGCCCAGTTGGAGCTACCGCAGGCCATTGGTGCCCCCGCGCCGCCCCTCGGGCAGCACTTATTGCGACACAACCGAACTGCGCCTGCAGCGAGCCCGAGACCACGGCCAGCGCAAGTGGCCGCACCTTGATGGCGGTGCTGGCCTGGCCGGCGCTCAGCAGCACCGTGCCCGCCAGTGCCGTGGGCTGGCCTGCGGCCGTGCTGCCAACGCGTTCTGAACCCGGGCCGGCCGGCCCTGCCATGGCAATGAACGCCGCAAGGCATGGCGCGGCCCCTGGGCCGCGCCAACATTCTGTTGCCTTCAAAAGCTCGACCACTCCCCCTGTTTGCGGCATTCTCCAATGCACCGCCGCGTTCGCGCTGGTGTCCCGAGTTGGAGGTTCGTTGATGAAATAAATCTGCCGAAATCGCAGCCAGGCTAGGCGCAAAGCGCAGCCATGCCGGGTGGCATGGCGAGCATTTGCTTGCGACGCATGGCGGGGATTGTCGGTAGATTGATGCAACGAATTTCCAACTCGGGACACCAGGCCCGTGCGCACCTTCGTGCATGCATGCGCGCCCCACCACCCGAACCGGCAGGCCTACAACCAACAATACAACCCAGGGAGATCCTCGTCCATGCCATTGGCACATACCAGCCTGCACACGCCGCGGGCCTCCGGCCCGCTGTCCATTGCAGTACTGTCCAACGAGCGCATGCTCATCGTCTACGGCGGCCGGCACCCCGATGACAGCGAGGGCGAGGCCATCATCGGCCGCATTGCCGACCGCGGCACCGGCACGCTGACCGGGGGCGAGTTCGTGGTCAACACGGCCACGCAGAACCACCAGTACGGCGCCAACGCCGAGACCGCTGCCGATGGCACGGTGCTGGTGACATGGCAGCCGAACAGCAGCAACGCCATCCTGGCCCAGCGCTTTGGCGCAGACGGCGCGCGCATCGGCAGCGAGCAGACCCTCATTGGCAACCGCGAAGGCATCTCTGGCATCAACGCACTGGCCCTGCACATGGCAAGGTCTTTGTCTCGTGGGGGCAGTACGCGAGCAGCGCTGCCACCTACGGCGGCCTGTACGACGCAGCCGGCGCCGCCATGGGGACGCCCACGGCCTATGCCACCAACAGCCTTTTCTTTGCGGTGGACGCTGCGCGCTTTGCCAGCCTGCGCACCGCGAACACGGCCGACTTCACGGGTGCCACCAACTGGCTGCAGTTCTACAGCGCCGATACGGGCGCGCCCATCGGTGCGGAGATCAACCTCGGCGTGTACCCCGGGCGCGCCCTTGTCCATGCGCTGGGCGACGGACGCCTGCTGCAGCTTACCAGCAGCCGTGGCATGGGCCCCATCACGAACGACAGCATCGACGTGCAGGGTCAGTTCCTCGACGCACAGGGCGCCCCCCAGGGCAGTGTCTTCGTGGTCAACACGGCCGGCGCCACGGGCAACCAGAGCCCGCAGGCCGTGCAGGCACTGGCCGACGGCCGCTTCGTCGCATTCTGGAGCACGGTCGATGTGCAGGGCAACCTGGGCGGCGAGATCCGGGGCCAGATCTTCCACGCCAATGGCAGCAAGTTCGGCGGCGAGATTCTGGTGGACGCGCACTCCTACGTGCGCATCGTGGACAAGACCTTCTCGGCCAGCACGGCCACACAGGCCTTTGCCGACGGCAGCTTCGCCATCGGCTGGACGGCGGGCGATGGCGCCTTCATCTCGGCCTTCGATGAGGTGGGCACCATCGCCACCCACACCGCTCATGTGCAGGCCACGCTCACCGGCACCGCCGGCGCCGACACCCTGGCTGCGGCCGACGGCGTGCGCACGCGCTTTTTCTCCCAGGGCGGGGCCGACCAGATCAGCGGCAGCAGCAACATCGACACCGTGGTGCTAGACACGCCCTACGCTGGCCTGCAGGCCCTGGGCCTGCTGCACCGCAGTGACGGGGCCATCGTCTTCACCCCCGTCGGCGGCAGCGCCGGCACGCCGGCCACCCTGCGCGGCGTGGAACGCATCGAACTCAAGGACACAGTGCTCGCCTACGACACCGCCCTGCCCCACCTGGGCGTGAGCGATGGCGGCCACGTGGGCCAGGCCTACACCCTGTTCAGCGCCCTCATGGACCGCAGCCCCGACCGGCACGAAATCTCGGTATGGACACGCAAGGCCGACGAGCTGGGCAGCTACAGCGCCCTGGCGCAGAACATGATCGACACCCTGCTGCCCGGTGTGGACAACGCCGCCCTGGTGCGGCTGGTGGGCTCCAACCTCCTGAACACGCCCGTGGACGATGCTTTCGTGGCCCAGTTCTCGGCTGTGGTCGGCACGGGCAAGCCCTTTGCCACCCAGGGCGCCCTCATCGCAGCAGCCGCCGCCCTGCCCCTGGCCACCGATCCGCTGGTGGCCCTGGTGGGCGGCATGCAGCAGCTGTCGCTCGAAGTGTTCGCACTGTGAACGGGCCCACCAACAAGAAGTAAGACACCATGAACGAATACATCCTGCTCATGCACGAAGACGCCACCGATACCGCGGCCGCCAACGACCCGCAGCGCTGGGGCGATTACCTCGCCCAGCTGCGCGCCAGCGGCCAGTTCGACGGCGGCAGCGCCATCGGCGCGGGCGAGCGCCTGCGCAAGGGCCAGGCGGGCCAGGCCATCACCGGCGCCCCGAGCGGCTTCATCCGCGTGCGCGCCGACAGCCTGGAGGCGGCCAGGCATTTCCTGGCCGGCAACCCCGTCTATGAGGCCGGCGGCACGGTGGACCTGCGCGAGCTGCCGCGCACCTGAGCCAGGGCAACGACGCACCCCAAGAAGGCACCCGCTATGAAACCCAGGCACTACGCCCTGCTGATCTTCGCAGCCATCATCGCGCCCCTCGCGCTGTACTTCACGGGCCATGCCAGGGCGGCCGGCGCCGTGCTGCTGCTGACCTTCGTGCTTGAAGTGATCGCCTCGGTCCTCACGGGCAAGCAGGGCAACGATACCGAGCGCTGAATGCGGGCGTAGAGACTGTACTCCCATGACAGCGCCCGCCAAAGAAGCGCATGCACGTCAATTTCGACATCGGTCGGCCGACAATGCAGGATCTTTGCAAGGCGCCGAGTCCGCCTACGCGGCACCCCTTGGCGGTGCACGAACCGACGGATATCGTGAAATATTCGCCGACACCTTCAATGCGGCAGTTCAAAGCGGGGCCGCCTCTGCAGTGGACTATCACAAGCGCGCATTGCATTTCGTTCAGCGGCTGGCGGACTTTGCGAAATCGGACAGAACCGAAATCTAGCGGCTACCAATGCATCCCTTGATGCGACAGGCCCACCCCATTCAACAACGGGGGTGAGGGCCTGGCCCCTCTCCTACGAACGACGCCACCACCTCCACCACCCGCTGCCGCACCCACCCATGGGCCGGGTCACCGTGCCAGCGCTCGTGCCAGACCATCGCCGGGGACAGGGGGGCCACCTGCAGGGGCAGATCCAGCAGTGCCAGCGAAAGCCTTTGCGCCAGCAGGTGCGCCAGGCGGCGGGGCACGGTGAGCACCATGTCGCTGTCTGCCACCAGCACCGCACCCGCCAGAAAATGCGGCACCCGCAGCGCGATGTGGCGGGTGCGGCCCGCCGCCGCCAGAGCGGTGTCCACCGCGCTTTCGCCCACGCCGGAAATGGTGATGGCGATGTGGCGCAAGGCGAGGTAGGGCTCCAGGCCCCACCCGCCTTTCGCAACGGGATGCGCGGCCCTCACCACGCACACCAGGTGGTCGGTGTAGAGGCCGCGGCGGTGCAGGCTGCCAGGCAGAGCTTCGAAAATACCCAGGGCCAGGTCTGCACCGCCCTGCTCGATCAGGCGCACGTTGTCGCCCACGGGCGGCGCGATATGCAGGCCCAGTGCGGGCGCCTGGCGCTCCAGGCGCGCCATCAGCCCGGCCAGCACGACCAGGGCCAGGTGGTCGTGGGCGGCGATGGTGATGCGGCCCGTGGCCGAGGCAGGGTCGAACACGGCAGGCGCAATGATGCCCCGGGCATCGTCCAGCAGCCGGGCCACCGGGCCTGCCAGCGCCTGGGCGCGCGGCGTCAGATCCAGCCCGAGCCTGCCGCGCACCACCAGGTGATCGCCCAGCATCTTGCGCAGCCGCGCCAGCGCCCGGCTCGCGGCCGGCTGGCTCAGCCCCAGGCGAAGGCCCGCCTGGGTGACGCTGCGCTCCCGAACCAGGGCGTCGAACAGCTTGAGCAGGTTCAGGTCGAGCGCCGATAAATCCACTTGGTGCATATTCACTATGACTTTCATGCCATTGCCGCATGCTAAGCGGTCTCGCACCATGGCGGCTCTTCTGAACCGGAGTTTTTGCATGACTGCTTCCCCTGCTCTCCCTTATGCCGTGATGGGCGTCACCGGCCGTACCGGTGCCGCCGCCGCCCACGCTTTGCTGCGGGCCGGCCAGCCCGTGCGCGCCGTGGTGCGCGACCCGGCCCAGGGCCGGTGGTGGGCCGACCGTGGCGCCGAGATCGCCGTGGCCGACCTCACGGACCTGGCCTCCATGACCCAGGCGCTCAGCCGCTCGCGCGGCGCCTATGTGGTCTGTCCGCAGCACTACGGTCGCGATGACCTTTTCGAGCAGGCGGACGCGATGGCCGCCACCACGGCGCACGCCGCACTGGCGGCGGGCGTGCCCAGGCTGGTGGCCCTGTCATCGGTGGGCGCCGACCGCACGGGCGGGACGGGCTGGATCCGGATGAACCACGGGTTCGAGCAACGCTTGAAGGCGGCCGGCGTGCCCACCGTCTTCCTGCGCGCGGCCTACTTCATGGAAAACTGGGCGCCGATGGTCGCGCAGGCCGCACGCAGCGGCACGCTGCCGAGCTTTCTCGCGCCACCCCGGCGCGCCCTGCCCATGGTGGCCACCACGGATGTCGGCAGCGCTGCCGCGGCCTTGCTGCTCCAGGGGCAGGAGAGCTGGACCGGGACCCGCGCCGTGACCCTCGCGGGGCCCCGGGACTACGCACCAAGCGATGTCGCCGCCATCCTGGCGGCCACGCTCGGCAGGCCGTTCGACGTGGCCGCCGTGCCCGAAGCCCAATGGCCCCAGGCACTGGCCGACGCCCGCTTCTCCCAGGCCGCCCTGGCGGGCTTCACCGAAATGACACGGGGCCTCAATGCCTCGCACATCGACATCCACAGCGATCCCGCGGCCACCGAACAGGCTGGAACGACCCCGCTCGGGCAGGTCATTGCAGCGCTGGCACAGCGCCCGGGCTGACACCTGGCGCAGGCAGGCAGGTGCGGTGCGCACAGAGACAATGCCGCCCCATCACCGCCGAAGAAAGACGCCCGATGAGCTATATGGTCCATCTCTGGGAGCACCCCCGCCGCACCAGCTTGGCGGCGGCGGAGCGCCTGCACCAGGTCCTGATTGACCGCCCCTCTGCGCCCAACGCCAAGTGGCGGCAGTTGCGCCACGCGATCGAAGCGCGCATGGTGGCGCAGGGCACGCCCAGGGAGTGGATCGAATACCCCATCGACCCCGGGCATCGCGAGCGCAGCCAGGCCTCGATTTCCACGGGCCCGACAACTACCAGGAGGTGGTGGTGGAATGCGCCACTCGGCTCGGCTTCAGCGTCTACGACTAGGGCCTGTTCACCCTAATTTCGGGGTCGCGAAGGCCCTTGCCGGCGTGCCAATCTAGGCGCGCGAGGCGTGGGAGGCGCTGCGCGCCCTGCCGCGCGGTGCGGCCGCGGCCTGAGACAGCCGGACCCGAGCCCGCCCCTGCGGGGCTACCGGATGGTGTGCACCAGCTGGTAGCGCTTGCTCTCCATCATCTCTTGCAGGCCGGCTGACAGGTCCGTCCTGAGGCCATAGCCGATATAGACCTGCGTGCCCGCCAGCGATGTCAGGTCCTGGTCCGCAAACAGTACCGTGGTCTTGTTCTCCAGACTCCAGCTCCAGGGCCGGGGAACGTCGAAGGTATTGAGCGTTGCGAAGAAAGATCCGTTGTAGGTGAAGCCCCCCGCATTCGGGGTGAAGGCGAAGAGGTAGACACTGCCCTGGGCTCCACTGGCCAGGTGCTCGCTGCCGATCTGCACGCGCGCCGTGAGCGTCTGGCGCGTGAGGGGCCCGGACACGGTGATCCCGCCCAGCTGTGGCGAGGGCGTGCCGCCGAAAACCACGGCCGTGGGTTGGACCGGCGTAGCCCCTGCAGCCCCGGTGCCCAGCTGCCCCACACTGTTGCTGCCCCAGGCCACGAGGGTGCCGTCGGACTTCAGGGCCAGGGTGTGCTGGGCCGCAGCCGCGATCGCGGTGTAGCCGTTGCCGATCAGTTGCGGGCTGTCCGCATCGGCCGCTGCATCGGTACCCAACTGGCCATTGGCGTTGGAGCCCCAGGCCCATACGGTGCCATCGGTCTTGAGCGCCACGGTGTGCGACGCGCCCTTCGCCACCAGGCCATAGCCCGCACCCAGCGAGGCCGGCTGCTCCTCGCCCTTCCACTGCCAGAGCGTGCCATCGGTCTTCACGCCCGCGGCGGTGGTGGCATTGAGCGCCACCTGGGCAAAACCGCTGCCCGCTGGCCCCGCGCTGCCGTAGGCCGTGCGCCAGGTGTTGAGAACATTGTTGTTCGACACGTAGCGCAGGGCGCCGCCATCGAGCACGAACAGCGCGTTGTAGGGGCCCGTGGCCATCTGCTGCGTGCCGGTGGGCAACTGGTCCAGCGAACCAGTGCCCCCGGCAGGCGCGCTGTAGACGAGCTTGGACTCGCCCCAGAACCAGACCGTGCCGTCGGCCTTGGCGGCCGTGTCGGAGGTGAGCAGCTTGTCAAAGCCGCTGCCGATCTGCACCGGCGCGGTCTCGTAGAACTCGCGGTCCTTGAGCACCGCATGGCCCCACATCCACAGGCTGCCATCGGCCTTGAGGGCCACCATGTAGCGGCTGCCCACCTGCACCTGGGTGAAGCCGGTGCCCACCCGCACCGGCTTTTCCGCGCTGACGGAGCTGCCGTTGCCCAATTGCCCAGCCATGTTGTCGCCCCAGGTCCACAGCGTGCCATCGCTCAGGATGGCGGCCGAATTCGACGCGCCCGTGGCGAACTTCACGACCGTGGCCGCATGGGCGCCCAGCGCGGTGGCGAACAGGGCGCACGCCAGGCCCAGCCCCGCCGCAGGTCGGCGGGGCGAGGCGATCCTCTGCAGCGGCTGCAATGCATGGGTCAACACGGCCAGGAAATTCATGGGGGCGCGCCTTTCAAGACAAAAAAAGATGGGAAACGCATGGGGACAGAAAGACAGAAAGCAAAAACACGCACCGCAGCCGCCCCGCACCAGCGCTCCAGGCAGTATGCGCAGGGCGACGCGGCTTGCCCCTCCCCCGGCCGGGGGGCTTGATAGCCCCCTCAGGAGCAGAGGGCGAGGCCCCGCCCCCTCACTCCAGAAACAGCTCCGCCACCATCGCACGCAGCCACCGGTTCCCCGGGTCGTGGTGAAAGCGCTCATGCCAGTGCTGCTTGATGGCAAAGCCCGGCAGCACAAACGAGGTCTGCACCAGGCGCACTGCCGCAATGCGTGCCAGCGTCTGCGCAACGCGCGCGGGCACCGTGGCCACCAGATCGGTCTGCGCCAGCAGGTTGCCCAGGCCCGGCAGGGTGTGCAGGGTCAGCACCACATCGCGTTGCATCTTCAGGCGCTTGAGCTCCTGCTCCAGCAATTCATGGCCCGTGCCCGGCGCGATGATGGCCACGTGGCGCTCGCGCTTGTAGAGCGGGCGGGTGGCGCGCGACACCAGGCGCGGGTGGGCGCGGCGCACTACGCAGGCAAAACCTTCGTCGAACAGCTTTTGCTGGTAGAAGCCCGCGTCGAGCTCGGGCATGTAGCCCACGGCCAGGTCGGTGTCGCCCGACTCCAGCCGCGCCGCGGTGTCGGGCGCGATGCGCAGCACCTCGATCTGGATGCCCGGGGCTACGGACTCGACCTTCTTGACCACGCGTGGCAGAAACTCCAGGTGGCTCACGTCGGTCATGCTGATGCGAAAGCGCCGCTTCGACGTCCGCGGGTCGAACACCACCTGCTGCTTTGTGGCAGCGCGCAGCAGCTCCAGCGCCTGGCGCAGGGGCCCCAGCAAATCGGCGGCATGCGGTGTGGGCACCATGCCCTGCGCCGTGCGCACAAACAGCGGGTCATTGAACTGGCGCCGCAGGCGCGCCAGCGCCAGGCTCACCGAGGTCTGGGGAATCTCCAGGTTCTCGGCCGCGCGCGACACGCTGCGCGTCTTGTAGACCTCATCGAACACGGAGAGCAGCCGCATGTCCATTATTTCAAATCCTGCTGGGAGCTATACCGCTCATTAAATAGACGCAATGTTGCTCCGCGCCTAAAGTTTGCGCAATCCCCGCAGCGCCGTCGGGGAAGCAACCAGGAGACAACACCCATGGCATCCGGCAAGCGATCCATTTCCTTCGCAGCATCCCCCACCCTCCGCGCCACCGCACTGCTGGCATGCCTGTGCCTGGCCGGCATGCCGGCCTGGAGCCAGGACTGGCCCCAGGGCCCCGTCAGGCTCGTGGTGCCGTTCGACGCAGGCTCCACCCCCGACCTGGCCGCGCGCGCCATTGGCGAGCGGCTGGCGGCGCGGCTGCACCAGCCCTTCGTGGTCGAGAACAAGAGCGGTGCGGCGGGCAACATCGGCACCGACGCCATTGCCAAGGCCAGCCCCGATGGCCGCACCATCGGCGTGAGCATCGCCGAGCCGCTCGGGGTGAACGCCCTGCTGTTCAAGAAGCTGCCCTACGACCCCGCCAAAGACTTGGCGCCCATCACCATCGCCGTCTCGCAGCCCTCGGTGCTGGTGGTGCGCAAGAAGCTGGAGGGCACCGATGCCAAGGCCCTCGCCTCCAGCATGAAGGACGCGAAACTGACGTTCGCCTCCATCGGCGCCGGGTCCATCTCGCACCTGGGCATGGCCGCGCTGGCCAGCCAGGGCGGTGCCGATGCGGTGCACATCCCCTACCGCGGTTCGGGCGCGGCCGTCACCGCCGTGCTGGCGGGTGAGGTCGACATGGCGCTGCTGCCCGCGGCAGCCGTCATGCCCCACGTCAAGGCGGGCAAGCTGTCGGCGCTGGCCGTGGCCTCGCCGGCCCGCTCGCCCTCGCTGCCCAACGTGCCCACCCTGGCCGAAAGCGGCCTGCCCGCCATCCAGGCCGATGCCTGGATCGGCTTTGTCGCGCCCGCGCGCACGCCCGATGCCGTGGTCAAGGCCCTGCAGAACCAGATCGCCCAGGTGCTCGCCGAGCCCGCCATGGTGGAGAAATTCCGCGCGCAGTACATGGACCCCGCAGGCGGCTCGCCCGACGACATGCGCAAGCAGATCGGTGCCGACATCGCGCGCTGGAAGCCGGTGATCGAGGCCAACCGCATCGCCCTGGATTGATGCCATGACCAACGCAATGAAAGAAGAGAACGCAATGGCTGCTGTTGCCACCCTGCTGGAGCCCGCGCGCGAGTTGCCGGTGTTTGGCGAATACGACGTGGTCGTGGTGGGCGGCGGGCCGGCCGGGCTGGCGGCCGCGGTGAGCGCCGCGCGCCGCAAGGCACGCACCCTGCTGGTGGAGTCCTACGGATTTCTGGGCGGCATGGGCACCGCAGGCGGCGTGACCAACTTTGCCGGGCTGTACGGCCGGCACGAGGGGGAGATGAAGCTGCTGGTGCGCGGTGTGGTCGACGAACTGCTGGATCGACTGGAGGCCATGGATGGCCTCAACCAGCCGCAGGATGGCATGCAGGGCCGCATCCGCGTGCGCTCGTACGACACCTCCCTCTACAAATGCGCGGCCGACCAGTGGCTGCTGGCCGCGGGCGTGCAGCTGCTGTTCCACGCGCGGGCCGCAGGCGTGCTGCGCGACGGCAATCGCATTGAGGCACTCGTCGTCGAAACCAAGTCGGGCCGCCAGGCGATCCGCAGCCAGGTGTTCATCGACTGCTCGGGCGATGCCGATGTGGCGGCGTTTGCCGGCGTGCCCTACGAGGTGGGCGACGGGAATGGCAGCGGCCTGTTCCCCACCACTATGTTCCGGGTCGGCCATGTCGACCCCGCCCAGGCGCTGCCCGCCGTGGGCGAGTTCAAGGCCATCAACGACTTCATGGAACGGGCGCAGCAGCAGTTCCCGGGCCGCTACCGCTTTCCCCGCGAGGGCGCGATCCTGCGGCCGCAGATCCACCCGTCGGAGTGGCGCGCCAATGTCACCTCCATCGCCAACGCCCGGGGCCAGGCCATGAACGCCGTGAATGCCGTCGAGCTGAGCGACGGCGAGGTAGAGGGCCGCCGCCAGATCGCCGAGTACTTCCGCTTCCTGCGCGAGCAGGTGCCGGGCTTCGACGGCTCACGCATCGTGGAGATCGCGCCGCAGATCGGCATCCGCGAAACCCGCCGCATCGAGGGCCTGTATGCGCTGACGGGCGATGACATCCTGCAGTCGGCCCGCTTCGACGACCGCATCGGCATCAACGCCTGGCCCATGGAGCTGCACCGCGCGGGCGGCATCACCTGGGGCTTCCCAACGGACCCGCGCAGGGCCTACAACGACCTGCCCTGGCGCATGCTGGTGCCGCAGCAGATTGAGAACCTGCTCGTGGCCGGCCGCTGCGCCAGCATGACGCACGAGGGCCAGTCGGCCGCGCGCGCCAGCGGCGGGTGCTTCGTGATGGGCCAGGCCGCGGGCACGGCTGCGGCCCTGGCGGGCAGCACGCGCTTGCAGGATGTCGATGTGCAGCACCTGCAGTCGTGCCTGCGCGAAGACGGAGCGCTGCTGGAGGCATGAGTTCTGGCCGAGTGCAAGCACAGCAGCAGTCGCCGGCCCCGTGGCGCGGCACCTGTTGATGGCCCACAACAGGCCAGGCAAACAGCGCTCCGCCCGCCGCTATAGTGGGCTGCGGTTGCATGCGGGGCTTTCACTGAGGAGCCCGCTTGCCAGGCAACAGCACCTGCCGTGCACCCAGCCACACTCTTTTTCTCACCACGCCAAGCGATGCACCCCCCTCCAAGCCTGCCCTGTGTCCAGTCAGCCCACCGCCTGGTGATCGTGGAAGGCATCATGGGCTCAGGCAAGTCCACCACCATGCGGTTCATCGCGCAAAGTCTGCAGGACGCTGGCCGCGCCGCCTTGCCCGTGCACGAAAGGACCGACCCGCATCCTGTGCGGGCGACAGACGAGTTGGAACACTGGTTCCAACCCTGGCTCGACACAACCCCGACGCAACTGGCCGCGCGCAGCATCCGCAGATGGGCAGCGCTGGTCGAGGCGTCGCAGGCAGACGGCGCCATCCGCGTCATGGATGGCCAGCTGTTCCACGGTGACCTCACGAACCTGTTCCTCATGCAGGCCGATGCGGCAGCCCTGCACGACCACATCCAGGCACTGGCATCGGCCATCGCCCCGCTGAACCCTGTGGTCGTGTACTTTCGACAAGAGGACGTCGAGCACGCCATCCGCACTGTCTGCGAAGAGCGCGGCGCCGAATGGATGGCCTACCAGGTCAACTGGAAGCTTGCAGCGCCGTACAGCACAGGCCGCAGGTTCGCGGGGCTGGAGGGCCTGGTTGCCCTGTACCAGGACTACCGGCGTCTGACCGACGCGCTGTTTGAACGCCTCCCGCTCTCCAAGCTGGCGATCGAAAACTCAAGGCAGGACTGGCCCGCCTACCATGCCCTCATCTTGCAGACCTTGGGCTTGCCGCCGGTGGTGCCTGCAGGCGCAAGTCCATCCCGCCCTCCCGCCCCACAAACCCCATGAGCCACAGCGTTTTCCGCTTCAAGCCCTCTCAGCCGGACCTCAGCGCCCCACAGATCGCGGCGATCCGCCGCCTCAGCCCGCACTCCATCGCCGAGATCCGGCGCAGGGCGGTGGCGAACGAGTCCGTGCTCGACATCCCGGTCTTCTCGGGCGAGTGGCCGGCCAGCAAGGCCCAGGTGGTGGAACTGCTGCACAGCATCGAAACGGGGCAGATGCCGCTGGCAGTCTACGCGGCGCGCGGGTCCGAAGAAGAGCACCTGGGCGTCGAGAAGGCGCGCCAGCGCCTGCAGTTCCTGCGCGGCATTGCGCTGGAGCAGGACATGCAGGCCCAGCTCGAATCCGGGCACATCGCCTCGCCCGAGGAGTACACGCCCCTGCCGGAGGACGAGGGCTGAGCCCTGCGCGTGGCACCATGCCTGCCCCAGAAAGAAAGGAAAGCCGGTGAGCAGCAGCCAAGGCAGCATCGACCAGGAAACCGCAGAACGGCTGGGTTTCCCCAGACCCCACTACACCGCCGTCGAGCGCGAGCGGCGCTGGCTGTGCCGCGAAGTGCCGCCGCGCGAGCGCATTCGCCGCACGGACGCGATCACCGACCTCTATGTCACCGGCGCCCGGCTGCGCCTGCGGGAAGCCCGCCCGCTCGATGGCGGCGCGCCCCTGCGGCGGCTCACGCGCAAGGGGGATGTGGACAGCCACACCCGGCTGATCACGTCGATCTACCTGCCCGAGGATGAATTCGCCCTGCTCGCCGCTTCCCTGCCGGGGCGGCACATCCACAAGCTGCGCCACCGGCTGGAGCCGGTGGATGGCGTGGTCGTGGCAGTCGACGAGTTCCAGGGCGAGCTCGCGGGCCTGGTGCTGGCAGAGGCCGAATTCGAGACTGCCGAGCTGCTGGCCGCGTTCCCCGGGCCGGACTTTTCCGTGCGCGAGGTGACGCTGGATGCCCGCTTCACCGGGGCCCGCCTGGCCAGGGACGGCATGCCGGACCTGGGCCCCCCACACCTGGGAGCACGGCCTGCGGCCGAGCGCTGAACGAATGCGCTGCGGCCTGGGCAGACGGCTACAGCGCTGCCGCCGCCACGGCCTGCACCACCGCAGGCTCCACCTGCTGCAGAAACTCCGCGCGGGGCTGCTGCCCCAGGTCCACCACCTTGGTGCCGCCCGCGGCGACAAAGGTCACGTCCTCGATGCCGATGACCTGGAGGATCATGCGCAGGTAGTTGCTGGCGATGTCGCGCTCGCGGATCGGCGAGCCCTCGGTATACACCCCGCCCGAGGCGATGAGCACCGTGGCCTTCTTGCCGCGCACCAGGCCCTCGCCGGTGGTTCCCAGGGTGAGCCCCTTGCGCACGATATGGTCCACCCAGGCCTTGAGGCTGGCGGGCACGTTGTAGTTGTACACGGGCGTGCTGATGGCGATGTGGTCGGCCGCCAGCAGCTCGGCGACCAGCGCATCGGACAGCTGCAGCTCGGCCTTCATGGCCGGCGTGTGCTGGTCTGCGGGCGTGAGGCTGGCACCCAGCCAGGGGGCGGTGACGTAGGGCAACGCGGTGGCGGCCAGGTCGCGCTGCACCACGTGGCCGCCCGGGTGCGTGGCCTGCCACTGGGCCACGAAGGTACTTGCGAGGTTTCGCGAAATGGAGTGCTCTCCACGCGGGCTGGCCTGCACCAGCAGCAGGGTCGGGGTCGGGTTGGATGTCACGGTCATGCGGTCCTTGTCATGCAGATGAGTTAACGAACAATTTGTTCGTTACATCAGTATGGGATGTGTGCGAAGATCCCACAAGAAGGCACTTTTATGAGCGAAACGAACATTTCTGTTCCCAAAGACACCCTGTCGCCCACCGACTGCAAGGGCCTGGCCGACGTGCTGGCCAGCGTGGGCGACAAGTGGACCATCATGGTCGTGGGCGCGCTGGCCAAGGGGCCGCTGCGCTACAACGAGGTGCAGCGCCGGGTGAGCGGCATCTCGCAGCGCATGCTGACGCTGACCTTGAAGCGCCTGGAGGTGGACGGCATCGTCACGCGCACCCTCTTCCCCTCGGTGCCGCCGCGTGTGGACTACGAGCTCACCGAGCTGGGCCAGACCCTGCGCGGAGCGCTGCTGCCGCTGCACCTGTGGGCGGCGAAGCACCGCGATGCCATCGTCCGCAACCGCGAGGGCGCGACCGAGCCATCGGCGTGAATCGAAGGGCGCGGGCCGCCCCCCACCCGCTGCCACAAAGTCCACCCTGCGGGCCCTGCCTGGCGGTAGACTCGCCTCTTTCGCACTGCAGCAAAATGCCTTGCCCAGGCCCCCGGGCGTGGCCGGCCTGCTGCCGTTGCGGGGGTTTTCTTCAATGCTTCGGTGCCGCTGGGGGACAGTGGTTTTTTTGCGGATGGTGCGGCCCGGACTCCAAACGACTACGACATTCATCCATGCGCCCTTCTCTTGCCCTTCTGCGCCGCTCCGTGCTGGCCGCCTCCCTTCTTTGCACCGGCACGCTGGCCCTGGCCCAGGGCATCGTGCTCGGCCAGATCGGGCCCTTCACCAAGCTGCCCGTGCCCGATGCGGTCGAGGTGAACCAGGGCATCAAGGCCTATGTAACCCAGGCCAACAAGGCCGGCATCAAGGGCCAGAAAGTCTCGCTGTTCGAGGCCGATGACGAGTACAGCCCCGAAGGCTTTCTCGCGCAGTTCCCCAAGGCGCTGGAGAAAAAGCCCGTGGCGCTGATCTCGCCCATCGGCTCGGCCGCCATCAAGCGCATGCTCGACGACAAGCTGCTCGATGCCGCGCCCGTGGTGGTGATGAACGCCGTGCCCGGCGCCGAAAGCCTGCGCACGCCCGGCCATGCCAAGCTGTTCCACATCCGTGCGGGCGACAAGCAGCAGATCGAGAAGATCGTGACGCACACGCGCACCCTGGGCATGACGCGCCTGTCGGCGCTGTACCAGGACCTGCCCATCGGCACCTCGGGCATGGCCATGGCGCAAGAGGCCGCCAAGGCCACGCAGGGCATCACGCTGCAGGGCGTGAAGTCGGCCACCGACGCGGCCGCGCTCGACGCCGCCGCACAGCAACTGGCCAAGCAGGACGCACAGGGCGTGCTGGTGCTCGGCGCCCCGCGCTTCATGGCCGAGGGCATTGCCGCGCTGCGCAAGGCGGGCGTCAAGCAGTCGATCTTCGTGCTGTCGTACGTGCCGGCCGGCCTCATCGTCAAGCTCGCGGGCGTGGAAGGCGCGCGCGGTGTGGGCATTGCCCAGACCTACCCCAACCCCAACGGCAAGACCCTGCCGCTGCACCGCGAGTTCCAAGCCGCCATGAAAGAGGCCTTCCCTGCCGTGCAGGAGTACACCTCCTTCCACCTGGAGGGCTACCTCTCGGCCCGCACCGTGGGCGAGGCGCTCAAGCGCAGCAAGGACGCCAACCCCAGCGCCGCCGCCCTGGCCAGCACGCTCACCAGCATGGGCGAGATCGACTTCGGCGGCTTCCGTGTGGACTTCTCCAAGGGCAACGTGGGCAGCCGCTTTGTGGACATCGGCGTGATCGGCAGCGACGGGCGCTTGCGGTATTGACCTGGTGACAACGGGGTGGGCGCGCTCCGCATAAATCTGCTGCACGCTTTTCCAAAATACTGTAAATTCATACAGTATTATCTGGAGATCGAGCATGGCTGTTCTGGACGCCACCTACACCGTCGCCCTGTGCGACCACCCCGGCCTCACGCAGGCCGAACGCACCGCTGCCGAGGTGCGCTTTGCCGTTGCGCTGGAGCACCAGTTCGGCGGCCCCGATGACATTGCGACCACCCTGCACACCATCGACGCGCTGGAGCGCGTGGAGCCCGAGGACGTGTCGGCGCACGACCTGGTGGCCCTGCAGCACTGGGTGCGGGCCCTGGGCATTGCGCGCCTGGCGGGCTACCGCGGCATGGCGCCGCGCGACGGCAGCCGCTTCGAGGTGCGGCTGGGGTAGCGGCGGGTCCACGGCCATGGACCAGTCCACGCTGTTCGGCGATGCGCTGGTGCTGGCCTCCATTCCCGGCCTGGTCTACCAGCCTGAATTTCTGGGCCGGGCGGAGGAGGCAGCGCTCATCCCCATCCTTCAGTCCCTGCCGCTGCGCGCCGCCCGGTACAAGGAGTACCTGGCACGGCGCCGGGTGGCGGGCTTTGGCGGCTCGTTCGACTTCGACACCAACCAGCTGCTGCCGGGTAAGCCGCTCGATGAGCGCCTTGCGCCCCTGCGCGAGCGCGTGGCCGCGTGGCAGGGCATGCGCCCTGAGCAACTGGCCCATGCCTTGGTGTCGGAGTACGCACCTGGGACGCCCCTGGGCTGGCACCGCGACGTGCCGGACTTCGAGCGCATCATCGGCGTCTCGCTGGGCAGCCCGGCCACGCTGCGATTTCGGCCCTGGCCCTACCGCCCGGAGTTGCAGCGCGAGGTGGTGGCCCTGGAGGTGGAGCCCCGCTCCATCTATGTGCTGCAGGGCGACGCACGCTGGAAGTGGCAGCACTGCGTGGAGCCGACCCCGGCCCTGCGCTGGTCAGTCACCTTCAGGGACAAGCGCTGAGCTGCACACGGGCCCTGGGCGCATGCGCAGGCATGCGCTGCACCTCCACCATCCCCTTGCCGACGCGCGCTCGCCCCCACCTCCTACAGCGGCCACCCGAGCGGCAGCCGATGCTCTGTCTCCCCCCAACCTGGAGAACACCCCATGCGCAAGATGATCCTGATGGCGATTGCCGGCTACCTGTGGAAGAAATACAAGGCCCACAACGGCCATGCCAGCACCAAGTCCCCCGGTGCAGCAGACGGCGGCCCCGCAGCGGCGCCAGCCACGGCAACGCCTGCGGCCCGGACCTGAGCATGCCGTGAGCGGCCCGTTCGAGCCCGCGCCCCCATGCTGCGCAGTGGCAAGCGGGCACGCCGGGCTGCAGCGACCAAGGCAGGTGACGGGCGTCGCTGGACCCTACCTTCGTGGGGTTCCCCCGCGTGCGAGGCCTCGCCATACTTCGCACCTTTTTCCATGACCATCACCGTGTCCTTGCCCGCTCCACACTCTCCGTCCGCAGCATCCGTGCACCGCTGCGCCCCGTTGGCCTGGTTGGCCCTGGCCGCATCGCTGTCGGCCTGCGGCGGGGGTGGCAGTGATGGATCGCCCGCCCCTGGCCCCGGCCCTACCCCCATCGAGCGCTTCACCCTCGGCGGCACGGTGAGCGGCCTGGCACCCGCGTCCGGCATCAGCGGCAGCAGCCGGCTGGTGCTGCAGAACAACGAGGGCGACGACCTGCTGCCCACGGCCAACGGCCGCTTCGTGTTTGCCACGCCGCTCACGTCGGGCAGCGCCTATGCTGTGCGCGTGAAATCGCAGCCCGACGGCCAGACCTGCACCGTGGCCCAGGGCAGCGGCGCCATGCCCGGCGCCGCCGTGGACTCCGTGCAGGTGGGCTGCGCCACCGCGGTGTGGGGCCTGCCCGAGGGCGCATGGGTGCGCGAGACCTGCAGCAACGCCACCCCGGGCCAAGGCTTGCGCAACTTTTTTCGCCTGACACGCCAGGACGAGACCCGCCTCACCGTCAACAATGGAACCATGGCCTATGCCAATGCCCAGTGCAGCGGCGCAGGCACCGTGCAGTCCGAAAAGGAATACGCCCGCTTCGTGGTGGACCGCAAGGAGACCCGGGGTGGCATCACCGCCTTCTGGGGCAACTGGACCTTCACCGCGACCCCCGCCAACCCCACGCGCGCCGTATTTGCGCGCTCGGGCCCCTACCTGTGCTGGGGGAACGACCACTTCTGGGCCCAGTTCCCCACCATGGACGATGTGGAGCGCATCGTGGTGGGCAACCCGGCGCAAAGCGGGCAGTGCTTCTTGCTGCCGAACTAACTACGGCTTGAACGCGGCGGGCGCGCTGCCCGCCCATGACCGCGCCAGCTCGGCGGGGGTCTGCGGCTTGCCGTAGAGGTAGCCCTGCAACTCGTTCACGCCCAGGCCCTGCAACAGGTCGGCCTGCACGGTCGTCTCCACGCCCTCAGCCACCACGCGCTTGTCCAGCGCCTTGGCCAGGGCCACGATGGCCGTGGCAATGGCCAGCGCGGGGCGCTCCACGCCAAAGGCGAAGACAAAGCTCTTGTCGATCTTGAGCGTATCGAACGGCAGGCGGTTCAGGTAGCGCATGGCCGAGTAGCCCACGCCAAAATCGTCCAGCGCGATCGCCACGCCCTGCGCGCGCAAGGCCGCCAGGCGCGTGACGGCGGCATCCACGTCCTGGATGAGTGCGCCCTCGGTGACCTCCAACTCCAGCTCGCCGGGGCGGATGCCGAACTCCTGCACCAGTGCATGCAGCGCCGCGGGAAAGCCCGGGTCGGCCAGTTGCACGGGCGAGAGGTTCACCGACAGGTGGCGCACGGGCACAGCGGGGTCGGTACGCCACTGCGCAAACTGCTGCAGTGCCTGGCGCAGCACCCACAGGCCCAGCTCGAGAATGAAGCCCGACTCTTCGGCCAGCGCGATGAAGGTGTCGGGCGGCACCAGCCCGTGGTCGGGGTGGCGCCAGCGCAGCAGCGCCTCGACCGAGGCAATCTGGCGGTCGCTGGCGCCCACGCGCGGCTGGTACACCACGAACATCTGCTGCGCGGCCAGAGCCTGGCGCAGGTCACGCCGCAGCGCCAGCCGCTCGGCCTGCTGGACGGCCAGCGCGGGCTCGAACTCCACCAGCACATTGCGGCCCGCCCCCTTGGCGGTGTACATGGCCAGGTCGGCGTGCCGGAGCATCTCGTCCCGCGAAGCCCCATGCACGGGGAACAGCGCCATGCCCAGGCTCGCGGCGAGCGGCAGCACGCGCGGGGGCACGTGGTAGGGCACGCGCACGGCCTGCACCACGGCCTCGATCTCGACCCTGAAGGCCCCTTGCGCATCGGCCGGCAGCACAAAGACAAACTCGTCCCCGCCCGGGCGGGCCATGGCCAGTGCGCGCCCGCCGATGCATGCGCGCAGGCGGCTGGCCACCTCGCGCAGCACGCAGTCGCCCACATGGTGGCCATAGGCGTCGTTGATTTCCTTGAAGCCATCGAGGTCCATGCAGACCACGGCGAAGGGCCGGCCTGCGGCGCGCGGGCTATCCCCATCCAAGGGGGGTGGCACCAGTTGGTCGAGGGCCTCCATCAGCCCGAAGCGGTTGAGCAGGCCCGTCAGGCTGTCTTGCGTGGCGCGTTCGCGCAGCTGCTGCTCGTGCTGCTCGGCATGCAGGGCCACGGCCAGCCGCTGGCGAAAGGCGCCGAGCTCGCGCCCAGCCCGGCCCTGCGGTTCCGGCAGCTCGGTCAGGCGCAGCCACACGCGCTGGGTGCCGGTCTCGGCCACGGGCAGGTCGTGCCCGGGGCTTATTTCGCCGATGGGGTCCACAGGGGCTTCGCGCTGCTGCAGCGTGCCGTCGGCCGCCAGCGACAGCAAATGGGGCCCGGGTGCGCCCGCAGGCCACTGCAGCACGCCCACCGGGTCTTGCGCCGGCAGGCGGTGCAGGTGCGCCAGCATCATCTGCACCACCTCGGCAAACGGCCGCTGGCCGATGATGGCCTGGTCCATCTGCGCGAGCACGCGGAACAGCGCCAGGTCGCGCCCCACCTCTTCGGTCATGGCGTTGAAGGAGTCGGCCAGGTCGGTGAACTCGCTGCGCTGGCCGCCGATCTGCACCTGGCGCGTGAAATCGCCGCGCAACACCGCGCGCGTGCCCGAGGTAAGTGCATCCAGCGGCCGGGTCAGCCGGCGCAGCACCACCGAACTGCTCACCAGCGCCAGCAGGAACGCGATGCCCGCCACATTGCCCACCAGGGCCGCCACGCCGATGGGCAGGTAGCGGCGCACGTCCGGCTGCAGCGTGGTGATGAGGGTCCAGGCCGGTGCATCGAAGTACGGCGTGAAGAAGATCTCGCGCTGCGTGCGCACGGCCTGGGCGTCCTGCACCTCCACCCCCTGGCAGAAGGGCGCGGCCAGCTGCGGCCCCGAGAAGCAAAGCCGGTGCGTGCCCGACTGGGCGTTCTCCCACAGGTAGTCGGCGGTGAAGCGGCCGCGCACCGCGGCGCCTTCCACTGGCACGATCAGCTCCACCACGGGCGCCGCCCCGGGCTGCGCAGCACCGGTCACGCGCAGGGCGCTGCGCCCGCCGGGCGCCAGCGCGGCCTCTGCCGGGGCAAGCCGGTCCACGCGGGCAAAGACAGCCTCGAGCCCCGTGTCCAACGCCACCGGCCCGGGGCCATCGCCCGATGGCAGGCCATGCACATGCAGCAGGCTTTCGGCGGCGCGCAACCGGTCGATGAGGTTGATGCCCACCGCCTTGGCCAGCTCACCGCTGAGCTGCGCGGCCGATTGCTGCACCACGTACTGCGTGAGCTGGTAGGCCAGCAGCGACATGGCGCCCACCGGCACCGCCACCAGCACAAAGAACGTGGCCAGCAACTGGCGCCCCACGCGGCTGTGCAAGATGGCCTGGGCCGCACTCAGGCGCATGCGTCAGTAGTCCTCGGCCACACCGATGAATCCCCCGTTGTTGGCGCGGATGATGTCGTCGCGGCTGGCCTTGGCGGTCAGCGGCGTCTGGCTCTTGCCATCGGGCCCCATGCTGTACAGATCGTAGTCGCTGTTGAGCGGGTGCAGGGACTTGTCCTTGCGCTTGTCACCCACTTTGGCACCCTCCATCGACAGATAGCGGTAGGGGTTTCCCCAAGGGTCGAGCCGGTTGTCGGGCAGAGCGGCCAGGCTCGTCGGAAACGCGTTCGTGAAGTTCAGGTACCGGTCCAGCTTGACGCTGATCTCCAGGATGTCCTTCTTGGCGGCGGCGATCCTGGCACGTTGCATGTAGGCCTGGTAGCTGGGCAAGGCCACGGCGGTCAGCAGGCCGATCAGCGTGACGGAGATCAGCAGCTCCAGCAAGGTCACGCCCAGGGCGCGCAGCGCCCGTTGGTGGGGACCGCCGATCCGGATGGTCATGGCCTGGCACCTTCGCACACGGCAGCTGCCCAGCGCAGCACCACGAACAGGGCCGTGGCCCATGCCGCGCGCGGCACAACCCATGTCTCCCTGACATTTTGTTTCATGCTGCATGATATGCCACGACGCGCCCCCACAGCGTAGGACGCCATCGACGATGCCCTGCGCTACCATTCGCCTCGACAACAACGGGAGGATCGGCAGCATGCGACGACGACTGGCAGCAGCAGGATGGGCCATGGCTGGGGCAGCAGTGCTGGCCGGGTGCGCCACGGCACCCGACAAGCTCAAGGATTCGGACTTCAACATCCGCGAGGTGGTGCTGGCCATGCCGGCCAAGGAGGCTTCAGCCGCCTTCCGCGACACCATGCGCCATTGCAGCCGGGGCACGGCGTTCTGGGGAAACACCCTCGGCAAACCGGACTGCGGCCAGGAAGGCGCCGACGGCTCCATGACCTGCAACATCTACGCGGACAAGGGAATGGGCCTGGGGCGATCCAACGTCGTGCTGGGCATCATCAACATCCAGCCCGCGGCTGCAGGCAGCACCGCCACGCTCAAGGTGCAGACCTGGGTAGGTCGCAACCATGTGATCCTCGACACCTGGGAGAAATACGTGCGCGGCGAGCGCAAGGAAGCCTGTCCGGGCAAATAGGCGGCGCAAACCACCGCAGCACCAGCCAACGGAGGGACGCTGTCCATGGACGAAATCATCACCATCGCGCTCAGCGCGCTGCTCACCCTGATCGGGCGCTTCTTTCTGCGCGTCGCCAGCCTGGGCCAATGGAAATGCGAACCCATGGGCAGCGATGCGCACCGCATTCACAGCGCGGCGGGCGCCCTGTCGTATCGGCACGATGGCCGGCGTGTGGTGACGCCCACTGGCCAGATGCTGGCTGGTACCCTGCTCTGCGCCAGCCCGCTGCTGTTGCTGCTGATGGTCCATGTTCTGAGGTAAGCACCTTTGGCCAGCGTTAAGAGAGCCTCTGCACAATGGCGGGATGCAACGACCTGAATCTGCCCGCATCGCCGGCCTGCTGCTTCTGCTGTGCGGGGCAGCCACAGCGCAACCGCAAGCCGCGCCCACAGCAGCGCCCCCGGCACCGGCCAGTGCTGCTGCAGCCACTGCATGGCCGGCCTACATGCCCCACCTCTCCCCCGCCCCGACGGAAAGCGCGGTGGCAGCCGCACTGCCACCCGATGTAGCCGTCACCCCGCCCGACGCCGCCCTGCCCGCCGCCAAGGCCCGCTTCAGCGGCGTGTGGCAGGGCGCGGCCTGTGCGGCGCGGGCCTGCGACATCCGCATCGCCGTGGAGTCGGTCACGACCACCGGCGCCACGGTGGTCTATGCCGGGGCCAACGAACAGCAACCCCAGATCACGGACCGCACGCAGGCCACGTTTGTCGGCAGCGAGCTGCACGCACGGCTGCACACCGGCGCCCGGCTGGTGATGCGCCTTCGCGAAGGCGGCGGTGAGCTGGAGATCGCCGCCTGGCGCCCCGAGACGCGTCTGCTGCTGGCCAGTGTGCTCAGCAAGCAGGCCCTGGCACCGCGCTATGCCCGCTCCGTCGAGCGCCTGCCCACGCCCTGGGTTGGCGACGATGGCCGCGCCCAGACGCTGGAGGCGGTGGTCTACCGCCCGCTGGGCGCCAGGGGCCCGCTGCCCACGGTGGTGTTCAACCACGGCTCCACGGGCGCGGGCAACCGACCCGAGTGGTTCGGTTTCACCTGGACGAGCCCCGAGGTGGCCGAGTACTTCACGGCCAAGGGCTGGCAGGTGGTCTTTCCCCAGCGGCGCGGGCGCGGCAAGTCCGACGGGCTGTACGACGAAGGCTTTGGCGCCACCCGCTCGGCCGGCTACTCCTGCGAGCCCGCCCTCTCGCTCCCGGGCTTGGACCGTGCCATTGCCGACCTCGATGTGGTGATGGCCCACCTGCAGCAGCGCCCCGATGTGGACAAGGCGCGCCTTCTGATCGGCGGGGTCTCGCGCGGCGGCATTCTGTCGGTGGCCTATGCGGGCACCCGGCCCGGCATGTTCCTGGGTGTGGTCAATTTCGTGGGCGGCTGGCTCGGCGATGCCTGCAGGGAGGCCGCCGTGGCCGTCAACCGCAACGGCTTCACGCGCGGCGCGGCCTTCGCCCGGCCCACGCTGTGGCTGTACGGCGAGCACGATGCCTACTACCTGCTGGAGCACAGCCGCGCCAGCTTCGACGCCTTCCGCGCAGCGGGCGGCCAGGGCCGCTTCGTGGGCTACGCGCTGCCGACCGGGCAGGATGGGCACGGCATCCACAACCACCCGGCGCTTTGGCAGGCCGACCTGGATGGCTACATGGCACAGGTGCTGCAGGCTGCGGGGCGCAGCAGGCCGGTGGCTGATGGCAACGCAGCGCGTTGACGTGGGAACGCCCACCGCAAGCACCATCTCCGCGAAGTCAAGCGATTGTGCCCCGGCAGGTGATCGCACCGGCCCGGAAGCACAAGGACGTCGGTTCAGCGCTTTGCCGGGGCCGGTTGCTGCAGGTCTTTCATCAGCCCGGCGAGCAGTGCGGTCGTGCGGGCCTGACCTTCATTGTTCATCCACGCCGAGAAGGCCGACATGGCGGCCTTGTTGGCCGCAACCTCTTTCTTGCCGATGGGCGACTCGTAGTGCTTCAGGATCTCGCGCAGGTCACTGACCGACAGATCGGCACCATAGCTGGCCACCCACTTCGCGGCCAACTCCCGGGCTGAAAACATCTGCGTGCAGCGGATCAGAAAGCGGTCGAACGCGGCCTTTTGCGCCTCACTCGCCTCGCCACCGCTTTGGCCCACGATGTCACCCAGCAGCTTGGCGCCATAGCCCTTCAAAGACTCGCGCTGGTCTGCCAGCTGCTGCTCGAATTGGTCCTGGACCCCTTGCGCTGCGGCGATCTTCTGCACCAGCTCCTGCCGGCTTTCCTGGGCAAAGGCTGCGGGCACAGAACCGCAGACGAGGGCCGCGACGGCGAAGTGGAAAAGGCGATGGTGGTGCATGGGTCTTTCTCGGTGGAAAATTCGACACAGGTTGCCCCGGTAGAGGCCCGCCTAATGTATCCCGCCCACTGGGCCGAAGGGGGTCGCGCTCCACCCCCCGAACGGGTGACCCCCCGTCACCCCGCTGACCGCACGGGTGCCGCCGCGCCCGCCTCCAGCCGCCGCTTCAGCGCTTGCATGCCTGCGCCAGCGCGGGCGGCCATCACGCGCCGTGCCATCGGCAGCAGCAGGTAGCGCACGGCCGGGCTGGCGCTGCGGCTGAACATGCGCCAGGTCAGCTCGCACGAGCCCGGGGCCGCCTCCGCCAGGGTAATCTCCATGCGCGGGAGCAGCGGCAGCAGCCGCCCCTCGGTGGCAAAGAAATGGGGCGAGCGCGACTCCTTCACCTGCAGGCGGATCTGCCGGTGCCCGCGCCATGGCAGGCGCACGGTCTCCAGGTACTGCTTGCCAGGCTGGCCCGGGGCGAGCGCGTCGGCCCCCGCCATGGCCACGACGCCAGGAAACCACTCTGCGAACCGCTCCATGTCGGACACGTAGGCAAACACTTCCGGCACCGGCCGCTCGATGTGCACCATTGTTTCAACCAACAAATGCATGGGCTCTCCCCTCTCAAAAGAGGCCATGCTATTGTGTAGAGTGCACTCTACAGTCAAGGAATGTTTCCTCATGCGCATTGCCGAACTGGAAAGCCGCACCGGCCTGGGCCGCCATGCGCTGCGCTTCTACGAGCGCGAGGGCCTGCTGACCGGTGTGCGCCGCGGCGCCAACAACTACCGCGACTACCCCGAGTCGGCCGTGCGCGACGCCACCCTGCTCCAGCAGTTGCAGTCGCTGGGCTTCTCGCTCAAGGAGATCGGCGAGGTGCTTGCGGCCATGCGCGCCAAAAGCATCGACTGCGCCCAGGGTGCCCTGCTGATGGCGCAAAAGCGCGCCGCCGTGGATGCGCAGATTGCCCAGTTGCGCCAGGTGAGCAAGGTGCTGGCACGCGAGCAGCAGCGGCTGCAGGAGCGCGCCGCGCAGCACCTGCAGGGCAAGGCGCCGGCCTCAGCCTCCCGCCCCCGGTAGCGGCACCCGCACGAAGAAGCCCACCCCCTTGCCGCCCAGCCCCTCCCCCACGCGCACCTGGCCACCCATGCGCAGCGCGGCCTGGCGCACGATGGCCAGGCCCAGGCCGGAGCCGTTGGCGGCATGACCCAGGCCGCGGTAGAAGCGCTCGAAGATGCGCTGGTGCTCGCTGGCGGCGATGCCGGGGCCGTCGTCCTGCACGGCCAGGTGCAGATGGCCGCCCTGCTGCGCGAGCGTGAGGGCCACGTTGCCGCCTTCGTGCGCATAGCGCAGCGCGTTGTCGATGAGGTTGTGGGCGATGGACTCCAGCGCGGGCAGATCGAGCCGCGCGGGCAGGCTGTCGGGGGCGTCGAGGGAGAGTTCGATGTGCCGCGCCATGGCCTGGGGCGCAGCCTGGGCCAGTGCGGCGCGCAGCCACTGCGCCACGTCAAGCTCGCGCGGCGCGGGGCGCTGGGCCTCGTCCAGCGCGGCCAGGTCCAGCAGCTGCTGGGCCAGGTGCGAGGTGCGGGCGATGGCATCTTCCAGATGGGCCTGGGCCTCGGTGCGCTCGTGCGCGTTGGGTGAGCGGGCCATCACATGGGCCTGGGCGGTGATGACCGCCAGCGGGGTGCGGATCTCGTGCGCGGCATCCTGCACGAAGGCGCGCTCGCGCTCGACCTTGGCGCGCAGTTGGGCGAGCAGGCTGTCCAGCGACTGCTCCAGCGGCTGCAGCTCGCGGTGCCGGGCGTTGAAGCCCACGGGCTGCAGCTCGTCGCTGCCGCGCTGGGCGATGCGCTGCGCCAGCTGCTGCAGGGGCCGCAGGCCGTTGCGCACCGACAGCCACACGGGCAGCAGCACAAAGGGCGCGGCCAGCAGCAGGTAGGGCACCAGGTAGCGGCCGTTGTAGTGCAGGTAGTCGGCGTCGGCGCGCTTGGGCTCCAGGATGCGCAGCACCCAGCGCTCGCTGCGCCCGGTGTAGATGCGGTAGGGCCGGCCCTGCACGCTCGCTTCGACCAGCCCGGAACCCGGGCCCGCAGCGGGCGGCGGTGGCAGGTCCATGCCCTGCAGGCCGCTGGCGGCATAGACCGGTTGGCCCGAGGCGCGGTCGTGCAGTTCGTGCAGCAGCACGCCGGGCAGCAGGCCGATCTGGCGGCGGCGCACATTGGTCCAGTGGTCGGTGGCGGCCAGGGCCGCCGCCGCATGCGCGGGGTCCGCCATGCCGGCCAGCGACTCCAGCACGGCGTCCCCGTACTTGAGCATGCCCGGGTCGTAGGTAATGGCCTGCTTGTACTTGTAGTAGTTGTAGCCCAGCAGCACGGCCCACACCAGCACGAAGGCCACCATGACCGAGGCCACGCTGCGGCGCACCAGCGTGGGCTCGGCCAGCCGCCGCCACAGGGCGCGCAAGCGCCCCTGGGGCCTGGGTGGCAGCGTATCGGTCACGGCGCTCATGGCTGAAGCAGGTAGCCCACGCCGCGCACGGTGCGGATGGCTTCGGCACCGATCTTGCGGCGCAGGTTGGAGACATGCACCTCGATGGCGCCAAAGTCCACCGGCTCGCCCAGCGGGTCCAGGCGCTGCGCGAGCACGCCCTTGGGCACCACGGCGCCAGGCTCGCGCGCCAGCTCCAGCAAGAGCTGGAACTCGCGCGGCGACAAATCCAGCGCCTGGCCGCCGCGCTGGGCCTGGTGGCGCCGGGGCTCGATCACCAGGTCGCCCAGGGCCCAGCGCTCGCTGGCCTGGCGGGCACTGCGGCGCAGCACGGCGCGGATGCGCGACATCAGCTCGGCCGTGGCAAAGGGCTTCACGACGAAGTCGTCGGCCCCGCCGTCAAGCCCGGCCAGCCGGTCTTCGACCGCCGAGCGCGCGGTGATGACGATGATGGGCACCTGCTCGCCCTGCGCGCGCCAGCGCGCGAGCAGGTCAAAGCCGCTGCCGTCGGGCAGGGTCAGGTCCAGCAGCACGCAGTCCACCGTGGTCGGGTCCACCGCCAGGGGCGCGTCCACGGCGCGGCGCAGCCACTCGCTGGTCAGGCCCTCCACCTTCAGCGCGGACTGCAGGGCGCGGCCCAGGTCCAGGTCGTCTTCGATCAGCAGGATGTGCATGGTGGCGCCTATTGTGGCGCGGGCGGGCCGGCCCCGGCATCTGCAGGGTGCGTGCCTTTGGCTGGCGTTAAGCAAGGTGTTTGCACAATGGCCGCATGCATCCCGACCACCACCACGACCATTCCGCACCACCCCGAGGCCATGGCACGCTGACCGCCACACCCCGACCACGCGGGCCCGCCCGCCTGGCGCTGGCCGTGGCGGTGGCGACGGGCCTGCTGGCCCTGGCCGGCTGCGCCACCGGGCCCACGCATCCCTCGCTGGCGGCAGCCGGTGCGCAGTTGCCCGCGCTGATCCCGGTGCGCGACTTCGTCACCAGCCTGGAGGGCACGGGCAACTACCGCATCTCGCCCGACGGCACGCGCCTGGCGTGGATGGGCGTGTCGGGCCTGCAGCCCGCCGTCTGGGTACGGACGATGGGACACGCCGATGCGCGCGCCCACCCCATCCGTGCGCGCAGCCTGCGCTGGTCGGCCGATAGCCGCTACCTGGTCGCCACGGTGGACGCCACCGGCGACGAGAACACCCACCTCCACGCCCTGGCGGTGGACCGCGCCGACGCAGGCTGGGTGGACCTGACGCCCTTTGGCAAGACGCTCAGCGCCCTGGTGCAGACCGTGCAGGGCAGCCCCGAGTTGATGGTGACCAGCAACCGGCGCGACCGCAAAGTCTTTGACCTGTACCGCGTGGACCCGCGCACCGGCACGCACACCGTGGTGGCAACCAACCCCGGCAATGTGAGCCACTGGGTCGTGGACCGCCAGGGCCGGCTGCGCGCGCGCGCCACCCTGGCCGGCGACCAGGTCACGCTGCAGCGCCCCGATGCAGCCGCACCCGGCGGCTGGCGCGACGGCATGCAGTGGAACCGTTTCGACGCCGTGCGCCTGCTGGACGCCGCCGAAGACGATGGCGAGCACATGTGGGCCCTGTCCGCACGCGGGCGTGACAAGAAGGCCCTGGTGCGCCTGCGCCTGGCCGACGGCGCCGAGACCGTGGTGCACGCCAGCGACGACGTGGACCTGGACCACGCCCTCATCAGCCCGCGCACGCAGCAGCCGCTGGTGGCCTATTCCCTGCCCGACTACCCGCGCCGCGAGGTGTTCGACGCCCGGCTGCGCGAGCGGCTGGACGCGCTGGCCGGCAGCGAGCCGGCCGAGGTCTCCATCACCAGCATGGACGACAGCGAGCGCACCCTGACCGCCGTGGTCGCCACCGACCGCGGCCAGCGCAGCTACCTGCTGCCGGCCGATGGCCCGCCCGAGCTGCTGGGCGAATCCGGCCTGAGCCTGGTGCGCGGCACCCTGGCCCGCAGCCGCCCCATCGCCCTGACCGCGCGCGACGGCCTGCCGCTGCACGGCTACCTGACCCTGCCCGAAGGGGTGGAGCCACGAAACCTGCCCCTGGTGCTGCTGGTGCATGGCGGCCCCTGGGCGCGCGACCGCTGGACGGTGGGGCCCACCAGCCGCTCGATGCAGCAGTTCCTGGCCAACCGCGGCTACGCGGTGCTGCAGATCAACTACCGCGGCTCCAGCGGTTACGGCCGCGCCTTCATGGAAAAGGCCATCGGCGAGTTTGCCGGCCGCATGCACGACGACCTGGTCGACGGCGTGCGCTGGGCCTTGCAGCAAGGCATTGCCGACCCCGCGCGCGTGGCCATCCAGGGCGCCAGCTACGGCGGCTACGCGGCCCTGGTGGGCGCCACCTTCACGCCCGAGGTGTTTGCCTGCGCCATCGACGTGGTGGGCATGTCCAGCCTGGCCCTGCTGCTGGAAAAAGCTCCGCCCTACTGGGAGATGGGCATTGCCGGCTGGCACCGCTATGTGGGTGACCCGGCCCGGCCCGAAGACCGCCGCACCATGGACGCCAAGTCGCCGCTGTTCAAGGTGGGGCCCGAGACACGCCCCCTGCTCATCATGCACGGCGTGAACGATGTGCGCGTGACGCTGGAGCAGTCCGAACGCATGGTGCAGGCCCTGCGCCAGGCCGGCCGCCCGGTGCAGTACGTCACCTTCCAGGGCGACGGCCACGGCAACCAGCGCTGGCCCAACAACCTCACCATGTACCGCAAGACCGAGGACTTCCTGGCCCAGTGCCTGGGCGGGCGCAGCAGCGGCTTTGACTACTACCAGCTGGGCGCCTGGGCGTTCTGAAGACAATCCACCGATGCACTTTGACACCCCGCTCGCACCCATCACCTTGCGCCCCTTTGCCGGTCCCGAGGACTTCGAGGCCATGGTGGCCTGCGCCAACGCCAGCTTTGCGGCCGACGGTACGGGCTTCTTCCGCACGGTGGAAGACGTGGCGCGGGACTATGCCAGCTTCACCAGTTGCGTACCCGAGCGCGATGTGTGGATCACCGATACCGGCAGCGAGATTGCGGGCTATGTGCGCTCCTGGCCCTGGGCCCAGGCCGACGGGCTGCAGCTGTACTCGCAGTTCGCTGTGGTCGCACCCCAGTGGCGAAAAGAGCCTGTTTACGATCTTTTCAGGGCCGCGCAAGCACCTTGCCGGGATGGGATGCAAGGCGCGGTGTGCAGTTGATAGCCCGGCTATCAACAAGCGCCGCAACGCCGCAGACCGCCCGGCAAGGCTCTTGCCCGAAGGGTTGGGGCGAAATCGGGCGATTGGACGCCCCGGCTGCTTGCATGGGCACGAGCCCATGCGGCGCACCCGAAGCATCCACTCATCCCGATTGCGCCCCAACGCGGCCTTGAAAAGATCGTAAACAGGCTCTTAGGGCATCGGCGCTGCGCTGCATGCCTGGCTGGAAGAGCGCCAGCGCACCCAGGCTGCCGCAGAGCACCACAGGGCCCCGCGGCATGCCCACCATGCCTTCGTCACCCAGGGAGAGACCGCGCGCGCCCCATCTTCCAGCCCCACCTGTGGCAGGTGGCCTGGGACAGGCAATCGCACCAGGTGGCCGGCCAGGTGCGCACCTACATCGATGCCGCCTGGAACCAGGGCAACGGCCGCCAGCGCGGCTGGACCGAGTTCATCAGCGTGGGCGAGCCCTGGCGCCGCCGCGGCCTGGCCCGCGCGCTGATCTCGCACAGCCTGCGCGCCCAGGCCGCCGCCGGCATGACCGAGTCGGGCCTGGGTGTGGACAGCCAGAACGCCAGCGGCGCCAACCGCGTGTACGAGGACTGCGGCTTTGGGGTGGACCGGCGCAACTGCGCGTACCGCAAGGTGCTGGTGGCGTAGGGGGCAGCGCCCGCCATCCCGGTGCCCACCCCTCTTGGCCGCCGCATCCGCTACGATGACAACCATCGGCAGCACACGAGAAGGCCCGCAACGACATGGTGTATGAATTTCTGCTCGCCCTCACCGGCCAGGTGGTGTTGCGCGCGGCAACGCTCGGCCGTCTGGAGTGCCAGGACCTGGGCAGCAAAGACCACCGCATGCACGGTGCATCGGGCGCCCTGTGGTACACCCACGATAACCGCCGCCTGGTCACGCCCACGGGGCAGATGCTGGTCGGGCTGGTGTTCTATGTTGTGATCGCACTGGTGCTGGCGGGCCAGGCCTTAGGTTGAGGAAGGCGGTTGCTCTGCACTGCGCTACTCCGTGCCGCGTGTCATGCCGCGCTGATACGAGGGGCCAAAGCCTCAGGCACCCAACTCGGGCCGCGGCGCTGCCACGACTGGCCACTGAGGTGGCGGCCTGACTTGAACCCAACAGCCTCCACAGAGCCCGGGGCGATTCATCTGGAATGACCTGCCGTAGACCCATAGAGGTACTCCCATGTTGAGATCCCTGCATCTTCTGCTGCTGGCCTTCCTGGCCGCACCGTCTTTCGCAGCGCCCCCTGACGCCCTTGGCCAGTGGATACCCAATGGTTGGAAGGTCATCACCCACAACGCAGGAGACCTGAACGGTGACGAAATGGACGATGTGGTGCTTGTCACTGAAGCAACCGATCCCGCCAATTTCAAGAAGAAGCCCGAGGGGTCTCTTGGACCGGACATCCTCAATTTGAATCCACGCCGTCTCACCATTCTCCTGCGGTCATCCAGTGGGCTGAAAGAAGTCCTGCGCAGGGATGATCTGCTCCCCAGCGAGAATGCTGAAGGCATGGATTGCTTGGCGGATCCACTCGAGAACGGTGGTGTGTCGATTGCGAGAGGCAATCTCGTCATCGAATTGCAAGATTGGCGAAGCTGCGGCAGCTATGGCGTGGTGAACGAAAAGTTCACTTTCCGCGCTCAGGGCACTCGGTTCCAGTTGGTTGGTTATGACCGCGATGAGTCTTCCCGCAGCACTGGCGAAAGATCCGAGTACAGCACCAATTATTTGACGGGCAAAAAGAAGACAACGACGGGGCTGAATGACTTCAGGGACTTCAAGGCCAAGGTCTCCTGGAAGAGGCTTGCGTCCCAGAGGGCTTTTTTCTTGAACGACATCTCCCTCTCTTGCGACGCAGCCGATCCAGCGCAAAAGGACAATTGGTGTCAGTAGCCATGCGTAACAGGGTTTCCCGGTGGCATGCCGCGCCGCGACGGCCACTGGCCGGCACCGGCACCGCACCTCCGGCAAACTGGTACCCTGCGGTATGGAGCCCATCCACTGAAGATCCTTTGATTGCCCAAGCCCCCATGAAAACCATCGACGAAATGCTGAGCCTGGACCTGCTCACCCCCGCCCAGCACACCGAGATCAGTGCCTGGATCGACCGCTCGGCCACGCCCGAGGAAATACTGCAGATGCCCTCTGCGCTGTGGCGCGCGGTGGAAAAGGCCAGCCAGGTGATGGGCATCGATGCCGACCTGCTGCGCCCGCCCGCGCTGGATGCGGGCGGCATGGTCACCGGTTAGCCGAGCGGGCCTGCCCGTGCAACTGAACTTTGCCTGCACCGAGTGCGGCCGCTGCTGCCAGAACCACCGGGTGCCGCTGTCGGTGTATGAGGCCATCGCCTGGCTGGACCGGGGCGGCGATGTGCACCTGCTGTGCGACGCCATTGCCTGGCCCGCCGAGCCTGCGCCAGGCGATGCGCCGGCGCAGTACCGGCGCCAGCGCAGCTTTGCCGCGGCCAGCGGGGCGCTGCCGGTGCGCGTGGGGGTGGTACTGGCCGCGTCCTTTCCGGGGCGCTGCCCGCACCTGCAGGGCGACAACCGCTGCGGCATCTACGCCGAGCGGCCGCGCGTGTGCCGCATCTACCCGGCGTCGATCAACCCCTTCGAGCCCCTGGGTACCGAATCCAAGGCCTGCCCGCCCGAGGCCTGGGACGCGCGCCACCCCGCCTTCGTGCGTGCAGGCCAGTTGGTGGACGCCGCCACCCTGCCCCTGATCGACGAGGCCCGCCGCCTGGCCGTGCAGGAGATGCCCGCCAAGCAGCGCCTGTGCGATGCGCTTGGCATACGGACTGCGGCCATGGCCAACGAAGGCTTTGCGGTGCACAAGCCCCCACGCGCCGTGCTGCTGGCGGCGCTGCAGCGGTGCAGCGACAGCGATGGCGCTGCCCCATCCGACCCGGCCCCCGGCCACTGGCAGTTGCTCAGCCACCAGCCGCAGACGCTGGAAATACTCCACGAGGTGGGCGCACAGGCGCAGCACGCGCACCAGGCTACGGACCTGGCAGTGGAGTACCTGGGCCTGCAGCCAGCGCCGCGGGATGGTCATCAAGCGCCCCACGCAGGCCCATGATGGTCAGCGCGCTCCGTCAGGAGGGGCGCCGCTTCTCCAGCCGGATGTCACCACCGCCGACATCCGTCTCGTGGCCCCAGCCCAGGTGGCGGTAAAAGCCCGCAGCGCGGCTGTGCCGGGCCGTCTCCAGCCAGGCCACGGGGTGCTGTGCGAACAGGGCCGCCTCACACGCGGCGACCAGTTGCCGCCCCAGGCCCCGGGCCCCGCAACCGGGCAGCACGAAGGCGGCGAACAGGCAGGCCTGCTGCAAGTCCACCATGGAAAAGCCCACGACCTCACCACCACCCGCCTCGGCCACCCAGGCGCAGGTCGGCGTGCTTTGCACGATCAGCGTGACGGCTTCGGGGGTGATGCCCAACTGCGCGAGCTGGTCCAGCGCCAAGGCGTTCTCCGTCACCGGGGTTCTGAGAACCTGTTCAAGATCTTTTTGCAGCCGCGTTGGAGTGCAATCGGGATGAGTGGATGCTTCGGGTGCGCCGCATGGGCTCGCGCCCATGCAAGCAGCCGGGGCATCCAATCGCCCGATTTCACTCCAACCCTTCGGGCAAGTGCCTTTTCGGGCGGTCTGCGGCGTTGCGGCGCTTGTTGATAGCTGAGCTATCAACTGCGCACCGCGCCTTGCATCCCATCCCGAAAAGGGACTTGCGCGGCTCCAAAAAGATCTTGAACAGGTTCTGGTGTGGAACATGGCACCCACATCGGCGGGCCGGGCCGGGCGGACCCGGGTGGGGGTGAAAGTCGGCAGGCAAGTGCTCATGGCTGCATTGGAACAGCATGGCGGGCATGCTGGACAACTTGTCCAGTGGCCCGCCCGATCGCTCCCTAGAATCCGTGCGCGGGAATGGGCAGGAGAAAGGGAGAGAACACCATGGAGAAACAGCCTATCGACGCACCGCAGATCCTGCGCCAGGCATGGACGCTCTGGAGCACGCGCGAGGCCCACAACCGGGCCAAGGCCAGGGCAGCCGCCAAGGCCGCCGCAACAAGCACCGAACCCCAGACCGATTCCACCCCAAGCTGAACCCGCCACCCACCCCACCATGTCCACCGAATACCTCGTTGCCGCACAGGCCCTCTGGGGCAGCGCAGACCGCGCCCTCACCGAAAAGACATTCGCCCTGGTGACGGCACGCGCCGCACCCTACAAGATCGAGATGGCGTTCGAAGCCTTTGGCCAGGATGCCGAGCAGCGGCTGTCCGCCATCCTCGACAAGCATTCCAACCTGTTCCGATCGCTGCAGTCGTGCACGCCCGGCGTGGAGGGCATTGCCCTGCGCTGGAACGGCTACGGCAGTGGCGAGCCCTTTCTCGAACGGGTTCTGGGCCTGCTCGCCGCCATGGGCCTGGCCGACGCGCACGGGCAGGCCGTGGGGGACGAGGGCAGCTACCACTGCCGCCTTGCAGCCGACGGGCTCGAGTGCGATTACGTGGACCTGGAACCGTGATGGGCGCACCTGCCACCGGCCTGGACCCAGGAGCCCCATGAAACCCTTGACCCCGCTTGAACTCGATGCACTGGAAGCCCGGCTGCAGCACCCCATCCCCGCGCCCTATCGCGAGTTGCTCACCCACACCGGAGCCGGCGAACATGGCGATGTGCAGGTCTACCACCCGTTGGAGATCGAAGAAGCCTACCAATACCACTTCGAGGAACCCGAGGAGCTGTTCAACACCTACTTCCCCTTCGGCTGCAACCAGCGCAGCCAGGAGATCTGGTTGATCCGGGTTTGTGACGGACGGGCAGCTGCGATCTGGCACGAGACGCACCCCGAGTCCTACCCCGATGAGCGCTGGCTGGACTGGGCACAGTGGCTGGCCGAGCATGGGCGGGGGCTGCCGGGCTGAGCCCGCCGTTCTGTCGGGGACCAAGGTCTGCCCGCCACAGCCAAGACTGACTGGTGCCTAGCCGAACAGCACCAGCGCGCAGAGCGCCACCCCGAAGGCCAGCGCGGCCACCAGCGTGCCCAAGATGCCGCGCTGCCAGCCCGCCAGGTCATCCCACTTGCTGGCCAGCGACAGGAAGGGATGCCCCGTCAGCAGCTCCAGAAAGCCCGTGAGCGCGAACGCCCCCGGCAGCCCCACCGCCACCAGGCCCCCACCAACGGGTACCTGGTGCCAGTGCACATGCACCCAATGCACCAGCACGCCGCACAGGCCGGCCAGCAGCCCGCCGCACAGCAGCTTGAGCGCGCCGCCGTTTCTCACCGATCCCATCATCACAGGCTCCCTCCCATCGTTGACTGCTGCCTCGTCTTTCGGACCTCGCGGCCAGCGGCTATCACGCCTTCTTCTTGGCAAGCCGCGCAACCGTGGCCTCGTACGCCTCCAGCACATCGGCCCGCGCTTCTTCAGCCGCGTTGAAACGGCTGGCCAGGACCGCGGCATCGGCCTTGCTACCCAGTTGGCCGATGGCCTTGAAGATCTTTTTCATGAACGCGGCATCGCCGCCGATGATGCGCGGCTCCAGGCGCAGCAGGTCCATGACCGGCTCCACCAGCTGTGGAGCCCCGGTCTTGCCCACCACATCGAGCAGCTTCTTGTAGTGGTGCAGATGCGCTTCGGAAAAGCCTTCGCGCACATTGAAGAAGGCGAGGAACAGGTCGGTGTATGCCGGGCCGGCCACCTGCAGCAGCACGCGCATCACCATGGCGTGCTCGATCTCCAGCTTGCCTTTGGCAAAGTCGTCGTGCTCGGGGTGCGCCGCCAGCGCCTTGTAGAAGCACTCGGTCAGCGGCGCAATGGTGCGCTCGCCAAAACTGCTGAGCACGTCCACCAGCAAGGCCGCCTCCACCGAGTAGTGCGCGCGCAGGCCCTTGGCCACCATGGCGTGGAAGGTGCCTTCGGCCGGGTGGGCGAGCACGCCGCGCAGGGTCTCTTCGTCGAAGTGGCCGTGCACCAGGGTGGAGAAAGCCTCGCCCAGCAGCGCCAGGTCGGTGATGGCGTAGAGCGCCGGCCAATCCTTGGCCTTCATCAGGTCGGCCACGCGCCATTCCTCGGTGCGCTCGGCGCTGTTCACATAGGGATCCTCGGGCAGCAGCAGTTGCAACGCCTGCTGTTCCTCGCGCAGCGGGGCATCGGCGTAGAAGCGGGTGAACTTGCGGCCCGCCAGCGGCACCAGGCTGGCAATCGGGTTGTCCTGCACTTCCAGGTCCACCACCCAGGGGCACGCGGTCAGCGGAGTCAGGTCGCGGACCTTGTTGCCCCGCAGACCCAGCCGGGCCAGGCGGGGATAGCTCTGAACGAAAGACAGGTCGGTGATGCCGTTGCCCGACAGGTCCAGGTGCTCTAGGCGCGGCAGGTCCAGCCCGGCCGGGAACGCCGTGAGCTTGCAATTGAAGAAGAACAGCGATTCCAGCGCCCCAAAGGCGTTCAGGTCCTCGAAGTCGGCGCACGCACAACCATCGATCGAGATATGCCGCAGGTGGGGCAACGCACGCAAGGCCTTGAGGTTGGTGAAGTTCAGGCGGTCCAGCTTCAGGTAGCGCAGGCCGGTGATGTGGGCAATGCGCGCCAGGTCCACGGGTTCGGCCATCTTGCTGCTGCGCAGCGTGAGATCCATGACATCGTCGCAGCCGGCGATCTGGTCCAGGTCCTCACTGGTGAACCGGTCCAGGCGCAGGTTCTCGGCGTGGTTGAGCACGCTGATGGGGGAAGAGAGGCGGTCGGTCCATTTGGATTTGGATTTGGATTGTGCGATGGCCATGGGGGCTGGGGGCTGTGGTCAGGATGTTTCATCCGATCATAGGGAGCCTGTGGGCGGCTGGCTGGACATGTTGTCCAGCGGGCGCATCGCTCCAATCGGACAGCCACTCAGGCAGTCCCAGGCCCAGGGCCATCTCTGCGCCCATGGACACCATCAAGGGCAAGACCTCTCGATGGGTACACCAAGCTCATCCGAAAAGATCCGCTATGCGCCCGCTGGGCAGCCGCACCTTCATCTGTGCGCCGGGAAATTCGGCGAGACCGTCTTCGATGAACCTGAGCGATCTGGCAAACGTCTCTTCCAGCGGAACAGGCTCACCATCGTCGTCAAAGCCTTCCGCTTCGTCCAGGACGACAAGCCGGGACAGGTGTCCAGACAGCATCTGAAACAACGCTAGAACCTGCCGATGCACAACAGGTCCGGCAAACTGCGTTTTACAGAACTCTGAGAATCGCCTCGTCTCCGAGAACCGGATGTGCAGTGGCTCGCAGTCGGGGTGAGGGAGGAGCGCCAGGCCGTCTCTCCTGAGCAGTTCCGGCGGTGTTTCCGGCGTTTCCCAGCCGAACCGATGCGCGAAAAGGAGACAGTCTTGAAAAGCGTCAGCGATGCTGTCCTCGGACTTCGCCCGACCAGCGTAGTGAATGGTAATTCCCATGGTGTGTTTGGTGAAACTTGAGGTACTTTAGCCTGTACCAGCACGCACGCTGCATGCAGTACCGGTGGGCGAGTCTCGGGGTTGCTCAATCCGGATGCGCTGCGAGGCCTGGCGGCTTGCGGACCAGCACTGGGGCGGTTCCCAGGCATGCCACACCGCCCACCCATCCACTCGCCGAACGCACAACCCTGCACCAACTACCCCAATGGACTTGAGCAACAAAGACATATTCCTTGCACGGGTCGATACGATTTGCAAACGCCCAGGCATGTACGTGGGAACGGAAAGCCTTCGTGATGTCGCAATCTATCTGGACGGAATGTATGACGGACTGACAGGCAACGTCGATGGTGAATACCTCACTCAAACATGGTGCCGCTGGCTCGAGGGCCATTACATGGTGCGCCACCAAGCGCAGCCCTGGACGCAAGTCCTTTGCGATCTGCTTGGCTCCAACGAGGCGGCTTTGGCCGCATTGCCCGGCCTCTATCGCGAGTTCTTCCAGGACCTGGACAGCCTCGGTGAGGAAGGCATCGAGCAACGCAACTTGCAGCGATTCATTGCAAGGCGCTCATCGGGCAACTGACCTGCCATGGAACATGGGCCCAACCCACCTTGTTGGACGGCCCTGTTGCGTCCCGGAAACTGCAGTGCTGCTGCACGGTAGAGTACACCCGGCCATTTCAGGAGCCCATCTTGCTATCGGACCACGCCATCGACCACGATGTCCAAGGCCTTGCCTTGGCCCGCATTCGTCGCCGCTCGCGTGGCTCGCAGGAATGGAAGCACACGTTCATCGGTGAGCTCCACCCGGGCATCGCGCACCGGCTCACATTGCCTGCTGGCGAACTGCCCATTGCCTGCGGCTTCATGGGCGACAGCAGCTGGTGGCTTGTCACCACGCGCCGCATCACCAGCCTGCATGCGGGCCAGCAGCGCACACTGGACCCACGCAGCGACAGCATCACAGCCACCTTCGGCCATGGCCCCAAAGGTACTGCCCATGACTTTGGGTCAGCGGCAGCAGGGACCACTCCGGCCACAGGCTTGGCGACGGTCACGGCAACCGATGGGCGGCAGCTGCGCCTGGAATTCGAGACAGGCCCAGCCTGCATGGTGCCCATTCAAGCTTGCCACTTCTGGCAGAGCGCCACGGGCTTGCACCGCCCGTAGCCCCGTATAGTACGGATCGTTGGCCCTGCGTCATGCCCCCACATACACCGCCAACTCCTCCGGCGCCCCCTTCGAAAACGCCGCCTTCAGGTGTTCCAGAAATGCCGACACCCGCGCACTGAGCAGCCGGCGCGAGGGGTACAGCGCCCACAGCTCGATGGCGGGCCCGGGCACATCGCCCCAGTGCACCAGGGTACCGGCCGCGATGTCGTGGCCGACCAGGGAGATGGGCAGGCGCGCCACCCCCACGCCGCGGCGCACGGCGTCGCGCACCATGATGAGGGAGGCGAGGCTGAGCACGGGATCGATGGCGAGGGTCTGGGTGGTCGCAGGGGCCTTGCTTCTGGCTTTTGCGGGCACTGCCATTGCCCATGGGGCGGCTTGCAGCGCCCCCGTGCCGCGCACCACGGCGGGTACGGCAACCGCGCTGCCGCCCTTGCGCGGCCGTGCCAGGCCGGGCGGCGCCACCACCACCAGGCGGTCGCGCAGCAGCACGCGGCCGACCAGGCTGGCATCAGGGGCCGGGTTGACGCGGATCACCAGGTCATAGCCCTCCTCTACCATGTCCACGCTGCGGTCCTCGGTGGTCACCTCCAGCCGCACCGTGGGGTAGCGCAGCGCAAAGTCGGCCGCCAGCCGGCCCATGGCAGTTTGCGAAAACAGCAGCGGCGCGCTGATGCGCAGGCGCCCTCGCGGCTGCTCCCCGCCCGAGGCGATGGCGGCGGCAGCCTCGTCGATCTCGGTGAGCAGCGCGCCGGTGCGCTCGTGCAGGGCGCGGCCTTCTTCGGTGAGCTTCACGGCGCGCGCGCCGCGCTCCAGCAGGCGCAGGCCCAGCGCGGCTTCCAGCTCGGCCACGCGGCGCGACAGCGTGGCCTTGGGCCGCCCCGACTCGCGCGCGGCGCGCCCAAAGCCGCCGTGGCGGGCGACGAGGTTGAAGTCGGCAAGGGCGTGCAGGTCCATGGCGCAGTGTTCCGCTGTTGAGACAGTGCGTCCAACTATAACGGCTATCGGATCATGGATGGGATCTCTAAAGTTCGGGCTGTCAACCACCCAACCCGGAGAAATTCCATGACCACCGTTTCTGCTTCTACCGCTTCCTCTGCCTCCAACGCTTCTTCTTCCTCCCCCGCCATCCTCGTCACGGGCGCCACCGGCACCGTGGGCAGCCAGGTGGTGCAGCAACTCGCCCGGCGCGGTGCCAACGTACGTGCACTGGTGCGCGATGTGGCCAAGGCCGGCGACCTGCCTGCCGGCGTGACTGCCGTGCAGGGCGACCTGCTCGACGTGGATTCGCTGCGCGCCGCGTTCCAGGGCGTGGACACCTTGTTCCTGCTCAACGCCGTGGTGCCCGACGAGTTCACGCAGGCCCTGGTGGCACTGAACCTGGCGCGCGAAGCGGGCATCACGCGCATCGTCTACCTCTCGGTCATCCACGCCGACCGCTATGTCAACGTGCCGCACCTCGCGGGCAAGTACGGCGTGGAGCGCATGATCGAGCAGATGGGCTTTGGCGCCACCATCCTGCGCCCGGCCTATTTCATGGGCAACGACTGGACCGTCAAGGACGTGGTGCTGGGCCATGGCGTGTACCCCATGCCCATCGGCGCCAAGGGCCTGGCCATGGTGGACACGGCCGACATCGCCGAGGTGGCCGCCATCGAACTGCTGCGCCGCGCCCAGGCCGCAGGCCCGCTGCCCACCACGCGCATCAACCTGGTGGGCCCCGACACCCTGACCGGCGCCGCCGTGGCCGCCATCTGGGCCGAGGTGCTGGGCCGCCCCATCGTGCACGGCGGCGACGACACCGCTGCCTTCGAGGCCAACCTGCGCAACTTCATGCCCGGCTGGATGGCCTACGACATGCGACTGATGGCCGAGCGCTTTCTCACCGACGGCATGGTGCCCGAGGCCGGCGACGTGGACCGCCTGACCGCGCTGCTGGGCCGGCCGCTGCGCAGCTACCGCGACTTTGCCAACGGCGTTGCTGCAGCCGCCCACCAGGCTTGAGCCCCGCGCCCCCTCAACAAACACAGGAGCATCACCATGATCTATTCGACCGCCACCGTCCCCGTCAACCCCGCCGGCGAGGCGCCTCTCACCCGCGGCCAGGCTTGGGCAGGGCTGGTCCTCAAGGCCCGCGATGCGCGCCAGTTCCTGCCCCCTGGCCTGTGCACGCGCTGCGACGTGGTCTACGACGGCGCCGACCACATCGTGCGCGAGGCCACCATCGGCGGCGCCGAGCTGCGCGAGATCATCGCCTTCGAGCCCGGCCACAAGGTGAGCTTCTTCCAGGCCACGGGCCCGCGCGAAGGCGTGATCGTCAACGAGCTGTTCGAGGACGAATCAGGGGCCCTGCAACTGCGGTTCTATTGCTACACAGGCTTGCGCGGCAAGCAGCCCGGCGGCCCCGAGGAGCAGGCCGAGCAGGCATGGATGGACAGCGACAAGGGCTACAAGACGGCGCTGCTCTCCACCCTGAAGCGCACGCGGGAGCTGGTGGCGCAAGGGCTGCTCTAAGCGCGCGGGCACCCGAGCAGAGGGGATCGCGCGGCCTGGCAGTTCACGCCCACCGGCTCCGTGAGCGCCACAGACGCCACTTGCGACACCGCCCAGGCACGGGTGGGGGGGCGAATGGCCAAACAGGCCGCACAGCGCGTACGGTGCCGGGCCTGCCTCACTGTTCGTCTTCGGGGCGCAGCGGAGTGTGCGACCAGGGCAGGTATGCCAGCAGCGCCAGAGCTTCGCTGTCGAACTCCTGGCGATAGTGGTGCTGGTGGGGAAACGACATGTCGGTATCGCCCCGCGCAAAGCCCAGTGCGTCAAGCACCGCTGCGTACCCGGCCAGTGGCCCATAGGCGAACAGCTGGTTGTGCCGATCCCAGACCACGGTGGCCCGCTGCGCGGCCGAGTGGGCCCACAGGTCGAACCGTGCATCCGATGACAGGTAGGCGCCGAAGCGGTGCATGAAATCCTCGAACTGCGCTCTGGACAAGGGCGGGCTCTGGTAGCGTCCCGCATCGCCTTCGCCCCGCGGTGTGTGCAGCACGTACAGCAGGAAGTACGGGGGGCCCAGGCTGGCGACAAGCTGCGCAAAAGGCGCAGGGTCACCGCCGGGCACGCCCGCCAGAAGGCGCTCGCCGGGTTGCCACTCCATCGGCGCCAGGCGGTAGGTGGCGCTGTGGGAATGGGGGATCCAGTGGCCATCGATCGGACGGGACAATTTGTGCATGGTGGGATTGGTGGACGGAGAAAGAATGCAGTTGGCGCAGGCGGGTACGATACTGCCAGGAACGCTGCTCGGCCACTCTGCCGTGCTCGCTTTTCAACCAAAGCGCACCCGGGTTCGAAGCGCCATGCGACCATTGAGGTGTGTCAACCCGCTGGTCGGGCAGGACAGCAGCAGTCGCCTTTCGTGCAAGCCTGTCGAGGTTTGGGGTGTCGATGCCATGGAACCCATTCACGATCGATGAGACAGCATCGTGGTCCTGTCCGACGATCCGCCAGCGGCGCTGTTCTTGACGCCCCTCCTCCAGGCAACCGAGGTGAAACGGGTCTGCCAAGGCGTGTCCCACAAGGCGATGCCGCTGTCCTGTCGGCTTCCTGCTCCATGAACCCACCAGCACGCCCGGCTACGAAGCCATCCCCGCTTTGAGCGACATCCATTCATGCGTTCATGAGACCCGGCTGCTCGTCCCTCGGGGCGGCAATCCAGCAGGTGCTGGCTTCACGTCCAGCGAGCGACCGCACCATTGACCGAAAGAACCCCAAAGATGCCCGCCGCTGGGCGGCGAGCGGCTACCGATCCTTGCGCGGAATGGCGATCGGTTTGCCGCCCTGGCCCTGCTGCTTTCCACCGCCCACGGGGTTCTCGCCAAAGGCCACCTTCTCGCTGCGCATTTCGTTCAACAGCAGGATGAAGAAGGGCTTGAGCGGCAGGAAGTCGAAGTCCTTGTCCACCACCAGGAAGCGCGGGATGGCTTTGCCGGTCAGCCCCTTGGCGCTGCTGCTGCCGGCCTGCACCTGGCGAAAGCGCCGGGCGCCCGGCTCGGCCTGCAGGGTTTTGAACTTGCGTGCCGGAAGATCGGCACGGGCCACCACGAAGTCGGTCTGCGCTTTGAAGCGCACCCAGGTGGCTCCCTCGCTCGGGATGTTGGTGGAATTGGCGCTGGCTGTCTCCAGCACGCTGCCCGTGGGGCTGCGCGGCGTGGGCGGGCCCATGATGGACAGGCGCAGCTCCAGCTGGTAAGAGGTCTCGCTGCCCACGTTCTTCACCAGCACGTCCAGCTCGCGCCGCGAGCCCGGTACCGCCTTGAAGTCGATGAACTTCAGGTTGGAAAACGGGTTGGGCGGTGTCGGCTTGTCCGGCAGGGCAATGGGCGCCACCTTGGGCGTCTGGGCCGTCTCCCAGGTGAAGGTGTTGTCGTCCTCATTGGATTCGGGGACGGCCAGGTACACGTCGGCCTTGAAGCGGAACCCGTGCTTGGCGCCAAAATCGTCCTTGGGCATGCCTTTGGGCAGCTGCATGGAAAAACTCTTCATGTAGACATTGCCATCGGGGTGGGCGTCCAGCCCGTCGACCGAGAAGGGGGCCAGCATGTGCAGCGTGCCTGTCGAAGCCGTCTGGCCCTTGAACACCTCGAACGACACCTGGAACCCACCCGCCTTGGCTGTGGGCTGCTTCACATCGAAGTCGCCCGGGCCAAAGGGCGAGTTGGCCTTGTTGTTGGCGTTGGCCACCGTGACCTGAGCAAACCAGGGCTGCTCCGGGTCATAGCACGCCATGTCGGGCGTGGCTTCGTTCAGGCCATCGAAGAAGATCTGCAGGTTGGGCTGTGGCATGTGCGTCCCTCGTGTGGTGGATGGTGGTTGCCCCGGGCGGGCCAGTGCAGCCGCGCATGGTGGCACGCGCCCCTGGCAGCAGCAAGGCCGAAACTGTCTCCGACTGTTAATCCAATCGGGCCGCTCCACGCCTGAGCCGCCATGCGGCCGCTGCACAATACGCCCCATGCCCAGGCGCGCGCACCACAACGTCTATGTCATCGAACTGTCGATGGCCGTACTGCGCGAGCGCAAGTTCCTGCGCTGCAACCCCGGCTACATCGAGGGCAAGCCCTGCGTGTATGTGGGAATGACCGGGCTGGACCCCGATGTGCGCTTTGACAAGCACAAGGCCGGCATCCAGGCCAACCGCTTTGTCATGCTGTACGGCCTGCGCCTGCTGCCCGACCTGTACGAGGGCTTCAACCCCATGCGCTACGACGATGCGGTGGAGCGCGAGATCGAGATCGGCATCGACCTGCGCTCGGCAGGCTTCGGCGTCTGGCAGGCGTGAAGTGAAACACCCCCTGAGGCGCTGCGCGCCTCGGTGTGTCCGCCAGAGGCGGCCACTCTTCGGGCACGTCCAAGCCTGCGCAGGCAGGCTTGGAGCCGCGGCCCTCAGCCCCTCTCTCGGCTTGCTGCGCAAGCCGGGAAGGGGACGCTCCCGGTGCACGCAAGCGAAACGCCGCCTACGCGGCTTGGCGGCCCTTGCACGGGAGCACTGGCCTTGGCCGCGCCAGTTTCAGGCGTCGATGCCAAGCTTGGGGGAGCTTGGCATGGCTGCGCCTATTTGGTGCGCTGATTGACGCCAGTCAAGCAGAGGTTGACCTTCGTCAAGGCGCGCCGCCAGGGAGGCTCGGACAATCGAGCGCATCGTCCAGCGGAGCTTTTTCCATGCGCCAGAACCTGCCAGTCACCGGACAGGAGTATCCCGTCCCCAAGGGCCAGACCCTTGTTTCCACCACCGACACCAAAGGCCGCATCACCCACTGCAACGCGGCCTTCGTGGCGGTCAGCGGCTACACGCGCGAGGAGCTGCTGGGCCAGCCGCACAACCTGATCCGCCACCCGGACATGCCCGAGGAGGCATTCCGCGACATGTGGGCCACCATCGCCTCGGGCCGGCCCTGGTCGGCCCCCGTGAAGAACCGGCGCAAGAATGGCGACCACTACTGGGTGATGGCCAATGCCACGCCGCTGCTGCACAACGGCCAGCCCGTGGGCTACATGTCGGTGCGCACCGAGGCCACGCGCGCGCAGATCGAGGCGGCCGAGCAGCTGTACGCCACCATGCGCCAGGAAAAGCAGGCCGGTCAGCGCGTGCACGGGCTGAGCGCCGGTCGCGTGCTGCGCCACACGCTGGCCGGGCGCGTGGCGCACGGGCTGACCACGCTGGGCCTGTCGACCCGTCTCGCCCTGGCGCTGCTGGTGCTGCTGGTGGTTTCGCTCGCCGCCAGCATGTCGCGGCAACTGCTGCCACCCGGCACGGCCGGGTGGGTACTGCTGCAGCTGGCACTGTTCGGCGCGGCCTGGTGGTACCTGGCGCGGCAGCTGGTGCGACCCATCGCAGGCCTCACGCTGGCGGCCAACCGGGTGGCGGCCGGCGACCTGACGGCCACCGTGCGCCGCAGCCGCAACGATGAACTGGGCGACCTGGAGCAGGCGCTGGGCCAGTTGTCCTTCAACCTCTGCGCCATCGTGCGCGATGCCCGTGACGAGAGCGAATCCATGCGCCTGGGTGCGCAGGAGATCGCCCAGGGCAACCTGGACCTGTCGGCACGCACCGAATCGCAGGCCTCCAGCCTGGAGCAGACCGCCGCCGCCATGGAAGAGATCACCGGCACCGTGCGCCAGAGTGCCGACGCGGCCCGCCAGGCCACCGGCCTCGCGGCCCAGGCCAGCGCAGCCGCCGACCGCAGCCACGACGCCGTGGACAGCGTGGGCCAGACCATGCGCGACATCGAGGCCGACTCCACGCGCATCGGCGAAATCACCCAGGTGATCGACTCCATCGCCTTCCAGACCAACATCCTGGCGCTCAATGCCTCGGTCGAGGCCGCCCGCGCCGGCGAGCAAGGCCGCGGCTTTGCCGTGGTGGCCGGGGAGGTGCGCGCCCTGGCCCAGCGCAGCGCCCAGGCGGCGCGCGAGATCAAGGGCTTGATCGACCAGTCGGCTCACCGCGTGGAGCAAGGCCAGCAACGCACCCAGGCAGCCCGCGCCACCATGGCCGAGGTGGTCGAGGGCGTGCGCCGCGTGAGCGCCATCGTCGGCGAGATCAGCCACGCCAGCCAGGAGCAACTGGCCGGCATCTCCGAGGTCAACACCGCCGTGGGCCAGCTCGACACCATCACCCAGGACAACGCAGCCCTGGTGGAGCAGGTGGCCGCCGCGGCGCAGGGGCTCACGCGCACTGCGGGGGCGGTGACGGAGGCGGTGCAGGTATTCCGGCTGGAGGCGGCGTCTCCACAGGCGCGCACTGCGATGCAGGCGCCACGCCAACCGCTTGCCAGGCCGCAGACGCATCCACATCGCAGGGCACTGTCGGTTGGGTGACGCGGCCCAGCGCCCGGCGCGACCCTGCCCCACTTAGATCCGCCTTGTGGAGGCAGGTTCTGCCGCATGCGGCGCTCCTTGACGCAGGGAGCCTGGCAGAAAGGTGTAACTGCGTGTGTGCGTGCACCGCAAAGCCCAAGGTGGTTGGCGGGGCGCTGCGGGTGCTCCGGCATATGTACCAACAGAGCGGCGCGGCCTTGCCAGCCGCGCAGGCATTGGGTTTGGCAGGCGGCGGCAGGCCAAGCACAGCAAACAAATCCCGTGCAGCGCACGGCTCCAAAAGGGGGCCTGAGTGGATTGGTACGGATACGACAGATGCCACCAGGGCGTGGTTACGGGCGGCTACGATCCCGCCACCCAAAACCACTGATAACAAGGGATTTCGTTCATGAGGGCATCATCCAAAACCATCTGCGCCGCGATTGCGGCGGCCACGTTGTCGCTATCCGCTTCGGCGGCTATAGGCGTCGATCTCACCAATTCGGGCTACCAGACCGAGGCGGTCGACAGCTTCACCGTCAAACGCCTCAAGGTGCCTGGCGCAGGCGAGTGGGACGTCACCTTCAAGTGGGACCCGCAGTCCCTGCACTTCGTGCCCCAGGCCGTAGTGGCCAGCACCGCGGCCCAGCTCAGGATTTCGGGCCCGACCACGGTGAACGAAGGCGGCACCATCACCCTGGCTGCTGCCGTGCAGAACGCCGATGGCAGCACCACCCCCACGGTGGCCGTGTGGAGCGTGGTGCCCGCCTCGGCTGGCACCATCTCGCCCCAGGGTGTGTTCCTGGCCGCCAGCCAAACGGCAGACGTGAGCGCCGTGTTCACTGCCAGCGTGCTGCTGCAGGGCAAGACCATCACCAGCACCTACACGGTGAAAGTCGCCAATGTGGCCGCCGCCGAGCGCACTTGTGCAGGGGCCTTGTCCAACAACAGCAACGGTATGCTGCTGGCTGACTTCCGCGTGAACCCCGAGGCGCAGAAAGTCAGCATGCTGCTCACTGCGGCATCGGGCAACCCCAACTTCCTGAGCGGTAGCCTGCTCTTCGTTCAGGGCACGACCTCTATCGACGTATCGCCCTACCACTACGACGCCGACACGGCGCTCTTCACCCCTTCAGGCGGCTGGTCCGGCATCGGCACCATCGCCTCGCCCGCACAAAAGGAAGCCGTGTTCTCGGCCTTCCCCTCCAGCATCAACCTGGCGCAGCCGTTCCAGGTCCGCTATGCCGGGATAGCTGGGGCACCAGGCACCATTGCCTGCAACTGAGCGCAGCCGGCGGCCCACCACTCACACCCCGCCTGCAGAGGCGGCTGATGCGGCCTCCGCAGGCGGGGTGTGCCCTTTCACGGTTCATGCGCCGCTGAGAGTCTGCGAACTGGCTGTATGACGATACCGCAGCCACTATTGCCTTGTAGCTTCGGTGACCGTCAGCGAATGGCCCTCGGACACCAGCGACCTCCTTGGCAAAAGGGGCGGCAATGGCGTTCACGCATCCCGCGCTTCGCACAGGCTTGGTCTTGCACCGGCCACTTCCGCCAGCCTTCCCAGTTCCCCCACCTGCCACCGAAATTCGTCTGCAAACGCCTCCCGGTCCATCACCGCGCTCCCCCCATACACGTACACCGACGCATACGCCGCGTAGCTGGCGGCATCCAGTGCCCGCCCCGCCAGCGCATGCGCCACTGCGTTCGTGGCCGACACCGCAGCATGGGCCGCACCATCGATCGACTTGGAGCCTGGATGGCTGCGCGCCACCAACGCCACCTCGGCACAAGCAGCCTTCAGGGCAGCCGCATCCAGCAGCCCCGCGACAAAGGCGCCAAGACAATCCAGCGCTACCACAGCGCGCACATCCTCCAGCAGATGACGCACCCGCTCCACGCAGGCCAGCCCGAAAGCGTGGCGCAGCCATGCACAGGATGGATCCGCCAGGCCCAGCGAACGGGCCAATGCCGCAAGTTCTTCGTTCATGAGCAGGAGCCCTCGCAACTGTGAGGGCACCATCATCCACCCATCCACCCATCCACCCATGCACCCGTATCGCAAAACGCGCGGGGGCGGCAAGCCAAGCACACTGCGAGCGGATAGCCAGTGTGCTGTCCCGCAAATAGGGGGTACAAGTAAAACCGATGGATTTCGCGCCATGGCAAGGCGCAAACCGCAGCGATAGCGGGTGCTATCGCGAGGATTTGCAACGCCGCCATGGTGTGAAAGACGCGGTTTTAGTACCACTTTTTTGTGGGACAGCACACTAGCCCCGCTCCGCCTTTGCCGTAGCCACCAACCACTCCTTGAGCGCCCGCGCCGCAGGCCTGAGCACCCCACCCCGCCGGTGCACCAGGTAATACCCCTTCCCCACCCCCAAGCGCATGGCAGGAAATGGCTCCACCAACCACCCCTCCCGCAACTCCACCTCGGTCAGGATGGCACTGCTCAGCACCACCCCCTGCCCATGCCGCGCTGTCTCCAGCGCCATCATGCTCTGGTCAAAATGCTGGCCTGCGATGGCATCCACCTGCTCCCCCGACAACTGGCTGAAGCGCTGCAGCCAGGGCTTCCAGTACGGCAGCAAGGTCGTGTGCAGCAGCGTGGCGCGGGCCAGGTCGTCGGGGGTCTTGATGCGCAGGCGGCGCAAATAGTCCGGGGCGCAGTACAGGCGCGCCTCATCGGGGTACAGCAGCGTGCTGCGCAGCGCTGCGTCCTTGCCGTCGAAGTAGCGGATCGCCAGGTCCACCGGCTCGCGCTCGAAGTCGCTGAGCGCGGTGGTCGCGCCCAGGTGCAGCGACACATCGGGCCGGTGCTGCAAGAACGCCGCCATGCGCGGCGCGAACCACTTGGCCGCCAGCGTCGGCGGCATCGACAGCCACACCGCGTTGCGCTGCTGCTGGGCCTGCGCCTGCTGGCGCTGCTGTTCGCGCAGCTCCACGCTGGCCTGCTCGATGCGTGCCAGCGCCGGGCCCACGCTGCCCCAGTAGGCCAAGGCCTGCGCCGTGGGCTGCACCTGGCGCACCGAGCGCACGAACAGCGGCGTGCCCAGCCACTCCTCCAGGTTCTTGATCTGCTGGCCCACGGCGCCAGGGGTCACATGCAGCTCCTGCGCGGCCAGGCTGAAACTGGCGTGCTTCATCGCCGCGTTGAAGGCGAGCAATGCCTTGATGGGGACGGAAGGGGTCGTGCTCATGGGAAATAGCCGGTGGTTATAGTGCATATTTTCTGCACCATGTCGCAAATTTAATCGATTGTCGGAAAAGGACGGCGCCACCACAATCCGCCATACAGATTGGCCCTCTGCGCCCTGCGCGCCCGCGGCCACCCCACAACAACAGTCCAGAGATTTTCGTCCATGCCGGAACCCAGCAGCAGCAGCAGCAGCGCCACTCCCACCAACCCCTGGCTCATCGTCGCCGTGGCCGCGGCCATCCTCATGGTCACCATGGGCTCGCGCCAGTCGCTGGGGCTGTTCCTCTCGCCCATCAACACCCACACCGGCCTGGGCGTGGCCAGCATCAGCTTTGCGATGGCCATTGCGCAGCTCGTCTGGGGCGCGGTGCAGCCCGTCTTCGGCGCCGTGGCCGACCGCTGGGGCCCGGGCCGCGTCATCGTGCTCGGTGCCGTGCTGCTGGCCGCGGGCTCGGCGCTCACCACCCAGGTCACCAGCCAGTTCGGGCTGATCTTCGCCATCGGCCTGCTCAGCGCGGCGGGCGCCGGGGCGGGCAGTTTCTCCATCCTCATCGGCGCCACGGCGCAACGCATTCCGGCCGAGCGCCGCTCGTTCGCGGGCGGCGTCATCAACGCGGGCGGCAGCGCGGGGCAGTTCGTCTTTGCGCCGCTCAACCAGGCCATCATGTCGGCCTTCGGCTGGATGAGCGCCATGTGGACCATGGCCGTGCTCGCCCTCACCACCGCGCCCATGGCCTGGTGGCTGCGCGGCAGCAGCAAGCCGCAGAGCGCGGGCAATGGCGCCAGCAGCGACAACGCCATGACCCTGCGCCAGCAGCTGCGCGTGGCCCTGCGCGACCGCAGCTACTGGTGCCTGCACGCGGGCTTCTTTACCTGCGGCTTCCACATTGCCTTCCTCGTCACCCACATGCCCGGCGAGGTCGCGCTCTGCGGCCTGAGCCCCAACGTCGCCGCCACCTCGCTGGCCATCATCGGCCTGGCCAACGTGGCCGGCAGCCTGGCCGCCGGCGCCCTGGGTTCGCGCGTGCGCATGAAGATGATCCTGTTCTGGATGTACGCCTCGCGCGCCGTGGCCGTGCTGCTCTACCTGGCCGCCCCCAAGGACGCCTGGACCTTTTATGCTTTCGCCGCCGTGCTCGGCGCCACCTGGCTGGCCACCGTGCCGCCCACCGCGGGGCTTACTGCCAAGCTCTTCGGCACCCGCTACCTGGCCACCCTGTTCGGTCTGACCCTGCTGAGCCACCAGATCGGCGGCTTCTTCGGTGCATGGCTCGGGGGGCTCACGGTGGTGAACACCGGGGCCTACACGTGGATGTGGTGGGCGGATGCGGTGCTGGCGTTGGCTGCGGCGCTGGTCAACCTGCCGATCAAGGAGGCGCGGGTGGTGCGGCAGCAACCGGCGGCGGCTTGAACGGCCGCCCCCTCAGCGGCTGGCTGGCATCACTGGCGGTTTTCGGCGATGGATGCTGCGTGTTTTGATTGAGGGCGGAGGCCGGGTCTCGGCCCGGCGGCCGAGGTACCTTTCTTTGCGTCGCCAAAGAAACATACCCCAAAGAAAGGCGACCCCGCTGCCCGTGTCCCCCTCGCCGGGGGCGAGGGGGCAGCCTGCGATGCTCGATCCTGGGGTGTGCCGCAGAACTCGCTGCGTTCTTCGAACTCCGCTCAAACAGCTGCGGCAAGCTTGACAACGATGCG
>NZ_JBYSYM010000037.1:0-64566 GCF_058783375.1 Acidovorax sp. FW305-C-20-28 | reverse complement strand
GTGACTTTCTCTTGGCGGCCCAAGAGAAAGTTACTGCGCCGCCGGGCGCACATCCCGGCTCCCGCCCTCCAACAAGGAACAGAAGTAACCACCAACAGCCGAATCTCTCAGCAAACGACGCAAGAAACCGGGAGCGCGCACCGCCTCAGGGGGGCGCAGTTGCCCCATGCAGGAACATCGTCTCCACCACCTCCGCCATGCCGCCGCGCGCCACGCGGCCCAGTCGCTCGGCGTCCATCATGCAGACGACGAGCGCGATCAATGATTCGGTCAGCGCCGCAGCGCTGATGTCGATGCGAAAGTAGCCCGTGCGCTGGCAGCGCAGGAAGAAGGCATCCAGCGCCTTGGTGAACTGGTCCCACTGGTCGGCCCAGCGCTCGTCGCTCAGCGTATCGGGCTTCCAGTAGTACATCAGGAAGGCGCCCATCTCGCGGTGTACCAGCTGGCCCTGGATCACGCGCTGCAGGGCCTCGCGCGGCGTGCCCTCGTCCAGCCGCGCCTCGGCCAGCGCGCGGCGCATCAGCTGCGCGCCATGTGCCATCAGCCGCGCGATCAACTCATCCCGCGTCTTGCAGAAGCGGTACAGCGTGGCCTTGCTCACGCCCACGGCCTTGGCCAGCTCCTGCAGGGTGGCGCGCGGCTTGTCCACCAGGGCCAGGGCCAGTGCGGCCATCAGGCGGTGGTCGTCGTCGGCCGCTTTCGCATCGGTAGGGGGAGAGGGTGTCATGGTCGTGGGCGTCTCTTTTTGCCTCAAGGGCTTCTTGTGAACCTGAACAGGCCCGTTGCCCGCAATTTTGGCCCCATTTTGCGCAGGTGGCGCCAATTCTGTCATCTGAAAACTCAAATGACCTTGTAAAGTTGAAAATGAATCAAAAAAGATTCATTTGGGTTTATGATTCATCTTTCGAGCTGCGGGCGATTCCGCACGCATGACCAAGGATTCACACAATGGACAAGATCAGAATGGGCAGGGCACGAGGGCTGCGGGCTCTGGCAGCAGTGGCTGCCGCGGCGCTGTTGGGCGCATGCGGCAACGGCGGGGGCGGTGCCCCGGGGGGCGCACCCCAGGCGGCAGGGCCGGCCGCTGTCGAGGTGCTGGTGGTCCAGCCCCGGCCGCTGGCCATCACGCAGGAGCTGCCGGGCCGCATTGCCGCCGCGCGGGTGGCCGAGGTGCGCGCCCGGGTGGCCGGCATCGTGCTCAAGCGGCATTTCCAGGAAGGGGCCGACATCCAGGCGGGCCAGTTGCTGTTCAGCATCGACCCGGCCCCCTACAGGGCGGCGCTGGCACGCGCCGAGGGCGAACTGGCCAAGGCCGATGCCGCCGTGGGCGACGCGCAGGCCGTGGTCAAGCGCTACACCCCGCTGGCCAAGGTCGAGGCCGTGAGCCAGCAGGACCTGGACACGGCCCAGACCGCGCTCAAGAGCGCGCAGGCCGCGCGCACCTCGGCCCTGGCCGATGTGCAGACGGCCCAGTTGAACCTGGGCTACACGCGGGTCACGGCGCCCATCGCGGGCCGCATCGGCCGCGCGGCCGTGACCGAAGGGGCCCTGGTCGGCCAGGGCGAGGCGACGGCGCTGGCCACCATCCAGCAGCTGCACCCCATCTATGCCGACTTCACCCAGCCCGTGGCCGACGTGGTGCGCGCCAGGGAGGCCCAGGCCGCGGGCAAGCCGCAGGCGACCCCCCTGGTGCTGAGCGTGGAAGGCGCGCGCCAGACGCGCGAGGGCCGCCTGGTGTTCGCCGATGTCACGGTGGACCGCAGCAGCGGCCAGATCTCGCTGCGCGGCGAGTTCCCCAACCAGGACGCGCTGCTGCTGCCCGGCATGTACGTGCGCGTGCGCAGCCCCCAGGCCACGGACCCCGCGGCCGTGCTGGTGCCCCAGCGCGCCGTGAAACGCGACGCCGAAGGGCGCGCGCAGGTGATGGTGCTCGGGGCCGATGGCAAGGTGCAGGCACGCCCCGTGCAGGCCGGCACCATGGTCGGCGCCGACTGGCACATCCTCTCGGGCCTGGCGGCCGGGGACAAGGTGATCGTCGGCGGCCCGGCCGTCCACGCGGGCGACCAGGCGGCCGAGGCCGCGCCCCCCGCGCCCGCAGCCCAGGCCCCTGCGCCAGCATCCAACAAGGCCGTGCTGTGATCCACGGCGCCGCCACCGCACACCGTTCAGCGCCCCGCCACCGGGGCCCGTAAACCACCATGTCGAAATTCTTCATCGGCCGGCCCAAGCTCGCCTGGGTCGTGGCCATCTTCATCACGCTCGCGGGCCTGCTGGCGATCCCTTCGCTGCCGGTCTCGCAGTTCCCGGACGTCGCGCCGCCGCAGATCTCCGTCTACGCCACCTACCCGGGGGCCTCGGCCACCACGGTGGTGGAATCGGTCACCAGCATCCTCGAAGAGGAGCTCAACGGCGCCAAGGGGCTGCTGTACTTCGAATCGTCGAGCTCCAGCGGCACGGGAGAGATCTCCGTCACCTTCCAGCCCGGTACCGATCCGGCGCTGGCGCAGGTGGACGTGCAGAACCGCCTCAAGAAGGCCGAGTCGCGCCTGCCCGCCGCCGTCACGCAGCAGGGGCTGCAGGTGGAGCAGGCCAACTCGGGCTTTCTGCTCATCTACTCGCTGACCTACAAGGGCGATGCGGCGGACCGCGACGTGGTGGGCCTGGCCGACTATGCGGTGCGCCACATCAACAACGAGATCCGGCGCCTGCCGGGCGTGGGCAAGCTGCAGTTCTTTGGCTCCGAGGCGGCCATGCGCGTCTGGCTCGACCCCAGGAAGCTCTTGGGCTACGGCCTGTCGGTGGCCGACGTGAACACTGCCATTGCCGCCCAGAACGTGCAGGTGCCGGCCGGCAGCTTCGGCGGGCGGCCCGGCACGGTGGAGCAGGAGCTCACGGCCACGCTGGCCGTCAAGGGCATGCTCGAATCGCCCGAGGAGTTTGGCCGCATCGTGCTGCGCGCCAACGCCGACGGCTCGTCCGTGCGCCTGGCCGACGTGGCGCGGCTGGAGATCGGCCGCCAGGACTACAGCGTCGAAAGTCGCCAGGACGGCCGCAAGGCCGTGGCCGCGGCCGTGCAGCTCACGCCCGGCGGCAATGCCATCCAGACGGCCAATGCCGTGAAGGCGCGCCTGGCCGAGCTGTCGGTCGCGCTGCCTGCGGACATGGAGTATTCCATCGCCTACGACACCTCGACCTTCGTCAAGGTGGCCATCGAGAAGGTCATCCACACCCTGCTCGAAGCCATGGTGCTGGTGTTCCTGGTGATGTTCCTGTTCCTGCAGAATTTCCGCTACACGCTGATCCCCTCCATCGTGGTGCCGGTGTGCCTGATGGGCACCTTCGCGGTGATGTACGGCCTGGGCTTTTCCGTCAACATGATGACCATGTTCGGCATGGTGCTGGCCATCGGTATCCTGGTGGACGACGCCATCGTGGTGGTGGAGAACGTCGAGCGCATCATGGCCACCGAGGGCCTGCCGCCGCGCGAGGCCACCATCAAGGCCATGGGCGAGGTCAGCGGCGCCATCGTCGGCATCACGCTGGTGCTCACAGCCGTGTTCCTGCCGCTGGCCTTCATGGGCGGCTCGGTAGGGGTGATCTACCGGCAGTTCTCGCTGGCGCTGGCGGTGTCCATCCTGTTCTCGGGTTTCCTCGCGCTCACGCTCACGCCGGCGCTGTGCGCCACCTTGCTCAAGCCCATACCGCAGGGCCACCATGAGGAGAAGAAGGGCTTCTTCGGCGCGTTCAACCGCGGCTTTGGCCGGCTCACCGAGCGCTTCGAAGTGCTCAACCACCGCCTGCTGCGCCGCACCGGCCGCTTCATGCTGGTGTACCTGGCGATCTTCGCGGTGCTGGGCTTCCTGTACGTGCGCGTGCCCGAGTCCTTCGTGCCCACCGAGGACCAGGGTTATCTGATCGTGGACATGCAGCTGCCTCCGGGCGCGACCTACGCGCGCACCGAGAAGCTGGTGGGTGAAGTGGATGCGTACCTCATGTCGCGTGAGGGCATGGCCTCGGCCTTCTCGGTGCTGGGCTTCAGCTTCTCGGGCTCGGGCCAGAACGCGGCGCTGGGTTTTCCCAACCTCAAGGACTGGTCCCAGCGCAGCGCGGCCCAGTCGCCTGCGGCCGAGGCTGCAGCGCTGAACGAACGCTTTGCCGGCAGCAAGGACGGCACCGTGATGGCCGTGACACCGCCGCCCATCGAAGGCCTGGGCAATGCGGGCGGCTTTGCGCTGCGCCTGCAGGACCGCGGCGGCGTGGGGCGCGAGGTGCTGAGCCAGGCGCGCGACCAGTTGCTGCAGCAGGCCAACACCTCGCCGCTGATCGCCTACGCCATGATGGAAGGCCTGCAGGATGCGCCCCAGCTGCGCCTGGACGTGGACCGTGCCAAGGCCGAGGCGCTGGGCGTGGGCTTCGATGTGGTCAACACGGCCATCTCCACCGCCTACGGCTCGGCCATGGTGAATGACTTTGCCAACGCCGGGCGCCTGCAGCGCGTGATCGTGCAGGCCGACATCAAGGAGCGCATGACGCCCGAGGGCATCCTGGCGCTGCATGTGCCGAGCAAGACGGGCGTGCAGGTGCCGCTCAGTTCCTTCATCACCGCGCACTGGGAGACCGGGCCGGTGCAGCTGTCGCGCTACAACGGCTACCCGGCCTTCAAGATCAGCGGCGATGCGGCGCCGGGCCACAGCACGGGCGAGGCCATGGTCGAGCTCGAACGCATCGTGGCCGGGTTGCCGCAGGGCATCGGCTACGAGTGGACCGGCCTGTCGCTGCAGGAGCGCGCGGCCGGTGGGCAGGCGCCCTTCCTGTTCGCGCTGGCCATCCTGGCGGTGTTCCTGCTGCTGGTGGCCTTGTACGAAAGCTGGGCCGTGCCCGTGGCGGTGATGCTCATCGTGCCCATCGGCGCGCTGGGGGCGGTGCTGGCCGTCACGGTGTCCGGCATGTCCAACGACGTGTACTTCAAGGTGGGGCTGATCACCATCATCGGCCTGGCGGCGAAGAACGCCATCCTGATCGTGGAGTTCGCCAAGAGCCTGCACGAACAGGGACTGTCGCTGGTCGAGGCTGCCGTGCAGGCCGCGCGCCTGCGCCTGCGCCCTATCGTGATGACCTCTCTGGCCTTCATCCTGGGCGTGGTGCCGCTGGTGCTGGCCTCCGGGGCGGGCGCGGCCAGCCAGCGCTCGCTGGGCACGGGCGTCATCGGCGGCATGCTCAGCGCCACGGTGCTGGGCGTGGTCTTCGTACCCATCTTCTTTGTCTGGGTGCTGTCGCTGTTTGCGCGCCGCAAGGCTGCACAAGCGCCTGCTGCCACTCTTGAGCCGATTACCTCGAAATGAGACACCCGATGAAACGCACCCTTTCCGCCCTGGGCCTGGCGCTGCTGCTGGCCGGCTGTGCCTCGCTGGCGCCCGGGTACCAGCGCCCCGAGGCCCCCGTGCCGGCCGCCTGGCCTGCAACCCAGGCCGAACCAGCCCCGGCAGCGCCGCTGCAGTGGCAGGACTTTGTGACCGACGAGCGCCTGCGTGCCCTGGTGGCGCAGGCGCTGCGGGACAACCGCGACCTGCGCCAGACCCTGCTCAATGTGGAGGCCGTGCGCGCGCAGTACCAGATCCAGCGCGCCGACCGTGTACCCAGCCTGGGCCTGCAGGGCAATGGCATGCGCCAGCGTACGCCGGCCGATCTGTCGGGCAGCGGCCGTGCCACCACCCAGGGCAGCTACCAGGTGGGCCTGGGCGTCACGGCCTTCGAGCTCGATCTGTTCGGCCGCGTGCGCAGCCTGAGCGAGGCCGCACTGCAGGACTACCTGGCCACCGAGTCGGGCGCGCAGGCCGCGCGCATCAGCCTGGTGGGGCAGGTGATCGAGACCAGCCTGCAGCGCGATGGCGCGCTGCGCCGGCTGCAGCTGGCGCAGCAGACACTGCAGGCGCGCGAGCAGTCGCTGCAACTGACGGCCCAGCGCCGCGCCGGTGGTGCGGCCACGGCGCTGGACCACCAGGAGGCCCTGGGCCTGGCCGAGCAGGCCCGGGCCGAGGTGGAGCGCAACCAGCGCGAGCTGCACCAGGCCACCAATGCCCTGCGCCTGCTGGTGGGCAGCGACGCGGCCGACCTGGGCCAGGCCGCCGCCAGCGATGGCCAGCCCCTGCTGGTGCAGGACATCGCGGCCGGCGCACCGTCGGACCTGCTGGCGCGCCGGCCCGACATCGTGGCGGCCGAGCAGCAATTGCGCGCACGCCATGCCGACATCGGTGCGGCGCGGGCCGCGTTCTTCCCGCGCATCACGCTCACCGGGCTGCTGGGCAGCTCCAGTGCCGAGCTGTCCAGTCTGTTCCGTGCGGGGCAGGGGGCCTGGTCGTTTGCGCCGCAAATCAGCCTGCCGATCTTCGATGGCGGACGCAACCAGGCCGGGCTGGAACTGGCCCAGGTGCGCAAGGACGCCGCCGTAGCGCGCTACGAGGGGGCCGTGCAGGCCGCCTTCCGCGAAGTGGCGGATGCGCTGGCCGCCACCGACACGCTGCGGCGCGAGGAGGCCGCACGCCTGGCCCTGGTGCAGAGCAGCCAGGAGGCGCTGCGCCTGGCCGAGGCACGCTACCGCGGCGGTGTGGACAGCCACCTGCGCTACCTGGAGGCGCAGCGCTCGGCCTATGCCAGCCAGCAGGCGTACATCGAGACCAGTACCCAGCGGCAAATCGCGCTGGCCACTCTGTTCAGGGCGCTGGGCGGGGGCTGGTCGGCGGAGCCGCAGGGAGAGCGGCCAGCCGGTCCATCGCCTCGCGCGTGAGCCGGTAGCTCAGCCGGTCGGCCACGCGCACCGCGCCCAGGCTTTCGTAGAAGGCGATCCCCGCATGGTTGGACTCCTTCACGTTCCAGTCCATGCGGCCGCAGCCCGCGTCGGCAGCGTGCTGTGCGACCCAGGCCACGAGCTGGCGGCCGATGCCCTGGCCACGGGCATGGGCGCGCACGAACAGTTCCTTGAGCAGGCACTGGCGCCGGTGCTCGGGGCTGGGGTCCACCAGCGATGGCATCAGTACGGTGGCAGCAAGGCCCAGCGCGGCGCCAGAACCGTCGCTGGCCACCACCAGACGCACCGGGGAGCCGGGTGCGAGCAGGTGGTCGCGCAGGTGGGCATGCACGGCTGCGCGTGGGGCCGTGGCCACACCGGCGTCGGCGTAATAGGCGTTCAGCTCGCAGAGCAGATCGGTCAGCGAAGCGTGCGGATTGCCGGCCGGTGCGATGTGCAGCATGGAGCGGACATCCCTGCCGCCGTCACGAGAAGAAGCGCTGGAGCGCTTCTTCGAAGGCAGGCAGATCGGCGCCGACATGGCTGGTGTTGTATTCCGCCTTGACCAGCGTCAGCCCGGGATGGGTCTGCGCCGCCATTTGCGCATACAGCGGGTTGCCGATGAGGACGGTGTTGCCCGCAGTCGCCCCGGTGAGGAACAGTGTGGCGGGCAGGGGCTTGCCATCGAGTTGCTTTTCGAAAGCCAGGAAGCTGGCCACGTCACCATGGGCGCCCACGCTGGACTCGGTCGAAAGGTAGTGCGAGAAGCTCAGCGCGCCGCCCAGGCCCTCGATCACCAGGGCTGCAATGACGAAATAGCCGCCATGGGACAGGCCTGAAAGAGCCCGGCGCTTGGGATCGGCGCGGTACTGGCGCTCGATCGCCGGGGCGAGTTCCTTGGTGATGAAGTTCAGGTAGCGCGTGGCGCCGGGCAGCAGGAAGTCCGTGCCACGCATGGCCGTGCCGCCGATGCCGACCAGGATGGCCTGCGTTCCGCGGCGCTGCATCACCTGCTTGAACGTGTCGAAGCGCGAGATCGCGGCGGTGGTGGAGCCGTAGGGGGCGTCGCCTTCGGTCGCGTAGATCACCGGCAGCGCGGTGGAGCCCGTGGCGTACGATTGCGGCACATACACTTGGATGGCATAGGTGTAACCGTTCGACTCGGACTTGAGCGTGGAGTGGAAGACCTGCCCGACCGGCTCGGGTGCGGGCTCGCTGGAGCCGCCCCCGCCGCAGGCGGCAAGGGCGGAGGCTGAGGCCAATGTGAGCAGCGCGGTGCGCCGGTCCATGGGCGGAGCGATGTGCGTTCTTCCTGGCATTCGGTAACTCCTCCTGTGGAGCCATTGTAGGGAGGGTTGCATGAATGCCGGGGAAGAGATGCCGATGCGCTTAGAACCGGGCCCGGTCCAGGTCTGCGAGCAGTGTGGCTTCCACGGGCCGCCAGCCCAGGCGCTGCTGCGTGAGCGCGCTGGACGCCGGGCTGTCCATGCCGGCAAAACGCGCCAGCCAGCCAAAGTGCTGCCCCGCCTCGCTGGCTGGCACCGATGCCACGGGCAGGTTCAGCCCGCGGCCGATGGATTCGGCAATGGCCTTGAGTGCCACGCCTTCCTCGCCCACTGCGTGGTAGCGTGCGCCACGCGCGCCTTGTTCCAGCACCAGCCGGTACAGGCAGGCCGCGTCGAGCACATGCACGGCGGGCCAGCGGTTGGCGCCCTCATCCACGTAGGCCACCACGCCCTTTTCGCGCGCCAGCGCGATCAGATAGGTGATGAGCCCCTGCTTGAAGGGGTCGTGCACCTGCGGCAGGCGCACCACGCAGGCATGCACGCCCTGCTGCGCCAGATCGGCGGCGGCCTCTTCGGAGGCACTGCGCGGCACGCCGGCACTGCTGGGCACGGGCGCGTGCTCTTCGGTGCCCACGCCGCCGGTGCCCAGCAGGGTCATGCCGGTGGTGACGAGCAGCGGGCGGTCGCTGCCTGCCAGTTCCGCGCCCATCGCGGCGATGACCTGCCGGTCGGCCTCGCAGTTGGCCGCATAGGTCGAGAAGTCGTGGTTGAACGCCGTGTGGACCACGCCATCGGCGTGGGCGATGCCGCGGCGCAGGCTGGCGAGGTCGTCGATGGAGCCGCGGTGCACTTCGGCGCCGACCGCGGCCAGGCGCTCGGCCGCTTCGTCCGAGCGGGCCAGGCCCAGCACCGTGTGGCCCGCATCGATCAGTTCGCGGGTGATGGCCGTACCGACAAAACCGGTCGCACCGGTCACAAATACACGCATGGAAGAACCCCTTGGGTGGAAAGAAGGGGGCAGTGTCGGTATCCTATCTATCCAGGTAAAGTAGTGTTCTTATACAGGTATAAGCAGTAACAGGAATCGCTCCCATGGCCGATGGCACCAAGGACAACCCGCTGGGTGAGTACCTGCGCGACCGCCGCACGCGGCTGGACCCCGCCGCGCTCGGCTTTCCGCTGGCGCGCCGGCGCACGCCCGGCCTGCGCCGCGAAGAGGTGGCCCAGCGCGCCCACGTCAGCGCCACCTGGTACACCTGGCTGGAGCAGGGCCGGGGCGGGGCACCCTCGGCCGAGGTGCTGGCGCGCATTGCGCGCGCGCTGATGCTGACCGATGCCGAGCGCGAATACCTCTTCCTGCTGGCCCTGGGCCGTCCGCCCGAGGTGCGCTTTCAGGACGCCGAGGGCGTGACGCCGCGGCTGCAGCGCGTGCTCGATTCGCTCGAGACCAGTCCGGCCTATGTGCGGACCTCGACCTGGGATGTGGTGGCCTGGAACCATGCCTCCACCCGTGTGCTGACCGACTACGGCGCCTTGCCTGCCGGGCAGCGCAACATCCTGCGCGTGGTCTTCGGCAGCATGGCGCTGCGCCGCAAGATGCCCAACTGGGAGCGCGACTCGCGCTTCATCGTCGGCGCCTTCCGTGCCGACGTGGCACGCGCCGGCGCCGCTGCGCGCGTGCAGCCCATGGTGGACGAGCTGTGCCAGCTCGACCCCGAGTTCCGCGCCCTGTGGCGCGACAACGGCGTGCAGAGCGCTTATGGCGAACACCCCAAGCATGTGGTGCACCCGGTGGCCGGCCCCATCGACCTGGAGTACTCTGCCTTTGCCGTCGACGGCCGGCCCGACCTGGGCATGGTGGTCTACACCCCGGCCACGCCGCGCGACCTGGCGCGCGTGAAGGCGCTGATCGCGGCGGGCGAGGGCGCCAAGGCGGTTGCTGCCCTGCCAGCCGCGAAGCGGCCTCGCCAGATCGCACCGGCATAGCCCGGTTCTGTATCGTTCACCCAGCCAGTCCCGCCAGCCCCATCAGGAGACGAGCCAGATGACCACGCCGCCTGCCAACCCACCTGTCCACCCCAGCTTCGAGCAGTTCCAGGCTCGGTCGCTGGCCGATGGTTTCGATGAGGTGGTGGTGCGCGAATGGGCGCCCGATGCGGTGGTCCCCGAGCACCGCCATGACTTCGGTGTGAGCGCCATCGTCGTGCAGGGCGAGATGTGGCTCAGCTGCGCAGGGCGGGAGCGCCACCTCGTGCCCGGCGACACCTTCGCGCTGTACCGCAACGAGCCGCATGCGGAGCGCTATGGGGCGCAAGGGGCGACGTACTGGGTGGCGCGGCGCAATGCGGTGGGCTGAGCGACAGACAGAGGGGCTTTCAGCTCTTGCCAAACAGCGTGTCGAGCCGTGCCTGGAATTTGCCCAGCACCTCATCCGCCGAGGTGCCTTTCAACAGATCGGGGTCGAACATGTGGTCGCCGACATAGATGAGCGCATCGTCCTTGCCTTCCCTCGCAGCCCCGCCGGCCAGGGGAAAGGTGGGGTGGAGCCTGTAGGTCTCCAGCCGAAACACCCGCCCCTGGTACGTGGTGGTGTTCACTTCGCGCGAGATTTCCAGTCGGAATCGAAAGGCATCTCCGTTGCCCGCGTGGAATGGTTCCACGTCGATGGTTCGGACCAGTTCGCTCAGTTTTCGCATGGGTTTTCCATCAGCCGGCAAAGTTGTGCTGCCGCGATTGCTCGGCGGCAAAGGATGCGATGTCGGTATGGTGCGATTGCAAGGCGTGTGTGATGGGGGCGGGGTCGCTGAGGGCGATCCGGCGCGCCCCAGCCACGGCGAACCGGCGTTCGAGGGGCTCGGTGCTTGTCAGTGCCTGGATGATCCGTTCAGCCGCATTCGGGTCGGAGTCCAGTGCAGTCACCCAACGGGTCAGCACGGCGAGTTGCTGATTCGACTGTGGGCTGATGCTGCTGGCCAACTGCGCGGTGGATGCATGGGCAATGAATCCCAGCGCCTTCCAGCGAACCGCTTCGTCGTGGTCATTGAGAAGGCCTACCGCTGTGGCGAGTAGCGCCCCGTCCCGCGGGGTTGTGCAGACGAGCACGGCGTCGAGCGCATGGGCTCGGACGTACCGTGCAGGATGGCTCAGAAGCGTCGCGAACGTGTTCAGCAATGGAGCGGCATTTGCGCCCAGTTCAGAAAGAATCCAGGTAGCGGTTTTGGCAATGGCTTCGTCGCTGCTCAAGAGCAAAGGACGCAATCGCTCAACGGGGTATCCCCTGAAGAAGGCCGCCAGCAGGTCGTGAACTGCTTGGTCGGCATGGCCTTTGGCCACGGATTCGAGGGCGCGGTCACCGCGCTCCAAGGCTTCAGGCACCATGCCTTTTAGAGGGCTTTTGGAGAGCTTTGGGGGGCGGCATCGAGGGTGTTCTCCTTCCAAGCGGTCACATATCCGTCATTCATCGAACCGGCACGCTTCAAAATTTTCTTGCTGGATCGATCGGAAGTCGATCCATCGCTGTCGAGCCGTTCCATCGGTGTCCGTGCCGGGAATCAGGAAAGCGCCGAGGTTCCCGAAAGCCGCCACGATCTTTTGCTGGTCCATCAGGTGTGCCATCTGCAGGGGAGTCTCGCCGAACTCGTTGTGCATGTCTTGCCGGGCTCCGTGTTCCATCAGCAGTGCCACAGTGTCGGCGTGGCCGCCCAGAACAGCGTAGTGCAGGGGTGTCAGCCCCAGGTCGCCGAGGGCGTTGATGTCTGCCCCCAGAGCGATGAAGGCTTCGACATCCGTTGTAGACCCGCGAAAGGCGGCCAGATGCAGAACCTGGGAATCGAATGCGCCTCGGTGGTGCACGCCTTCGATCGCATCTCCCCCCAGGAATTCAACGTGTCTTTGGTATTGCTCGAAAAGCCTGGTCATGAAAGAGCGCAATGGGCGCCTGTGTGGTCGGGATTCTTACGCGGCGGCGGGTGGATGACGCTGTGGGCTGGTTCCCACGGATGGAACGCTTTGCGTTGGCAGACAGCAAGCTTTCCTGTCCCGGCTTTGCGTGCTTTTTTCACCCGCCAGTGTGCCCGGCCTGGCCCTGCCAACTGTTGCTCCCCCGCCTCATCCCCTGCAAATCCGCCCCGTCTTACGAAAAAACACGCTTTCCCTCTTGTCATTTTCCATAATTATGAGAAATTACACCCATGCGAGAGCAAAGCCAGCGTTTGCCGTCATTTGATGGCACGTTGGCGGCAAAAGCCGGTCCCTGGATCTGAGGGCCGGTGGCTGATCACCTGGAGTTCGCCTGAACATGCGCCTGGTATCCAATTCCCTGCACGACGAAGTCGCCTCGCGGCTGCGGGAGGAGATCTTTGCCGGGCAGCTCGCGCCGGGCAGTTTTCTTGACGAGGTGGCGCTGTGCGAGCGGCTCGCGATCTCGCGCACGCCGCTGCGCGAGGCGCTCAAGGTGCTGGTGGCCGAGGGCCTGCTGCGCCATGAGCCGCGGCGCGGCTGCTTCGTGGCCGAGGTCACGGCACGCGACCTGGACGAGATCTTCCCCGTGATCGCGCTGCTTGAAGGCCGGGCCGCGCACGAGGCCACGCGCCATGCCAGCGCCGCCGATGTGGCCGCGCTGGAGGTGCTGCACCAGCGCCTGCAGGCCCATGCGGCAGCCGGGCGCATCCCCGAATACTACGAAGCCAACCACGCCATCCACGAGGCCTTCATCACCCTGGCCGACAACCGCTGGCTGGCCCAGGTGATTGGCGACCTGCGCAAGATCCTGCGCCTGGCGCGGCTGCAGCAACTGCACGCGCCCGGGCGCCTGCAGCAGAGCCTGGCCGAGCACCTGGCGGTGTTTGCCGCCCTGAAGGCCCAGGACTGCGATGCCGCCGAGGAGGCCATGCGCACCCATCTGCTGCGCCAGCGCGAGGCCCTGCGCGACGTAGCCCGCACCCAGCAATCGAGGTTGACACGATGAACATGAACACCGCCCCCGAATGGATCGCCCGCAGTGTCTCGCGCCTGCGCTCCGCTGCCCCGGCCAGCGACAACAAGGCCCCGGGAGACAAGCCCGCGCGAGCGGCGGCCGACAAGGCCAATGTGACCGACGTGGTGGCCAAGGTGGCCGCGCCGCGCTCCACCAACGAGCGCCTGGCGGCCACGCTGCGCCGTGGGCAGGAGGCGCTGTCGCCGCGTGCCCTGCGCCGCCTGCTGGCCGACCTGCAGGAGGTGGTGGCCCCGCAGGTCAGCGAGATCGAGGGCGGGCGCCGCGCCCAGGGCGTGGCCCAGTGGTACGCCGCGGCCGATCCCGAGGAGCGGCGCGACATGTGGCTGCTGCTGTGTGAGCAGTTCGCACCCGATGCCACGCGCTTCAAGTCGGCGCGCCAGCGCTACGAGGCCGCGGCCGGCACAGCCGAGGAAGGCCAGGCCGAGATCAGCCTGCGCCGCGCCCTGGTGTCGCCGCGCACGCGGCTCTTGCAGCGCTTTGCGGTGTTCCCCGAGGGCATGCGCTTTCTGGTGGACATGCGCGCCGAGCTGCTGCCCCTGCTCAAGGCCGACAAGCGCCTGCTGGCGCTTGATGCCGAACTGGAGCACCTGTTCTCCACCTGGTTCGATGTGGCCTTCCTGGAGCTGCGCCGCCTGTCGTGGGATTCGCCCGCCTCGCTGATCGAAAAGCTCATCAAGTACGAGGCGGTGCACGACATCCGCAGCTGGGCTGATGTGAAGAACCGGCTGGACAGCGACCGCCGCTGCTACGGCTTCTTCCACCCGCGCCTGCCCAACGAGCCGCTGATCTTTGTGGAGGTGGCGCTGGTGGACCACATCTCGTCCAGCATCACCCCGCTGCTGGACGAGGCCGCCGCGCCGGCCGATCTGGCCAAGGCCACCACGGCCATCTTCTACTCCATCAGCAATACCCAGAACGGGCTGCGCGGCGTGAGCTTCGGCGACTCGCTCATCAAGCATGTGGTGGAAACGCTGAACGCGGAGTTCCCGCGCCTGCGCACCTTTGCCACGCTCTCGCCCATCCCCGGTTTTCGCAGTTGGCTGGGCAAGCATGCAGCGGCCATGCTGGAGAAGCTGGACGACAAGCGCCGCGCCGAGCTGGGCCGCGCCGTGGGCTTCGAGCCGCCGCAGGCCGCGCACCTGCTCACCGCGCTGGAAAAGCCGCTGGATCTGGAGCCCCGCTCGCCCGTGCGGCAGATGCTGCTCGAATGCGCGGCGCACTACCTGGCGCGCGAGCTGGCCGAGGGCAAGCCCGTGGACCCGGTGGCGCGCTTCCACCTGGGCAACGGCGCACGCGTGGAGCGGCTGAACTGGGGCGGCGATCCCTCGGCCAAGGGGCTCAAGCAGTCCTACGGGCTGATGGTCAACTACCTGTATGACTTGAAGCGCATCGACAAGCATCGGGGCCTGCTGGCGCAGGGCAAGATCCCCACCTCCGGCGACATCGACAGCCTGTGCAAAAACTGATTTGAAGAACCCGGGCGTGGCGCCGGTGCCTCGGTCTGCAGGCGGTTGGTGGCAACCCCTGCAGACAGGGGGTGCATCGGTGACACCCGTGTAGTGAGCCGGCGCTACCATGCGCCTCTTGTGTGTTGGCAAATTTCATTTCATTTTTATTTTTATTTTTATAAGACAGGAGACAAGATGAAAGACAACGACCTGCAGCGCCGCGACGTGCTGCGCGGTGCCGCCGCTGCGGCTGCTGCACTGGCCTGTGGCAGCGGCTGGGCCCAGGCGTCCGCGTGGCCGAGCAAGCCGGTAACCCTGGTGGTGCCGTTCCCCGCTGGCGGGGGCACCGATGCCTTCGCCCGGCCGATGTCCGCCCAGTTCTCCAAGACCACGGGCAAGACCCTGGTCATCGACAACCGCGGCGGTGCCGGCGGAACCGTGGGCGCGAGCTTTGCGGCCAAGGGCGCGCCCGATGGCTACACCCTGTTCATGGGCGCGGTGCACCATGCTATCGCGCCATCGATGTACCCCAAGCTCGACTACGACATCGAGAAGGATTTCATCCCCCTGGCCCTGATGGCCAACGTGCCCCAGGTGCTGGTGGTCAACCCCAAGGCCGTGCCGGTGGCCAACTACCAGCAGTTCCTCGAACACGTCAAGCGCAACCCCGCCAAGCTCAACTACGGCTCGGCCGGTGCCGGCACCTCGCACCATCTGGCTGGTGAGCTGTTCAAGCAGCAGACCAAAACCTTCATCACCCACATTCCCTACCGCGGCGCGGGCCCGGCGCTGCAGGACCTGATTGCGGGCAATGTGGACATGATGTTCGACGGCCTGGGCTCGTCGGCCGCGCACATCAAGGGTGGCCGCATCAAGGCGCTGATGGTGGCCGGCAACAAGCGCAACCCTGCCTTCCCCGACGTGCCCTGCGCCGCCGAGCTGGGCCTGCCCGAGTACACCGTGACCACCTGGTACGGCCTGTGGGCGCCCAAGGGCACGCCGGCCGATATCCAGGCGCGCATTGTCGAAGAGGTCAAGCGCATCGGCACGGCCGACGAGATCAAGACCATCTGGGCCAGCAACGGCGCCGAGTACGGCTCCCTGACCCCGCAGCAGTTCGGCGCCATGGTGAGCAGCGAGGTCAAGCGCTGGGCGGCTGTGGTGAAAGCCTCGGGCGCCAAGCTCGACTAAGACAAGAACGGCGACATGCAGGCAGCAGAAGTACAAGCGAGGGCCGAGGTAGTCGTGGCGAGCGCGCCCGGCCCGGCCGGAGAGGCCGGCGTGGTGCAGGTCACGCTGCGCCATACCGGCCGGCTCAACGCCATGTCGCGCGCCATGTGGCAGCAACTGCGTGCGGTGTTCAAGGACATCCAGCGCAGCCACGGGGCGCGCTGCGTGCTGATCGAGGGCGACGGCTCTGCGTTCTGCGCGGGCGGCGACATTTCAGAGTACCCGGGCTTTCGCTTCGATGCGGCGGCGCTGCGCGAATTCCACGAAGGCGATGTCTGGGGCGGGTTGTCGGCGATGCTCGACTGCGATGTGCCCATCGTCGCCCATATCGCCGGCGCCTGCATGGGCGCGGGCGTGGAGATCGCCAGCTGCTGCGATGTGCGCGTGGCCCATGCCGGGGCGCGCTTTGGCGCGCCCATCGCGCGCCTGGGTTTCCCCATGGCGCCGCGCGAGGCGCAGCTCGTGGCCGGCGCCGTAGGCGAGGTCACCGCGCGCCAGATGCTGCTCGAAGCCGCCACTTTCAGTGCCGACGAGATGTTCGCGCGCGGCTTCCTGAGCCGTGTGGTGGCCGGCAGCGCGGAGGATGCTCGCGCCGAGGCGCTGGCCAGCGCCTGCCGCATTGCCGCGCTGGCGCCCGGCGCCGCGCGCCTGAACAAGCAGACGCTGCGCGCGCTCAAGAGCGTGCCGCCCGCGGAACATGCCCCCGACCCCTATGCCTACGCGGACAGCGCCGAGCACCGCGAGGGCATCACCGCCTTTCTGGAAAAACGCCCCCCTGCGTTCTGAACCTTTGACCCGTTGCCTACCCGGATGACCGCACCATGAGTTCCACCTCCCAGCACAACCTGTTCAGCGCGCTGCGCGCTGCCTTCCCAGCCGACCTGGCCAGCACGGCCGTGGAGACCACCAGTGCCGATGGCCAGCCGTTGCTCTATTCGTGGAGCGACCTGGACCGCGCCAGTGCCCGCATGGCCAACCTGCTCGCCTCGCTCAAGCTGCCCGAGGGCAGCCGCGTGGCCGTGCAGGTCGAGAAATCGGTCGAGGCGCTGCTGCTGTACTTGGCCACGCTGCGCGCGGGCTATGTGTTCCTGCCGCTCAACACGGCCTACCAGAGCGCCGAGATCGAGTACTTCATCGGCAACGCCGAGCCCGCCGTGGTGGTCTGCACGCCCGGCAACTTCGGCTGGGTGAGCAAGATCGCCTTCACCCAGGGCACGCAGCATGTCTTCACCCTGGGCGACGACCGCACGGGCAGCCTGCTGGAGCGCGCCGCGCACCACGGCGACGAGTTCGCGACCGTGCAGCGCCAAGCCGACGACCTGGCCGCCATCCTCTACACCAGCGGTACCACAGGCCGCAGCAAGGGGGCGATGCTCACGCACGGCAACCTGCAGTCCAACGCCGAAGTGCTCAAGGACTACTGGGGCTGGAAGAGCGGTGATGTGCTCATCCACGCACTGCCCATCTTCCACGTGCACGGCCTGTTCGTGGCCATCCACGGCGCGCTGATCAACGGCAGCAAGATGATCTGGTTCAGCAAATTCGACCCCAAGGCCGTGCTCGCCGCCATGCCGCGCGCCACCGTCTTCATGGGCGTGCCCACGCTGTACGTGCGCCTGCTCGCAGAGGCCGGGCTGAACAAGGAGGCGGCGAAGAACATGCGCCTCTTCGTCGCGGGCTCTGCGCCGCTGCTGATCGAGACCTTCAATGCTTGGCAGCAGCGCACCGGCCACACCATCCTGGAGCGCTATGGCATGAGCGAGACCATCATGCTCACCTCCAACCCCTATGCGGCCGATGCGCGCCACGCCGGCCAGACCGAGCGGCGCGGCGCCACCGTGGGCTTCCCTCTGCCGGGTGTGGGCCTGCGCGTGGTGGACGATGCGGGCAAGGCCCTGCCCGTGGGCGAGATCGGCAACATCCAGGTGCGGGGCCCCAACGTGTTCAAGGGCTACTGGCGCATGCCCGAGAAGACGGCCGAGGAGTTCACTGCGGACGGCTGGTTCAAGACTGGCGATGTGGGCAAGGTGGACGAGCGTGACTATGTGAGCATCGTGGGCCGCAGCAAGGACCTGATCATCAGCGGCGGCTACAACGTCTACCCGGCCGAGATCGAGGGCTACATCAACGACATGCCTGGCGTGGCCGAAAGCGCCCTGGTCGGCGTGCCCCACCCGGACTTCGGCGAAGTGGGCGTGGCCGTGGTCATCGCCAAGCCCGGCGCGAAGCTTGATGGCGAAGCCATCGTGGCATCGCTCAAGTCGCAACTGGCCAACTTCAAGATCCCCAAGCGCTGCTTCGTGGCCGACGAACTGCCGCGCAACACCATGGGCAAGGTGCAGAAGAATCTGCTGCGCGATCAGCACAAGGGCTTGTTCGCCTGACGGCGAAAGCTCCCACCTCTGATGATCGAAAGGGCCTGTGGGCCCTTTCTTCTTTGGAGAGTGGGCGCCTGATCAGGGCATGGCCAGCGCCACGGGATGCTGCCGTGCAAAGTCGATGAAGCTGCGCAGCGGCACAGGCACATAGCGCTGCTGCGGGTAGTACAGGTAGGGCACGCCCAGGCCCGGCGCCCAGTCGGCCAGCACGCGCTCCAGCCGGCCGGCGGCCTCGTCGGCCAGCACATAGCTCTCGTGCACATAGGCCAGGCCTGCGCCGTGCAGGGCAGCGTTCAGGGCAATGTGCGCATCGTTCACTGTGAGCGGGCCGCGCGGCACCACGCTGGCGCTTTCGCCATCGCGCGCAAAGTGCCAGGTGAACAGCGTGCCGCCCGGAAAGCGCCGCCGTATGCAGCGGTGCGTGGCCAGATCGTGCGGCGTGGCGGGCCGCCCATGCTCGGCGAAGTACGCGGGCGAGCCCACCACCGCATAGCGCTGCGGCGGGCCGATGGGCACGGCGATAGCGTCCTGCGCCAGGTCGCTGGCAAAGCGCACGCCGGCATCGAAGCCGCCCTTGACGATGTCGGTCATGGCCGCATCGGCGCTGATGTCCACCCCGATGTCCGGGTAGGCCTGCTGAAAGCGCGCCACCAGCGGTGCCAGCACGAAGTGCGCAATGGGGCCCGGTGCATTCAGGCGCAGGGTGCCGAAGGGCATGTCGCGGTAGCGGTTGAGCCGGTCCACCGCGTCGGCGATCTGCGCCAGGGCGGGCTCCAGCTGGGCGAACAGCTCCTTGCCCGCATCGCTGGGCGCCACGCTGCGCGTGGTGCGCTTGAGCAGCACCACGCCCAGCTGCGCCTCCAGCCGGCGCAGGTTCTGGCTCAGCAGCGAGGGCGTCACGCCCCGCTCCAGCGCCGCGCGGCGAAAGCTGCCATGCCGGGCCACGGCGGCAAAGACTTCGAGGTCGGCCAGGGGGATGCGGTCCATTGCGTAGCCAGGGTTCATTGTTTGTGAATGATTATGGGGCTATCGCTTGACAGTGGGCGCTTTTACAGTCGCGCCCAGCATTCAACGAGGAGCCCGAACCATGCCCATGTCCACCCGTTTCCCCCTGCGCGCAGCGGCCCGTTGCGCCACCCTTGCGGGCCTGCTCGCGCTGGCGCCCTGGTCATGGAGCCACGGCGCACCCGCCGCGGCGGCCGCCACCTGGACCACCGCTGCCCCCGCCGGTGTGGCGCGCCAGGAGCTGTACCCCGAAGTGCTGAACGGCAAGATCTACGTGGCCGGCGGCCTGCTCAGCCCCAACACCGGCTACTCGGCCCACTTCGAGGCCTACGACCCGGCCACCGATGCCTGGACGCGCCTGGCCACGCTGCCGCAGGGGCGCCACCACATGACGCTCACGGCCATCGGCGGCCAGCTCTATGGCGTGGGCGGCTTCACGGGAGGCTTCCCGGTCTGGCAGGCGCAGCCCACCATGTTCATCTACGACCCCGTGCGCAACGCCTGGCGCCCGGGCACCGACCTGGCCACGCCGCGCGCTGAGGGCATTGCCGCCGCGGTGGACGGCAAGCTCTACCTCATCGGCGGGCGCGTGCGCGCCACGCCCACGGCCAGCCATTTCGACGACCACGTGGACAGCACCCTCAACGAGGTGTTCGACCCCGTGCGTGCGCAGTGGTCAGCCCGTGCCCCCGCGCCCACGGCACGCAACAGCGCGGCCTTTGGCGTCATCGGCGGCAAGGTCTATGTGGTCGGCGGGCGCCAGTACGGCAAGAACGCCGATGGCACGGCGCGCCAGGTGAACGTGCCCACGCTGGAGGTCTATGACCCCGTCACCGACACCTGGGCCACGCGCGCGCCCATGCCCCAGGCCCAGGGCGGCCTGGCCGCCACGGTGGCCGATGGCAGGCTCTACGTCTTCGGTGGCGAGCAGTGGGTGCCCGAGCAGAAGGTGTTTGCCGACAGCTGGGTCTATGACCCGGCCACCGACCGCTGGTCTGCCCTGCCGCCGCTGCCCACGCCGCGCCATGGCCTGGGAGCCTCCACCCTCGGCAATCGCATCCATGTGTTCGGCGGAGGCCTGCGCACGGGCGGCAATGCGGCTACGGCTGTGCACGAGGTGCTGGTGGTGGACGCCGGCAGCAGGCCCTGAGGTTCAGCCCGCAGCGTGTTGCAGTGCCAGCTTCAGGTAGTGGGGCACGTGCCTGGCCGCGATGTCCTGCACCGTGGTCAGCTTGATATGGCGCCGCCCCTTGCCCTGGCCCTCCAGCACGCCATGCGGGTCGGGCAGGGCCGCGCCTTCGCTGAACTCCAGCGAGACGTGCTTCGTGTACGAGAAGATGCCGCAAAACGGCCTGGCGGCACTGAACAGAATGCCGCCGTACTTCACCTCTTCGGTGATGCTGGCATCCAGCCCCAGCACGGTCTCGCGCAAGGCCTGGACCAGGGTGTAGCGGTCCGCGTCGTGGGCGCGGATGTCTTCGAGCAGTTGGGCAACGCGGTCTGCGGCAGTGGCAACGGGCATGGGGTCTCGCCAGGGAGGGGGGATGGATACAGGCGCACATCCTGCCATGCTTTGCTGCCGGTGGGGCGGGCGACTCAGCAGGCGCCACTGGCCGAATCGCAGATCCTGGCCAGCAGCTGGATCCCCAGGTACGTGACCGCCAGCAGGGCGATCCCTTCCAGATGGATCCGCAGCGCGAAGCCCGGCTTGTGCATGCGCGTGGCCATGGTGTGCGCCATCTTGCACCATGGCAAGAGGGGGCTGAGTACCACCCCGAGGTAGGCCTTCGCTTTCCAGCCCTGCAGCACGTAGCCCCACTCCTCTTTTTTGTTGCAATGGACGATGGCACCGTGGATGGTCAGTTCCCTGTATTCCCAGAACGCCACGCCGACGATTGCCACGGCCAGGGGCACCATGATGAACAGCCAGCACGCAACCCACTGGGCATCGTGCGGGTTCCAGGTGGTCTCGTCCTGGTCTGTCGGCTCGGTGGCCCTCCCGTTCACTGCCCGCGTGGCAGCGGGGGAGGGCGCTGTTCCCCGGGTGCGGATGACTTCATCGGCGGCATCGGCCACCATGTCCAGCCAGTACGGCCAGTCGCGCACCCGGGGGCTTTCGCCCAGGGTCGCCAGGTAGACGCATTCGCGGTCTACGCTGACCTGCCGGTGCGATGCGATGCGCGCTGCCGGCAGATACCATTCGTCGGATGCCTTGGGCAGCCGGACCAGGAAGACCGTGGTGGTATCTAGACCCTCGCTGAAAAGGCCCACCGCGCTGTGCCGCAGCTCGATGGCCATCCATTCGTAGCCGCGGTGCGTGCTGCGCACGATCCACTCCGGCTGGGCATTCGCCAGCTGCACCCGCGCCCACAGCGGGTTGTCAAACGAATCGAGCAGGCCCCAGGGTGGGGATTCCTTGACCGCCATGGTCAGAGCTTTTCCAGGTCGGCGTTGTCCTGGTCTTCGCGTTGGAAATGGATGAACACCGAAACGCCAATGAGGCCGGTGAACAACAGGTTCCACACCGTGGGAACGCCGAAAACGGCCAGCCCCAGTGCGACCAGGCCCAGCGTGATGGCCGCGCGCACGGGGCTCGGGACGATCTTGAACACGGTGACGAGCAGGAGGCCTGCGATCCCTACCGCGAGTGGCCAGAGGAAGATGCTGTACAGCAGAAGGATGAAGACCTCCTGGCCCGAGGACTTGCCGGCAATCCGGCTCCAGCCCCAGTTGACCCATTGGGTTCCCACGACGTAGGCGAGGGTGGTCCAGAGGTAAGAAAGGGAGGCGGAGCGGTCCGATAGGGGCATGCGGTGCAGTCGTGGGCGGAAGTGGCTGGCGAACGTCGCCAGGGCCTGTATGCCGCACTATGTCAGCAAGCGGGAGCATCGGTGGCTTTTTGCACGGGGCCGTGGTTTTCTTGCGCACGGCCGATCCGCTGCTACCGGGAGTAGCGTGCCGTGATACGGCAGGGGGTCTGGCCGGGAGTGCAGGTGCTAACGCACCGGGGCCTCGAGCGGCAGGCCCAGCGCGAAGGTGTTGCCCTGCTGCCCACCCAGTGGCCCGTTCGCGGCCTGCCAGGCGCATTCGGCACCGATGGCCAGCGCCCGGCTGCGCACATTGGCCAGGCCCTTGCCCAGGCTGCGTGCCGGACCCGCCTCCTGTGCCGGGCCCGCATAGGGCTGGCCATCGTCGCGCACCCAGACCATCACGAAGCCGGCCTGCGTGCCCGTGGCGATCTCGATGGTGCGCGCGCCGCTGTGCTTGACGATGTTGGTCAGCACCTCTTGCAGGATGCGCAGGATGTGCAGTGCGCTCTGCGGGTCCAGCCAGGGCAGGGGCGGCACATCCTCCACGCGCCAGTGCAGTGCCAGGCCGGCGGCCTGCAGGCGCGGCCCCAGGCGAAAGCGCAGGGCCGCCAGCAGGCCCAGCAGGTCGGTATCGGCATGCTCCAGCGAGTCGATGGAGAGCTTGAGGTCTTCGATGCACTCGGTGAGCACGCGCGCCATGTCCGCCCCGGTGAGCTGGCTCTCCTGCGCCATGCGCAGCGCGCTGAGCAGCGAGGAACCGATGCCGTCGTGCATCTCCTGCATCAGGCGGCGGCGCTCGGCGTCCAGCGTCTGCTGGCGCTCCAGCGCACTGAGCTGGTGGTAGCTGGCGGCCAGTTCGGCCTCGCGCTGCGACAGGCGGCGCTCCAGCTCGGCATTGGCCACTTCCACGGCGCGAATGGCCCCGACGTACTTGCGGTAGCCGATGGCCAGGAAAGTGGCCAGCGCGCCGATGGAGGTGTAGGGGGCCAGGTAGACATGGCCCATGTCCAGCAGGTAGTTCTGCAGCAGCAGGTCGTGCACGCCGGTGGGGATGAACAGCAGCATCCACACGGCCAGCAGCCGGCCCTCCCGCGTGCCCGCGCTCCAGGCCACGCGGCTGCCCGAAACCACGGCGATGGCCAGCATGAGCAGGGCCACCGCCGTGGCCAGGGGGAGCATGGCGTCGACCTGCAGCAGCCACGGCATGGGCAGGGTGGCCACCGAGGTGAGCGACTGCAGCATGACCATGCCGCGCTCCAGCAGTGGCCGGCGCTGGCCATGGATGCGCAGGATGAACAGGTAGATGAAGACCATGGACCAGCCCAGCGCATTCAGTGTGAGCCAGCCGAACCAGGCCTCGGGCAGCAGCAGCGGCTGGTCGCCCAGCGTGAAATGCACGGTGCGCAGGCCATGCGCCAGCGAGGCGGCAAAGAACAGCAGGTAGGGTGTGTCGTGCCGGCGCACGCACCAGACGGCCAGCGCCATCAGCCCCAGGGCCAGGTACACCGCGGAGACAATGGCCAGCAGGTCCACCTGCATCCAGCTGCGCAGCCGGTAGGAGGGGAGCAGTTCGGGGACCGGGCCCATCCAGGCCGCCGACAGGGCCCCGCCGACCCCGGGCTGGCTCGCCATGCGCAGGAGCACTTCACGTGGCCTGGGCGTGTCGGGCGCCATGGCCGGTAGCTGCACCCACAGCGGCCGGTTGAAGCTGTTCCAGACCCGGCTGCCGCCGTGGGTGCCGGTGCCATGGACCCGTTGACCATCCACATACACGGCGACGTTGCCGATGGTCTGCCAGCGTGGCAGGTACAGGGCCAGTGCGGTTTCGTGTTCCCTTTGCAAGGCATCCGGCACCGGCAGCCGGTACCACACCACCTGCGGCTGGGCCGTGAGTGACCCACCGGGTTCTGCCACCGAGCGGGGCCGTGCATGGGGCAGGGCGACGGATTCGCCAGCGGTGACGTCCAGATCGTCGCGCGGTACCGTGGCCGGAGCCTCCCATCCCGCCCCAGGCTGCTGGAACAGTACCGCTTCTCCGATGCGCAGATGGCGTTGCTCCGCGTGGGCCTGTGCCGGAACCACGGCGAGCAGCAGCCACAAGCCCAGCCAGAGCACCAGTGCCACAGCCAGCATCCAGGGCCGCAGGCCCGCCTTCGGCAGCCGCTCCGGGAGGCCGCCCTTATTGCGGCAGGATGCCATGCCGCTGCGCCTCGAGGATGGCCTCTGCCCGGGTGTTCACTTCCAGCTTGGCGTAGATGCGCCGCACGAAGGTCAGCACGGTGCTGGGCGATATGCCCAGTGCAGCGGCGGTCTCCTCGGCAGTGAAGCCTTTGCTGACGCGCAGCAGAACCTCGTGCTCGCGCGGAGAGAGCGCAACCGTGGGGCGTTGCCCCGCTGCAGTGCGTGCCGCCGGGGGCAAGGCGCCCGGCTCCCGGGGTGTCTGCCGCAGGGCCGTGCGCGCCAGGATCTTGCGCGCCACCATCGGGCTGATGGGGCTGCCACCCGCATGCACGCTGCGGATCTCGTCCACCAGGCCGGGCGCGCTCGCATCCTTGAGCAGGTAGCCCATGGCGCCGGCCTCGATGGAGGGCAGCACATGCATCTCGTCGCCGAAGATGGTGCTCACCAGCACGCTGCAGTCGGGCCATTGCCGGCGCGCCGCGGTGATCACATCCAGGCCCGAGCCGTCGGGCAGGCCCAGGTCCACCAGCAGCACGTCCAGCGGCGCGCGCGGCAGCAGCGCAAGCGCCTGCTCGCGGCTGGCGGCCTGCAGCACCAGCTGCATGTCGGCCTGGCCTGCGATCGCGCGTTCCAGGATGGCCCGGGTTTTGGCGTCGTCCTCCACCAGGCCCACACGGATGGTGGCAGCGGGCAGGGGCAAGGGGGCGGCTTCGGGGGCAGCAGGCATGGCCGCAATTATGGCCAGCGGGGCGGTGCTGTCTGTCCTCAGTTCTGGGGACATACAAGCGCAAGCGAAAAACCTAGCATCCCGGCCACATCGCATGTGCCATGCCTGGTGGGGCAGGCAGAAGTGCAGCTTGCAGACATTGTCCAGAGAAAGTGAGAACTGCCATGACACGCCCTTTGCCTTGCCACCGGGTGGCCCACCCGTGCCGCGCCCTGCTGTTGGTGGTGCCCCTGCTGTGGTGGATAGGCGCAGTGCATGCGGCCGGCGCGTGCCGGGTGGCGCCAGACGGCACGGGCAACGGCAGCAGCTGGGCCCAGGCGGCGCCGCTGCAGGGCGCGCTGGCCGACGCGGCCTGCTCGGAAATCTGGGTGAAGCAGGGCACCTACCAGCCCACGGCGGGCGCCGACCGCAGCGTGGGCTTTGCGATCGACCGGCCGCTCAAGCTCTATGGCGGCTTTGCCGGCACCGAGGCTGCGCTGGCCCAGCGCAGCAGCGATGCCAGCCTGACGGTGCTGTCGGGGGACATCGGCGTGGCGGGCGATGCCACGGACAACAGCTTTCACGTGGTGGTGATTGGCGGTCTGGGCACGGATGGCAATGGCGTCTATACCAGCAGCGATACTGCCATCGATGGCTTGAGCATTCTTGGCGGCAAGGCCGACCAGGCCACTTCCGACCGCGACAAGGGCGGCGGGCTGTACTGCAATGGCTGGGGTGCCGGCAAGCAGTGCGGTCCCGCCATCACCAATGTGGTTTTTCGCAGCAACTCGGCCAGCGATGTGGGCGGGGCCATCTACCTGACGGGGTCAGGCAGCCTGGACATTGCGAAGTCCTCCTTCCTGTCCAACGCGGCGCGCTATGGTGGCGCCATCCGCGTGGCAGGCAGGGGCACTGCGGGCAGCAATGCCACGGCCATCGCGCAGTCCACCTTCTCGGGGAACTCGGCTTCCCAGCAGGGCGGTGCGCTGTACCTTTCGGGTGACGCTTTTGCGGTCACGCAGTCCACCTTCACCGCCAACACCGCCCAGTGGGGGAGTGCGGCCGTGGTGGCCAACGGTGCAAGCCTCGGCGGCAGGTTCGAACAGTCCACGTTCAGCGGAAATTCGGCCAGCGACCGGGCCGCGATCCGTGTGCTCGATGTGGGGCCCATCGCGTTCGCCCAACTGAGCTTCAGTGCCAATGCGTCGCTGTGGCAGGGGGCGGCCATCTACATTGACGCTGGCAACAGCCATTCCATCGCGTCTTCCATCTTCGGCAAGGGGGGCGCCTCGTCCCAGCCCCAGGTCTTTATCAAGAATGGCTCCACGGTCCCCGTCCAGCGCAGCATCGTGGAAGGGGGCTGCCCGGCCCGCGTGACCTGCACGGACACCATCGACGCCGATCCCCTGCTGCAGCCCCTGGCCGACAACGGCGGCAGCACGCACACCCTGCTGCCGGGTGCGGGCAGCCCGGCCATCGACGTGGCGGGCTCCTGCTCCGCCCAAACCACCGACCAGCGCGGCCTGGCGCGCAATGTGCACGGCGCCTGCGATCTCGGCGCGGTCGAGCTGCAACCGCCTGGCGCCCCCACAGCGATCGCCGCCACGGCTGGCACGGAGCGGGCCAGCGTGTCATGGACCGCCCCTGCCAGCGACAGCGCCATCACCGGCTACACGGTGGCTGCCGTCGAGGACGGTACCAAGACCTGCACCGCCAGCACCGGCAGCCCGGTTGCCACGGCCTGCACGGTGACAGGCCTGGCCAGCGGCCGGGCCTATACCTTCACCGTGGTGGCGTCGAGCGCCCAGGGTGCGGGTGCAGTCTCGGTGGCCAGTGCCGCGGTCACGCCCACGGCCGCGGCGGTCGATCCGCTGCCGCCATCCCCCAGCCTGCCCGTGACCGGCCCCGGCACCACGACCATCACCGACCCCGCGTTGCCCGTGGTGGTGGGCCCGGGCGCCGGTGGTGGCACCATTGTTGTTCCGGGCACTGGCACTTCACCGGTCACGCTGCAGGTCACGATCAACGGCCAGGCATTGCAGGTGCAGGCCAACCCGGGCACGCAACTGCGCGTGGCCCAGGTCAACGGCCAGAGTGTGCTGGTGCTGGTGGTGCTGGAGGGCTGGGCGTCCATGACCGCCAGCGCCGAAGGCCAGCCCATGGCGCTGGCGGGGGATGTGCTGCTCAGCGCAGGCCGTGCCGGTACGGCCATCGAGGCCCAGCCGCTCACGGTGGCGGTGCTCACCGGGGCTTTGCTGCCGCCCCAGGGCAGCCTGCCCCAGCTGGGGCGCATGGGACTGCAGTCGGGTGAGAGGCTGCAGGTCAACGCGCAAGGGGCCGTGGTCTCCATTACGCTGGGCTCGCTCAAGGGCGATACCTCGCAGCCCGGCGATCCGATGGTGTTTGGCAACCTGCCGGCCTCGATCACGGTGGACGGCAAGGCGTTTGCCCGCCTGAGCGGCCCGCTGGCGCGCCTGTCTGGCGTGAACCTGGCCCAGGGGCTGGAAACCACTGCCTCGGGCGTGGTGCTGGTGCGCGACGGGGGCCAGGTGTTCCAACTGCTGCCCGCCATGCCCATCACCATCGACGCGACACAGCCCGATGGCCTGGCCTTCACCCCCTTGGGCCTGCTGCGCTGGGTGCGCGGCGGGGTGGTGGTGCAGTTTGCGCCGGCGGTGGCAGACCTTGCCGGCCTGGCGGGTGCCGTCACGGCGCTGCTGCCCGATGCGCAGACCAAGCTGGGTGCCGAGGGCGTCATCCAGCTGCGCACCGGTGGCCGCACCTACGTGCTCAGACCGGGCTGGACCGGTGCGGGACCGGCGGCAGGTTCACCCCGGATCGGTGTGGACGAACAAGGCCACATCTTCTTCCAGGCAGGGGCCGGCCCCCGGCAGTTGCTGTTGCCGGCACTGCTCAATGCCACCCAGGCCCAGGCGATTTTCCAGGTGGCCATCCCGGGCGCAGGGCTGACGGTGCAAACCGCATCCAGCGAAGGCGCCTTCACGGTGGCCCTGGGGGGGCAGACTTGGCGGCTGGTGCCGCAGTGGGTGCTGCCCGAGGGCAGTGCGGCGCAGGTGCCCGCACCGGCTGCGAACTGGTGGCTGGGCGGCGATGGGCTGTTGTACCTGAGGCTGGGCAGCCAGGTGCAGGGCGTGCGCGTGGCGCCTTGAAGGGGCAGGGCCCTGCGCCGCCATGGGCGGCTTCCCGGGCACAACCCGGAGCGCCTGAACGCATCCTGGCCCATGCCGGCGGCCTGTCCTTGTCACAAGTTCTAGGGACATACAGAACCGCTGGCGATCGGTAGCATGCAGGCATTGCCATGAATCCACTTCCTGTCCTGCGACGCCTGCTGCCCCGCCTGCAACGCCACCTGTTGGCGCTGTCGGGTGACATGCGCCGGTTTTGGCTGCTTTTTCTGCTCTGGGCGCTGGCCATGGCCGCCTCCCTGCTGGCCGGGCCTGTGGGGAGCCTGCAGGATGCGGCGCTCCCCGGCCTCAGCCCGCCCGCGCATAGCGCCCCGGCGCCAGCCCCACGTGGCGGCTGAAGGCCGTGCTGAAGGTACTGGCCGAGCCATAGCCCACGCGCTCGGCCACCTCGGCAATCGCCAGGCCCTGCTCGCGCAGCAGGCCCTTGGCCAGGGCCATGCGCCAGGCCAGCAGGTATTCCATGGGCGGCATGCCCACGGCGCGTGCAAAGCGCTCGTAGAAGGCCGAGCGCGACAGGGCAGCCGTCTGCGCCAGCTGGGCCATGGTCCAGGGGCGGGCCGGGCTGGCGTGCATGTGGCGCATGGCCTCGCGGACGCGCGCATCGGCCAGGCCGCGCAGCAGGCCGGGCGGCGCTTCGTCGCCCGATGAGGTCGATCGCAGGGACTCGATCAGCAGCAGCTCCACCAGGCGCGACAGCACCAGCTCGCGGCCCGGGCGGTCCGCCGCCGATTCCCGGCTGACCAGTTGCACCAGCGCCTGCAGGTGCTCGACCCCGCGCACGTGCATCAGCGCCGGCAGCAGCGAGACCAGCAGGGCCGCGTCGGGCGAGCCGAAGACGAAGTAGCCCCCCAGCAGGCGCACATCGGGCGGTCCGTCCTGCTCGCCATGGCGCAGCTCGGTGGTGGGCACGGATGCCGTCTTCGGGTCGATGAAACGCGGTGCCGCCGGTTCGGCCCCGCACATGGTGAAACCCGGCGTGGCGGGCAGCAGCACGAAGTCGCCTGCCATGAGGGTGATGGCGTCCTGTCCGTCCACCGCCAGCTGGCAACTGCCCTGCAGCACCACGCAAAAGCTCGGGTGCCCGAAATCCGCGTAGCGCACGGCCCAGCGGCCTGCGCCGCTGATCGCCTTGGAGAACACGGCGCGGGGTTGCAGGAGGGCAATGACTTCGGCAAGGGGATCGTTCATGGCAGGACGATTGCAAACAAAAACCGGATTTTCCATTGTGGATGGTCCGGTCATTGGTCCCTATCGTGGAGGCCTTGTCAACCCACCCTTTGCTTTTTCTTCAAGGAACCCACCACCATGACCTCCACCGTTCTCATCACCGGCTGCTCCTCGGGCTACGGCCTGGAAACCGCGCGCCACTTCCATGCCCAGGGCTGGAACGTGATCGCCACCATGCGCAGCCCGCGCGCCGACCTGCTGCCCGGCGGCGAGCGCATGCGCGTGCTGCCGCTCGATGTGACGCGCGCCGACAGCATTGCCCCCGTGCTGGCCGTGGCAGGGCCCATCGATGTGCTCGTGAACAACGCAGGCATCGGCCTGCTGGGTGCCTTCGAGGCCACGCCCATGGCGACCACGCGCGAGCTGTTCGAGGCCAACACCTTCGGCGTGATGGCCATGGCCCAGGCCGTGCTGCCGCAGATGCGCGCGCGCCGTGCGGGCACCATCGTGAACGTCACTTCCAGCGCCACCCTGGCGCCCATGCCGCTGGTGGCGGTATACACCGCGAGCAAGACGGCCATCGAGGGCTTCACGGCCTCGCTGGCCCATGAACTCGAAGCCTTCAACGTGCGTGTGAAGCTGGTGCAGCCGGGCTATGCGCCGTCCACCCGCTTCACCGCCAACGGCAGCGAGCGCATGGCGGGCCTGATCCCCGAGGCCTATGCGCCCTATGCCCAGAGCGTGTTCGCATCCTTTGCGCAGTCCGGTGCCGTGACCACCGAGGTCGACGTGGCCGAGGCCGTATGGCAGGCCGCCACGGACGCAGGGGCGCAATTGCGCTTTCCCGCAGGGGCCGATGCCGTGGCGCTGGCCCGCGCGCAGGTGCGGTAAGGGCGGCTGGCGACCCCCTCTGTGGCTTGGTGCTCTGGCCGTTTGTGGCACCATGCGCCGCGGGCCGGTGGGAGAGGACGGTGAGGCCGCCCGCGACCACAGACACAAATAACGAGGGGGCAAAAAAGATGGCAAAGACCAAACCAGCGCTGCTGGCTGCAATGTGCCTTGCATCCGGTGGGGCACACGCATCGGACATGGGGGCCCTGGCCTACATGCTGGGCTTTCAGTTCATCTACCTGGCATGGCCGCTGCTGCTGCCGGCCTTCTTCATCCGCAGCTACCCGCCGGGCGCCAGGTCTTATGCCATTCTGGTGGGGCTGGTCTATGCCGTCATCGGTTTTGTGCGCCTGCCGTTTTCCATCGTGGGCATAGTGGCGCCCTGGCTGGAAGTGCCCTTCCTGGGCATGGTGCTGGTCTTTGGTGAGCAACTGGTGGCGCTGGTGCTGTCGGTGCTTGCCGTCCGCATGTATGGCAAGGCGCTGGTCGGGGCCCTGCTGGCGCTCGGGGCGCCGGGCTGACACCTCGGCGGTTGCTTGTCGTGCCGTATACCAGCCTTGCCAGGCTGGCGCGGAGCATGTAGCCAATCTACAGGCAAATGCCTGGGCCGCTACAGCCTCTGGCGCACGCCGGGTGCTATTCTTTGAGCCAGCATTTTCAGGAGCATCCCTTATGGCAGTAGAAAAAGTAGCCCTTGTCACCGCCGGCGGCAGCGGCATGGGCGCGGCCGCCGCGCGCAAGCTAGCGGCAGACGGTTACCGCGTGGGCATCCTGTCCTCGTCGGGCAAGGGCGAGGCGCTGGCCGCCGAGTTGGGTGGCCTGGGCGTGACCGGCTCCAACCAGTCTGTGGACGATCTCGCACGGCTGGTGGACGAGGCCATGGCCCGCTGGGGCCGGGTGGATGTTTTGGTCAACAGCGCCGGCCATGGGCCACGTGCCCCGGTGCTGGACCTGACGGACGAGCAATGGCACACCGGCATGGATGTGTACCTGCTCAACGTGGTGCGCCCCACGCGCCTGGTCGTGCCGCACATGCAAAAGCAGGGCGGGGGCAGCATCATCAACATCTCCACCGCCTGGGCGTTCGAGCCGAGCGCGATGTTCCCGACCTCGGCCGTGTTCCGTGCCGGGCTGGCGGCCTTCACCAAGCTGTTCACCGACACCTATGCCAAGGACAACATCCGCATGAACAATGTGCTGCCCGGCTGGATCGACAGCCTGCCCGAGACCGAAGCGCGGCGCGAGACCGTGCCCCTGGGGCGCTATGGCAAAAGCAGCGAGATCGCCGCGACCATCGCCTTCCTGGCGTCGGAGGGCGGGGCTTACATCGCCGGGCAGAACCTGCGCGTTGACGGCGGGCTGATGCGTTCCGTCTGAGCCCGGCTCATGCCGCCACGGCACGGCCTGCCGGCGGCATCTGCATCTGCTCCATGGGCGCTGCCGGCAACCAGCGGCACGCCACCACGCCCAGCAGCGCTACGGCTGCGGCACAGCCCCACACGGCCTGCAGCGCGTGCGGCCCCGCCTCTGCCAGGGCGGCGGGATTCCCAGCCACCAGCGTGCGCATCATCTCGGCGAAAAGCGTGGTCAGCAAGGCCACGCCCACGGCGCCGCCCAGGCTGCGCAACATCACCGGCACGGCCGTGGCAATGCCCATGAGCGGCATGGGCGATGCGCGCTGCGACACCATGGTGATGATGGGAAACAGCACCCCGATGCCCGCACCCAGGGGCAGCAGGCAGGCCGACAGCACCAGCGGCTGGGCGGGCGCCCACTGCATGCCCGCGGCCAGCAGCGCAAAGCCCAGCACCACCAGTGCGCTGGCCAGCATGCCCATGTTGCGGGCTGGCACGCGGGCACGCAGCAGGCGCCCGCTGGCAATGGCGGCACCCGTGACCCCGGCCATCAGCGGCAGCAGGTGCCAGGCGGCCGTGGTGGGGGCCAGGTGCAGGGCGGTCTGCAGGTAGGCGGGCATGAAGACCACGGCCGCATACAGCGCCACCCCGGTCACCAGGCCGATGGTGGAGGCCGCTGCATACACGGGCCGGCCGAACAGCGACAGTGGCACCAGCGGGTGCGCAGCCCGGCGCTGGCGCAGCAGGAAGGCCGCGGTGCACAGCGCGCAGGCCGTGCCCAGCACGGCGGCGGACAGCCAGTCGGGCAATTGCAGGCGCTCGTGCTGCGTCATCAAGAGGGCGCTGCACAGCGCGCCGGTGAGCAGCAGCGCGCCCAGGTGGTCGATGGGCGTGCGCGGCCCGGTGGGCTGGTGCGGCAAGGTCCTGGCGAGCACGGCAAATGCCAGCAGCGCCAGGGGCACGTTCAGGCCAAAGGCCCAGTGCCACGACAGGTGCTCGGTGAGCCAGCCACCCGTGAGTGGGCCGAACATGGTGGCCACGCCGTACACCGCACCCAGCAGCGACTGGTAGCGCCCGCGCTCCTGCAGCGGGAACATGGAGGCCACGGTCAGCATGGTCAGCGTCATCAACCCCCCGCCGCCCGCCCCCTGCAGCGCGCGCGCCAACACCAGCTGCAGCATGCTCTGGCTGAGCGCGCAGGCCAGCGAGCCCGCGAGGAACAGGCCGATGGACAGCAGCAGCATGGGCTTGCGCCCGTACACATCGGCCAGCCGGCCATAGAGCGCAATCACCACCGTGGCGGCGAGCAGGTAGGCCGAGAAGGTCCAGGCCGGCGGCAGCGTGCCCGGCAGGTCGCGCGCGATGGAGGGCAGGGCGGTGGACAGGATGGTCTGGTCCAGCGCGGCCAGCACCAGCATGAGCATCAGCGCTGCCATGGTGAGCGCAATGCTGCGGCGGGTGGGCGGGGTGGTCGAAGTCGTGGTCGTCGTCATGGCCGGCAGTGTCCCGGTTGGGATGAATTCTGTACAGTGCAATGATCTGAATATACAGTTGCACCGTATGAAAACCTATGACCTCAATCTGCTGGTCGCGCTCGATGCCTTGCTGGCCACCGGCAGCGTGACGGCCGCGGCCGAGCGTGTGCACCTCTCCACCCCGGCCATGAGCCATGCGCTGGCCCGCATCCGCGAGGTGTTCGGCGACGCCATCCTGGTGCGCGCGGGCCGCCAGCTGGTGCCCACGCCCCGCGCGTTGGCCCTGGCCGAGCCGGTGCGCCAGTTGCTGGCCCAGGCCCGGGCGCTGCAGTCGCCCGGCGAAGGGCCGGGCGGCCTGGCCCAGGTGCGCCGGCATTTCGTGGTGCGTGCGCCCGAGGGCATGGCCGTGGTCTACGGCGCGGCGCTGTCGCAGGCCATTGCGCAGCAGATGCCGCTGGCCAGCCTGCAGTTTCTGGCCGAGAGCCACAGCGACCCCGCTGCACTGCGCGAAGGCCGGGTAGACCTGGACGTGGGTGTGTTCCGCAGCCGCGACCCCGAGGTGGAGTGGCAGGCGTTGTCGCAGCAGCAGTTGGTGGGCGCTGCGCGTGCAGGCCATCCCTTGCTCGCCAAGCCCCTGACCCCGGCGCGCCTGTCTGCCGTTCGCCACGTGGGTGTGACCTTGCGGCCTGGGGAGCCGAGCACGCTGGACGATGCGCTGGCTGCTTTGGGGTTGGAGCGCATGGTGGCCTTGCGCGTGCCCAGTGCGTTTGCTGCGCTGATCGCGGCGGCGCGCTCGGACCTTGTGGCCTGTGTGCCGGAGCGGGTCGCGCGGGGGATGTCGGCCTCGCTCAGGCTGGAGGTGTTTGCCTTGCCGCTGGCCTTGCAGAGCGATACGACGCGGATGGCTTGGCATCCGCGGTACAGCGCGGATGCGGCGCATCGGTGGTTGAGGGAGTGTTTGTTGAAGGTGTTGGAGGATCCGTTGATCAAGGGGCCGGATGTAAAGGCTCCTCGTCGGCGGCGGCAGTAAGCTTTGTTGGTCTTGGTTGCCGCATGCCTTTGCATGGGGCGGGAGCCGGGATGTGCGCCCGGCGGCGCAGTAACTTTCTCTTGGGCCGCCAAGAGAAAGTCACCAAAGAGAAGGCGGCCCCCAGTCTGCGTCCCCCGTTCGCCCTGTCGGGCGAACGGAGGCAACCTGCGGTGCTCGGAACTGGGGTGGCATCGCAGAACTCGCTGCGTTCTTCGAACTTCGCTCAAACATCTGCGATGAGCTAGACAACGAAGCGTGTGTGTCCTTCGGCACACACGCCCACCCCAGTTCCTGCGCTCCTCGGCGCAGCCAGCAGGGGTGGGGAGCGGGGACAAAGACGGCTGCTGCTTTCGCAGCTGCGCTGGGTGTCGGTTACGCGCTGCGCGCTGCCGACGCAACTGGCGCGGCGGCCCTGCCCAGGCCAAGCGCAGCGAGGCAGATCGGGCCGAGCGAAGCAATGGCCCGTGTCGGTATCCACCCCCTTCTGACCGTGCCGAGAAGCGCAGGGCCTGGGGTGAGCGCGTGCCGAAGGACACGCGCATCGTCATCTGGCTCGCCGAAGCTGTTTGACCGGAGCTGCCTTAAAGAGGCAGCGCAGGGAGTTCTTCGGCGCCACCCCAGGACCGAGCATCGCAGGCTGCCCCCTCGCCCCCGGCGAGGGGGACACGGGCAGCGGGGTCGTCTTTTCTTGGCCTACCTTCTTTTGACGAAGCAAAAGAAGGTAGGTGCGCCGCCGGGCGCACATCCCGGCTCCCGCCCGCGATCAAGGCATGCAGCAACCTTGGAGACCAACCTGCGCCCGGGAGCGGTGCAAAAAAAAGCTACCCCCGCAACAACTCCGCCACTACCCCCGCCACAAACCTCACCCCCGCATCCTGCTGCCTGCGCGCATGCCACGCCACATGCAACGCAAACCCCTCCACCGCCACCGGCGGCTCGAACACCGCCAGGCCGGCAAACGCACCGTCGTCGTCGCCTGTCGAAACAGGCAGGCACCGGCGCGGCACCATGGCGATCAGGTCGGAGCTGGCCAGCAGCGGCGGCACCAGCAGAAAGCTGGGCACGACCACGCCCACACGCCGCGTGCGCTGCAGCGCCAGCAGCGCCTGGTCCAGCGCGCCGCGTGTCTCGCCCCGGCCCGAGACCAGCACATGCGGGTACTGCAGCCAGCGGTCCAGGTTGAAGTCCTGCGCGGCCGGGTGGCCGGCGCGCATGCACACGGCGTACTCCTCGCGCAGCAGCTCCTCGCGGTGAAAGCTCGCGTCCACCACGGGGAAGACCGACACCGCCAGGTCCAGCCGGCCGCGCGCCATGGCGTCCAGGGCGTCGGCCGCGCCGTGCCAGGGTTCCACCACCAGGGCGATGCCCGGAGCGCTTGCGGCCAGGCGTGCATGCAGCGGGCCCACCACCATGACGGCGGGGTAGTCGGCCATGACGATGCGCACGGTCTGGCGCAGGGTGGCGACGTCCACCTGGGGGTGCGGGTCGATCACGCGCGCGGCGTCGGCCAGCAGGCGGGTCAGGGGCTCGCGCAGGGCCTCGGCCTTGGGCGTGAGGCGCATGCCGCCCCGGGCGCGCTCCAGCAGCGGGTCGCCGAAGAGGTGGCGGCAGCGCTCCAGCGCGTTGGACATGGCCGGCTGCGACAGGCCCAGCCGCTCGGCCGCGCGCGTCACATGGGCCTCGTCGAGCAGGGCCTGCAGCACCACCAGCAGGTTGAGGTCGATGCTTCGTAAATTCATGGAATCAATGAATCGATATACGAATTATCCGTTGGATTAATTATCGCCCGGATCGCATCCTCGGGGCATCCACCCAACCAACCGGAGTTCCTGATGACCGATACGACACCGACCACCACCCACAACGCCCCCGTCCGCACCATCGACACCCTGGTGCTGCTGTTCCACCCGCGCTTTGCGCAATCCGCCACCAACCGGGCGCTGACCGATGCGGCTGTGGCCGTGCCGGGCGTGCAGGTGGTGGACATGGCGGCGCTCTACCCCGAGGGCCGCGCCATCGATGGCGATGCCGAAGTGCGCCGCCTGCTCAGCGCGCGCCGCGTGGTGCTGCAGTTCCCCGTGCAGTGGTATTCCACCCCGCCGCTGCTCAAGGCCTGGCAGGACGCGGTGCTGACCCGCATGTTCTACATGGCCTATGCCAGCGAAGGCCGGCACCTTGAAGGCACGCCCTTGCTGGTGGCAGCCACGGCCGGCAATGTGCCCGAGGCCTACACCCCCACGGGCCAGAACCTGTTCTCCCTGGCCGAGCTGCTGCGCCCGCTGCAGGCCACGGCACACCGCTGCGGCCTGCCCTGGGCCGAGCCTTTCCTGGTCTACCGGGCCGGCAAGATGGATGCGGCACAACTGGCCGGCGAGGCGGCGCGCTATGCGGCGCGGCTGCGGGCCTGGGGTGCGGGGGCGCGGGCGGGTGCTGCCGCAGGCGCCGGGTGCGCCGAGACGCTGGAGGCCACTGTGTGAGCTAGGCCGATTTCTGCAGCCAGAACAGAAAGCCCATGCATGCCAGCATGACGAGGATGCCGACCGCGACGAAGCGGAACGAGGCGTTGGCCGGCTGCTCGTCGTCCTGCTCCTCGTTGAGTTGGCGACGGGCATACAGCGCCACGGCCATGAAGACGATGCCGCCCAGGGCCCAGCCCCAGGATTTGCCCGACGCTGCCACGATGAAGCTCGCGATGGCCATGGTGAATAGCCAACCGACGAAGGCCGTGCGTCCCATGCTGTTCTCTCCCGCTTTGTTATTGCTGTGCGGGATCTTAGAGCCTGTTCAGGCCTGCGCCCGAGCAACGCGGCGGCCGAGGCAGTTCAGCGCTGCCGCTCCAGCAGGGCCGCCAGGCCGGCGGTGGCGGCCTCGGCATCCTGCGGCGAGGTCGCGCCGGACACCCCGATGCCGCCCACGCACTCCCCGCCGAGCACGATGGGAATGCCGCCCTCCAGCAGGCTCATGCCGCTGACGGACAGGAAGCCGCTGCGCCCCGCGGTCAGCAGTTCTTCGAAGAAGCGGGTCTCGCGGCGCGACAGGGCCGCGGTGCGCGCCTTGGCCAGCGCGATCTGCGCCGACAGCGGGCTGGCACCGTCCTGGCGCACAAAGCCGAGCAGGTGCCCGCCAGCGTCTGCCACCGCGATCGACAGCTTCCATTGCTGCTGGCGTGCATGGGCACTGGCGCTGGCCAGGCAAGCGGCCACATCGTGTTCGTCGAGCGTGCGGGAGGGGTTCATGGCGTGTTGCGGTCCTGCTCTGTGGAAGTTCGTCATTGGGGCTGGAAGCCGGCCTCGCGGGCCAGCCGCTCGTAGACCAGCCGGCTGCGCTCCACGCGCTGGCCGAGTTCTTCGGGCGTGCCCACGCTCGCGCTGACACCCAGGCTGGCAATGCGTTCCGAGAACGCGGCCGAGGCCGCCACCTTGGCGAGCGCGGCGTGGTATTGCCGCAGCAGCGCGGCCGGCGTGCCGGCAGGCGCGAACAGGGCGGTGAACATGACTTCCTCCAGGCCCTTGATGCCCAGCTCGGTGTAGGTGGGCACCTCAGGAAAGCGCGGCAGCCGCGCGGGCCCGTTGACGGCCAGCAGGCGCAGCTTGCCCGCCTCCACATAGGGCAGCAGTGCGCCCACGCCGCCGATGCCCGCGGGCACCTGGCCGGCCGCCACGTCCTGCACCAGGGGCGCATCGCCGCGGTAGGGCACGGCGGTGAGGCGGGCCCCCGCCGCGCGCCCGATCACGCTGACCGCGAACTCGGGCGCGCTGCCCGGTGCGGGCACGCCGATGCTGGCGCGTCCCGGGCCGGCCTGCGTCCAGGCCGTGAAGTCCTTCAGGCCGCCCGCAAGGGGGCCGGTCACAGCGGGGTTCACGGCCAGGGCGTCGGGGTTCACGGTCACCAGGCCGATGGGCGCGAAGTCCTTCGCCACGTCGAAGCCCGGGTTCAGCACCGTCACGGGAACGATGGCCACGGTATGGGCGTTCGAGAGAAACAGCGTGTTGCCATCGGGCCGGGCCGCCTTGAGCACCTGGGCCGCGATCTGGCCGCCCGCACCGGCGCGGTTCTCCACCACGACGCTGCGGCCCAGCTCCTGCTGCAGGCCGAGCGCCAGCTGGCGCGCGATCACATCGGTGGAGCCCCCGGGTGGAAAGCCCACCAGCAGGCGCAGGGGCGTACCCTGGGCCAGGGCCGCCGTGGTGGCAAGCAAGAGCAGCAGCCCGCAGGCCAGCGAACGCAGGGGGGGCAAGAAGTTCATGTTGGGTGGCTCCGGTGGATGGCGACCAGGGATGCGCAGACATGCGCGATGTTCGAGGTGTTGATGCCGGCCACGCAGATGCGGCCGGAGGACACGGCGTACACGCCCGAGTGCACGCGCAGCGCGTCGATCTGCGCCGGGGAGAGGCCCGTGTAGCTGAACATGCCGCGCTGCTCGAGCAGGTAGTCGAAGCCCTGCGCGGGCAGCGCCTCGCGCAGCATGCCGTGCAGGGCGCTGCGCACCTGGCGCATGCGCTCGCGCATGGCACCGAGCTCGGCACGCCACTGCGCGTTCAGGGCCGCATCGCCCAGGATGGTGCGCACGATCGCCGCGCCCGGGGCGGGCGGGCAGGAGTAGGAGCGCCGGATGGCCCGCTTGAGCTGGCCGAGCACGCGGGCCGCATCGCCGGCCGGCGCGTACACGCTGAGCGCCCCCACCCGCTCGCCATAGAGCGAGAAGATCTTCGAGAACGAACTCGCCACCAGGCAGCCGATGCCGCGGCGCACGCATTCGCGCACGGCCCAGGCGTCTTCGTCCACGCCCTGGGCGAAGCCCTGGTAGGCCATGTCGAAGAAGGGCAGCAGCCCGCGCTCAGCGATGGTGTCCAGCAGCAGGCTCCACTGCGCCCGCGTCGGGTCGACCCCAGTGGGGTTGTGGCAGCAGGGGTGCAGCAGCACCACGCTGCCCGCCTTCAGGCCCTGGAGTGCGCGCACCGCGCCCTCGGCATCGAAGCGGCCGCTTTCGGGCGCGTAGTAGGGGTAGTGGCGCACCCCAAAGCCCGCGCCTTCGAAGATCGCCGCATGGTTGGCCCAGGTCGGGTCGGGCATCCAGATGGCGGCATCGGGCAGCGCATCCTTGAGGAAGTCGGCGCCGAGCTTCAGCGCCCCGGTGCCGGCCACCGCCTGCACCACGGTGAGGGCCGGGGCCGTGGCCCGGCCAGCCTCGCCAAACACCAGGTCGAGCACGGCGGCGCGGAAGGCGCCATCGCCCTCGGTGGGCGGGTAGACGCTGGGTGCGCCGGCCTGTGCCAGGGTGGCGCGTGCCGCGCGCACCGCGCCGAGCTGGGGCACACGCCCCGCGTCATCGCAGTAGATGCCGATGCCCAGGTTGACCTTGGCGGGGCGGGGATCGGCCTGGTAGGCCTCGAACAGCCCCAGGATGGGGTCATCGACGGGGGGAGGGAGTTGATCGAACATGGTGTGTGATGGAGGTACCGGTCGGTGCGGTGGGTTCAGAGCTGGGTCCGCATGGACCACAGCTCGGGGAAGAAGCGGTGGTCGACGATGCTGCGCAGCCAGCCCACGCCGGCCGAGCCGCCCGTGCCGGCCTTGAAGCCCAGGATGCGTTCCACCGAGACGAAATGCCGCCAGCGGTACTGCGAGAAGGCGTCGGCGAGGTCGGTGAGCGCTTCGCCGAGCAGGTACAGGTCGTTCTCCGGCGTGGGGTCGGCATAGACCTGCAGCCAGGCCGCCTCGACGCCGGGATGCACCACCCAGGGCGCGGACCAGTCGCGCTCCAGCACCTCGGGCGGCATGGCGATGCCGCGCCGGTGCAGCAGCGCGAGCACGGCGTCGTAGAGGCTGGGCGCGTGCAGCGCGCGCTCCATGTAGGGCCAGACATCGGGGTTGTTCTCATGCGCTCGCGCCAGCCGCTCGGACTTGTTGCCCAGGATGAACTCGACGTGCCGGTACATGTAGGACTGCTGGCCCGAGGCAATGCCCAGGGTGTTGCGGAACTGGTTGAAGCCGTGCGGCGTGATGGTGGAGAGCACGTCCCAGGTCTTGCCCAGAAACTCCAGCAGCGCATGCGCGCGGGGCACCAGCTGCAGTGCGCCCGCGACATCGTCGGCCTGGATGCGCGCCTGCATGTTCAGCAGCTCGTAGTGCAGGGCCTTGAAGGTCAGCTCCTTGCAGTGCGTGATGCACAGGAAGACCATCTCGTCGTGGCCCTCGCTGCGCATGTGCTGGATGCTCAGCAGCAGGTCGTTGCGCTGGTGTTCCAGGTAGGGGTTGCTCGCGCCCTCGAAGCGGAGCAGGGGTTCGCCCTCGGTCTGCTGCACGGTGGACGCGCGCTGCGCGTTGTCGCCGCGGGCGATGGGTTTCACCAGCGACAGTTCGAGCGCCGGGTCGCGCACCTCGGGCAGGATTCGTTTTCGAAGGGGGGTCGTCATGCTCATGCTTCCTGGGGCCCGTGCACCGTGCCGGCCCATGGCTGGCGATTGTTCGGCAGGCGCATGCCGGGCTCAACCTCCGGGACACCGGATTTGGGCACCGAGCGTCCGCCGTACCGCGCGCACCCGCCGGCATGACAGCGGCCCCGGGCGGACGGCATAAACTGGGGCATGCAACGCCCCACGAGCACCACGCCGGACGACCTGATCAGCCTGGTCCTGGGCACCTTGCGCACCGACCGTGCGGTGACCGCGCGCTTTGCGCTCACCGCGCCCTGGGCGCTGCGCTCCGAAGGGGTCGAGGGCCTGCTGCTGCGCGTGTGCACCGGCCAACCCTACTGGATCCAGATGGACGGGCAGGCCGCCGTGCAGGTGCAGCCGGGCGACATCGTGATGCTGCCGCAGGGCGGGCCGCACCTGGTCGCCTCGGCCCCGGGCCTCGAGGCCGTGCCGTTTCGCACCCTGCTGCAACAGCATATGCGGGGCGCGCACGGCGACCATCCCATCACCTTCGCGCACGGCGGCGAAGGGGATGGAACGGGCAGCGGCGGTGTGACCGAACTCTTCTCGCTGCACCTGTGGATGCCCAGGCACCAGGGCGCCTCGCTGCTGTCCTGGATGCCGCCGCTGATCGTGCTGCGCGCGGCCGACATCGCCACCACGCGCAGCCTGGCGCTGACCACCGGCGCGCTGGTGGATGAAACCCTGGCCCAGCGCCCGGGCTGGCAACTGGCCACGGCGCGCATGGCCGACCTGCTGCTGGTGCATGTGCTGCGCGAGCACCTGCACAGCGGCCCGGCGGACACCCAGGGCTGGCTCAACGGCGTGCGCGACAAGGCCATCGGCAAGGCCCTGGCGCAGATGCATGCCCACCCCGAGCTGCCCTGGTCCGTGGCCAGCCTCTCGCGCGTGAGCAACCAGTCGCGCTCGGTGTTCAGCGAGCGCTTTGTCGAGCTCATGGGCACCACGCCGCTGCGCTACCTCACCTCGGTGCGCATGGGCATCGCGCGCCAGCAGTTCCTGCAGGGCGAGGGCGATGTCTGGCGCGTGGCGCAGGCGGTGGGCTACAGCTCGGAGAAGGCCTTCTCCCGCGCCTTCGAGCGCTGGTCGGGGTCCACGCCGAGCCAGTGCATCAAGACGCGGACGATCGGTGCCCAGATCCGGCGCCCTGAAGGTTGAAGCGCCCGGGCGACTGCCCAAGAATCGGCGGCTTCATCACCGCTGGCTCTGCTGCGTTTTTCCCCATGAACAAGAAAGTCCTGATCGTTGGTGCCGGCATCGCCGGCTGCTCAGCCGCACTGGCGCTGGCCCGCACCGGCTGGCATGTCACCGTGATCGAAAAGCAGCCGCAGTGGCGCTTTCAGAGCTCGGGCATCTTCGTCTACAGCAACGGCCTGCAGCACTTTCGCCAGATCGGCGCGATGGAGCCCCTGGTGCAGGCGGGCTTTGCCATCGCCTCGGGCCGCAACCGCTACCTGGACCCGGATGGCCGCCCCATCGTCGATGTGGCCTACCCCGCCCTGGGCTCGCCGCCCGCCCCGCCCATCCTCGGCATCAAGCGCGCCGAGATGCACCGCGTGCTCTCCGGGCTGCTCACGGCGCTGGGCGTGCCGGTGCAGTTGGGCACCACGGTGCAGGCGCTGCAGCACCACGGCAGCGGCGTGCGGGCCTGGTTCTCCGACGGCAGCACGCACGACGCCGATCTGGTGATCGGGGCGGATGGCATTCGCTCGGGCGTGCGCGCGCTGCTGTGGCCCAGTGTGCAGCCGGGCTACTCGGGCTTCGGCGTCTGGCGCAGCGTGCACCAGCGCCCGGCCGGGCTGGTGGACAAGGTCATGATGATGGGCCTGGGCAAGCGGCTGGGGATCATGCCGATCTCGCACGAGAGGCTCTACCTTTTCGGCACCGTGGCCGAACCCGAGGGCCGCTGGATAGACCCGGTTCTGTGGCCCGAAACCATGCGCGCGCGGTTCGCTGAGTTCGGCGGGCCGGCGCGCCCCTTTCTCGACGAACTCTCGGCGCACAGCGAGGTGCTGTACACCGCCGTCGAGGAGGTCGTGATGCCGCTGCCCTGGCACCAGGGCCGGGTGGTCCTGATCGGCGATGCCGCGCACGCCTCCACGCCCTTCATGGGGCAGGGCGGCGCCCTGGCGGTGCAGGATGCGGTGGTGCTGGCCCGGCTGCTGGCGCAAGAGCCCTCGCTGCCCGCCGCGCTGGCCGCCTTTGGCGAGCGCCGCATGCCGCTGTGCCGCTTCGTGCAGGAGGCCTCGCACCGCGTGGGGCGCGCCGGTGCCGAGCAGGACCCCGTGCGGCATGCACAGGCGATGCAGGCCTTTCCCGCCCACGCGCAGGCGCATGTGGACGAGTTCTACCGCCGGCTGCACGAACTGGACGCGCCGGTCTGAGCCGGCTGGGCAGGGTTTTCCCCGGGGCCGTGTTGCCGACCCTTTATCATTCTGTGAGAACCCTTTGCCCATTTCGCCGTCCAACCGCCCCTGATGACCACTGCCGCCTCCCCTGTCTCACCCGCTGCCCAGCAAAAACCCAACCTTTTCGTGCGCGTGCTGCGCGTGCTCATGTCCCGGGTGGCCCGGGTCACGGTGATCGGGGCCGAGCACCTGGACGGGCCGGGCGGCAAGATCGTGGTGTGCAACCACACAGGCTGGGCCGATCCGCTGTGGGTGGGCTATGCCGCGCTGCCGCGCAAGCTGCACCAGATGGCCAAGAAGGAGTTGTTCGAGACCAAACTGGGCGCCTGGTTCGTGGGCTCGGGCGGCGGCTTCCCGGTGGACCGGGGCAGCCCTTCGACAGCCACCATCCGCCAGGTGGTCTCGCTGGTCAACGAGGGCCAGCTGGTGCTGATCTTCCCGGGTGGCACGCGCAACACCGAGAACGCCGAGGCCAAGCGTGGCGCCGCCACCATCGCGCTGCGCGCCAAGGGCCAGATCGTGCCCGCGCACTACGACGGCCCGGGCGAGATCCGCGCCAGCCACTTCTTCACGCGCCCGCGCATCCGCATCACCTTCGGTCCCCCCATCGTGCTGCCGCCCGACGCCACGGCGAACAAGGAATCGGCGCTGGCGCTCACGGCGACGATGGACGAGGCCATGAGGCGCGTGGCGGAACAAGGCCCCGCCTGAGGCGTGCTGACTCAGGCCAGAAAGCGTTCCGCCAGCCGGCTCCAGAACGCCGCCCCCACCGGCAGGTTGCCATCGTGGAAGTCATAGCGCGGGTTGTGCAGCCCGCGCCCGCCCTCTGAGGGGCCGTTGCCGATGCGCACCAGCGCGCCGGGGCAGGCCTGCAGCATGTAGGCGAAATCTTCGCTGCCCATCATGCGCTGGAACTGCGCCTCCACCCGGTCCGTGCCCACCAGCTCGCTGGCCACCTCGGCGGCCAGGGCGGTGGCAGCGGCATCGTTTTCCAGCACCGGGTAGCCTTCGATGTAGCGGACTTCGGCCCGGGCGCCGTAGCCTTCGGCCGTGGCATGCACCAGGGCGGTGATGCGCTTTTTGAGCAGGGTGCGCACGGCGGCGCTGAAGGAGCGCACGCTGACGCCGATCTCGGCCTCGGCCGGGATCACGTTGAGCGCATCGCCCGAGCGCAGCCGGCCCACCGTGACCACGGCCGATTCATTCGGGTCCACGTTGCGCGAGACCACGGTCTGCAGCGCCATCACCGTGGCGGCGGCCGCCACCAGCGGGTCCACCGCGAGGTGGGGGCGCGCCGCATGGCCGCCCACGCCGGTGATGGTGATGAACACCCGGTCGCCCGCCGCGAGAAACGGGCCCGGCCGCACCAAAAAATGGCCCTGCGGTGCACCCGGGTGGTTGTGCATGGCGAACACCATGTCGCAGGGAAAACGCTCGAACAGCCCGTCGGCCACCATGGCCTTGGCGCCGCTGTCGAAGCCGCGCTCTTCGGCCGGCTGGAAGATCAGGTTCAAGGTACCGGAAAAGCGCCGCGTCGCCGCCAGATGCTGCGCCGCGCCCAGCAGCATGGCGGTGTGGCCATCGTGGCCGCAGGCATGCATGCAGCCGGGCACGCGGCTGGCGTAGGGCAGGCCGGTCTCCTCCTGGATGGGCAGGGCGTCCATGTCGGCGCGCAGGCCCAGGCGCTTGCTGCCCTGGCCCACGCGCAGCTGGGCCACCAGGCCGGTCTGGCCGATGCCGCGCGTGACCTCGTAGCCAAAGGCCTGCAGCTTGCCGGCCACGAAGTCGGCCGTGCCGTGCTCGGCAAAGGCCAGCTCGGGGTGCTGGTGGATGTGGCGGCGCCAGCCGGCCAGCTCGTCCTGCCGGGGCGCCAGGTCGTCGATGCGGGTGAGTTCGGGCAGCAGGCGCGTTGTCGTCGTCATCAATTGGAGTCCAGCTCGATCTTGTTGTCCCGCGCAATGCGCTGGTAGAAGGCAATGCGCTCCGCGATTTCCTTGCGGTAGGCCGCAGGGTTGATATCCTGGGGCACCATCATGCCCTTGTCCACCCACACGGTCTGGGTGGCCGGGTCGGTCACGATCTTGCGCGTGGCGGCGTAGAGCTTTTGCACGATGGCATCGGGCGTGCCCGCGGGCGCGGCCAGGCCGTTCCACGAGGTGAGGTTCAGGTCGGGCAGCTTGAGCTCGGCAAAGGTCGGCACGTCGGGCAGCTGCGGCACGCGGGTGGGCGAGGCCACGGCCAGGGCGCGCAGCTTGCCGTTCTGGATGTGGGTCAGGTTGGACGAGAGGTTGTTCCAGGTCAGCTGGATCTGGCCGCTGAGCAGGTCGTTGAGCGCCACGCCCGCGCCACGGTAGGGGATGTGCGTCATCGGGAACTTGGCCTGGTTCTTCAGCAGCTCCATGCTCAGGTGCGACACCGAGCCCGTGCCCGCACTTGCATAGTTGAGCGCCGTGGGATTGGCACGCGCGTGCTTCACGAGCTCGTCGAAGCTCTTCACGTGCAGCCCGGGGTGGACCAGCAGCACATTGGCCAGGCGGCTGATGAGGGTGATGGGCGCGAAGTCCTTGACCGCGTCGTAGGGCAGCTTGGGGTTCACCGCAGGGTTGACCACATGGGTGCTCTGCGAGGTCACGATCAGCGTGTAGCCATCGGGCGCGGCCTTGGCCACATAGGTCGAGCCGATGGCGCCGCCCGCGCCGCCGCGGTTGTCCACCACCACGGGCTGGCCCAGGCTGCGCGCCAGGCGGTCGGCGATGAGCCGGCCCGACACATCGACCGAGCCGCCCGGCGTGAACGGCACCACCAGGCTGATGGCGCGCGTGGGGTAGGGCGCGTCGGCGGCCAGGGCCGGCAGTGCCAGGCCGGCAGCGGTGGAGGTGAGGAACTGGCGGCGGTCGATGGTCATGGTGGTGGTGGGCAGTGGGTTGGGAATGGGCGAATGCTAGGCATTGCCAGCCCGTGCATCAAACGACAAAATCGTGGTTTGTGATAACACAATGTCATCACCTCCTGCTCTGCATGCGTCCATGAAACTGCGCTCCCCCTCGCTGGTCGAACTCCATGCTTTCCTGGCCGTGTGCCGGCTGGGCAGTTTCCGCCAGGCGGCCGAGGACCTGTGCGTGACCCAGGCCGCCGTGAGCCGCGCCGTGCAGCGGCTGGAGCAGCACCTGGGCGACTGCCGCCTGTTCGAGCGCTCGCCCCAGGGCGTGGTGCTCAGCGAGCGCGGGCGCGAGTTGCGCCAGCTGACTGAGCGGCATGTGATGGCGCTCGAATCGGCCACGGCGCTGTTCGTGGCGCCGCGCGCACCGGGCAAGCTGCGGCTGTCGGTCATCCCCACGCTGGGCACCAAGTGGCTGCTGCCGCGGCTGCCGCGCTTCCAGGCGCGCCACCCGGGCCTGGATATCGAGATGCGCCAGTTCCGCCATGACGAGGACTTCAGCCGCGACGACGTGGATGTCTGGATCGACGTGAAGCGCCCGCGCCGGCGCTGGCCCGCGCGGCTGCAGGCCACCTACCTCATGGGGCGCGACATCGTGCCCGTGTGCGCGCCGCAGGTGGCGCCGCGCCTCAAACGCCCGGCCGACCTGGCGCGCGAGGTGCTGCTGCACCACACCAACTTCCCCGACAACTGGGCGCGCTGGGCCCAGGCGGCCGGCCTGCAGCGCGAACTGAAACTGGGCCCTGGCTACGACCTGAGCATGAACCTGATCTTCGCGGCCAAGGAGGGCGTGGGCATCGCCATCACCCAGCCCTGCCTGATCGAGCGCGAGTTGCAGACGGGCGAGCTGGTGATCCCCTTTGCGCTGCCTGTGTCCACGGGGCGCGGCTATTTCCTGTGCATCGACAAGGACCGCCCGGCCACGCCGGGGCAACTGGCCTTCATCGAGTGGGTGCAGGAGGAGGCCCGGCAGATGGCCGAACCGGTACCGCGTTAGCCCTGGGTCGTGCCGAAACGCGGCACCGCCTGCGCCCACCACAGCCGCCAGCGCATGCCCCAGCCGGGCGTGTAGCCGCTGGTCGCAAAGCGCACATCGCCGCGCGCATCCACCACCACCAGGGCCGGCACCACGCGCACACCCCAGGCGCGCGACAGCTCGGCCTGCGGGTCCACGGCTGTGGGCCAGGGCATGCCGCGCTGGCGCTGCACCTGGGCTACGCGCGTGGCGTTGCCGGACTGCATGGCAATGCCCAGCACCGGCCAGTCCCCAGACAGGCGGGCCACAGACGGTTCTTCGATCTTGCACACCGGGCACCACTCGGCCCAGAAATGCAGGGCCACCGCGCGGCCCGGGTGCCGGGCGCGCCATGCGGCCAGCGTGGTGGTGCTGCCGTCGGCCAGGGTGATGGCGGCGTCCGGGGCCGGGCCCGAAGGCAGGTCGCGCGTGCGCCAGGCATCCACGCCGGCCACCACCAGCAGGGCCAGCAGCAAGGTGGCCAGGTGTCCGCGCCAGCCGCGGCGCAGCGACGCCCAGGCGCGGCGGGGCAGGGTGGAGAGGGTCAGCGCAGCACTTCCAGCAGCCTGTCCAGGCCACCTTCGTTGATGGCGACCTTGGCCTGGGCGCGCACGGTGGGCTTGGCGTGGTAGGCCACCGACAGGCCGGCCGCGCCCATCATGGGCAGGTCGTTGGCGCCATCGCCCACGGCGATTGCCTGCGAGGGCGCAATGCCCATGAGCGAGGCCACTTCGAGCAACGTGCGGCGCTTTTCGGCACCGTCGCAGATGTCGCCCCAGGCCTGGTCCACCATGCGGCCGGTGAGCAGGCCGTCCTGCACCTCCAGCATGTTGGAGCGGGCGAAGTCGATCCCGAGGCCCGCCTTCACGCGGTCGGCAAAGAAGGTGAAGCCGCCCGAGACCAAGAGCGTGGTCAGCCCTGCGGCCTTGGCGGCGCTGACCAGCTCCTTGGCGCCGGGGTTGAAGCGCAGGCGCTCGCTGAACACCTGCTCCATGTGGGCCACGGTCACGCCCTTGAGCAGGGCCACGCGCTGGCGCAAGCTTTCCTTGTAGTCGGTGATGATGCCCTGCATGGCCGCCTCGGTGATGGCGGCCACCTCGGCCTTGCGGCCGGCGGCATCGGCGATCTCGTCCACGCACTCGATGTTGATCAGGGTGGAGTCCATGTCGAAGGCGATCAGCTTGTAGCTCGACAGGGACAGCGGGGCGTCAATGCCCTGGACGACGAGGCCAGGGGCGAATTCGGTGGCGTTTTTCATGGCAAATGCGGGTGTCTGAACCTGCAATGGTATCCCCATGGGGGGGCGCCACCCGGTTGGCCCCATGCTGCGCAGGCATAGCTCCCAGTGCATGCGCCCCATGGCAGGACAATTCCGTTTTTGTCATAGTACAAAGCATGACTTTTCCCCTGATCCCTGAACGCCGGGCCTTCCTGCTGCTGGCTGCAGCCGCCACAGCCTGTGCGAGCGCGGCCGCGCAGCCCGCCGACAAGCGCCCCATCCGCCTGGTCGTGCCCTTCGGCCCCGGTGGCGTGGCCGACCTCACGGCGCGCACCGTGGCGCAGAAGATGACCGAGGCCACGGGACAGCCCATCGTGGTGGACAACAAACCCGGCGCGGGCGGCATCGTTGCGGCCGATGCCGTGGCCAAGGCCGCGCCCGATGGCCGTACCTTGCTGCTCATGTCCAACGGCAATGCGGTGAGCGCCGGCCTGTTCAAGAGCCTGCCGTTCGACCCGGTCAAGAGCTTCACGCCCGTGTCCCTGCTGGGCAGTTTCGACATCGCCCTCATCGCGGGCGGCAAGTCGCGCTTCAAGGACATCGCGGCCCTCATCGCCCATGCCAAGGCCCACCCCGGCCAACTCAACATCGGCAGCATCAACATCGGCAGCACCCAGCACCTGGCGGCCGAACTTCTCAAGCGCAGTCTGGGCATCGACGTGGCCATCGTGCCCTTCAACAGCAGTGCGGCCGTGACCAGCGCGCTGCTGGGCGAGCAGGTGGATGCTGCTGTCGAGATCCTGGCGCCTGTGCTGCCGCAGATCAGCGCCGGCGCGCTGCAGGCCCTGGCGGTGATGGGCGAGAAGCGCTCGACCGCGCTGCCGAATGTGCCCACCGTGGCCGAAAGCGGCGCGCCAGGGTTCAATGTGGCCTCGTGGAATGCCTTTGCCGCACCGGCCGGCACGCCGCAGGACACCATTGCGCGGCTGAACAGGGACACCAACGCCGCGCTCAACGCGCCCGAGGTCAAGGCCCGGTTGTTGCAGCTCGGCGTGCAGGCCAGCGGCAGCACGCCCCAGGCGCAGGCGGACTTCTATGCGCGCGAGATCAAGCGCTGGTCTGACGTGATCCAGCAGGCAGGGATCCAGAAACAGTAGGCACGAGGGCGGTGCCGGCCCAGGCGACCAGCGCATCGGCAATGCGCCCGGGCTGGTCCTCGGGCGCCAGGTGGCCGGCGTCGCCGCAGGCCTGCACCGTGAGGCAGGCGATGTGTTCGCGGCACCAGGCCTCCATCGCCGGGCCTATCATCAGCGTGGGCGAGCCGGTGAAGGTGAGCAGCAGCTTGGGTATGGCGTTCGAGCTTGCCAGCCAGTCGCCATAGGCCTCGACCCGTGCCACCACGTCGGCGGGTGATCCTTCGATGGGCATGGCGCGCGGCCAGGCCAGCAGCGGGCGCCGGCTTGCGGGCGTGGGGTAGGGCGCCTCGTACACCGCACGGTCGGCCGCAGCCAGGGGAGTGAGCACCGTGGCCGCGAGCGAGCCCGCCAGGAACTGGTTCTGTTCCAGCGCCAGTTGCTCGCCCAGGCCCGGCGTGCGAAACGCCTCGAAACGCGGCCGCGCCGCGGCGGGAAAGTCCGCCCAGGCCATGGGCTTGACGATGGTCTCCATGAAGGCGATGCCGCGCACCCGGTGCGCATGCCGGCGCGCCCAGTCGAAGGCCAGCGACGCCCCCCAGTCGATGCCCACCAGCACCACGTCCTGCAGGTCCATCGCATCGAACCAGGCGGCCAGGTAGCGCGCATGGTCGTCGTAGCTGTACGCGATCTCGGGCTTGCCCGATTGGCCCATGCCGATCAGGTCGGGCGCGAGGCAGCGGCCCAGCCCCTGCACGCCTGGCAGCACCTTGCGCCACAGGTGCGATGACACAGGGTTGCCATGCAGAAACACCCAGGTCGGGCCGGCGCCCGGGGTGCCAGTGTCTGTGCAGTGCATGTGCGAGCCGAGAACGGAAACGGCGGGCATGGGGCAGTCCTTCGAAAGTGGTAAGGTACCTGTCTAGTTTATTGAAATAGACAGGCGCCTGTCAAGTATCGCCATGGACCCATCGATCACTTCCACCACCCCCGGCTCGCTGGGCGTGTTGCTGCGTCTGCTGCACCAGCAGTTTGCGGGCGCGGTGGACGAGGCCTTGGCCGAGGCCGGCTTTGGCGACGTGCGCGCGGCCCATGCCAGCGTGTTCACCTTTGTGCCGCCCGAGGGCATGCCCGTGAGCGAGCTCACGCTGCTGGCACGCGTGCGCAAGCAGTCCATGGCGCAGACGGTGGACGAGCTCGAAAAGCTCGGCTATGTGGAGCGCCGCCCCAGCCCCACCGACAAGCGTTCGCGCCTGGTGTTTCTCACCGCGCGGGGCCAGCAGATCCGCCCACTCGCCATGGCCGCGGGCAGCCGCACCGAGGCGCAGTGGGCCGCCCTGGTGGGCGCGGGCGAACTCGATGCGATCAAGGGTGGGCTGGCGCGGCTGCTGGGGCAGTTGCGGGCGTGAGCGGCCCTGCCGCCGCTCGCAGCGCGTGGATGGCGCGCAGTTGCCCCTCCAGCCCCGGCGCATCGGCCGCAAAGGCGCCGTCGAGCGCTGCCGTGCCCACGGTGAACCCGGCGGCACTGCCCGCCCCCACGGCGGCAATGCGTTCGGCCCGGTCGATGGAGCCGGCCACCACCACGGGCTTGTTCACCGCCGCGCACACGGCCGCAATGAGCGCTGGTACCTCGCCCGCATCACCTGCGAAGCGGTAGGCCAGCAGGTCCAGCCCGTGCACGCCGTCCAGCGCGGCGATGCGGCGCGCGCTGGCCACGATGTCCTGCACCGTGCCCTGCAGCACGCTGGGGTGGCCCACCACGGCGCCGGCAAACGGGTAGTAGCGCAGGGGGCTGCCGGCCAGCAGCGGCAGCACCGCCTCGGGCCGGGTGCCGCCCATCAGCACGTCCACCCCCAGCGCCAGCGCGGCGCGGGCCGATGCCAGCTCGCTGGCTGCGTCCAGGCTCACCACCTCCAGGTAGCTCTGCGCGCCGCCTGCATGGATGGCATTGGCCAGGCGCTGCAGCTCGGGCCAGGGCAGGCCGATGTCCTTGAAGCCGATGTGCCGCACCCCCGCAGCCAGCACGGCGGGCAACTGCTCCAGCGCGTCGGCAATGGTCCGGTCGTGCCGTGTGAGCATGAAGATGAAGTCGGGCAAGGCCGGCTGCGCCGCCACCAGGGCCGCAGCCTGCTGCACCGCATGCCCCAGGCTGGCCGCATCGGCCCGGCCCGTGCCCGCAATGTCGAAGGCCGTGCCATGGTCCACCGAGGTGCGCACAAAAGGCAGGCCCACGGTGATGTTCACGCCCTGGTCCACGCCCAGGTACTTCACAGGGATCAGGCCCTGGTCGTGGTACTGCGCCACCACGATGTCGAAGGCGCCCTGGCGTGCGCGCATGAACACCGTGTCCCCGGGCCAGGGGCCCGTGGCGTCAATGCCCTCGGCCCGCGCCGCGGCAATGGCCGGGGCGATGATGTCCCGGTCTTCATGGCCGAACAGCCCGCCCTCGCCCGCATGCGGGTTGAGCCCGGCCACGGCCACGCGCGGCTGCGCCACGCCAAAGCCCAGGCAGGCGCGGTGCGCCAGGCGGATGGCGCGCAGCTCGCTCTCCATCGTCACGGCAGCAAGGGCCTCGCGCAGCGCCAGGTGGATGGACACCAGCAGCACGCGCAGCTCGCCATTGGCCAGCACCATCGCGAAGTCGCTCGTGCCCGCGCGCTCGGCCAGCATCTCGGTGTGGCCGGGGTGCTGCACGCCCGCGGCGCGCAGCGCCTCCTTGTGCAGCGGCGCGGTCACGATGCCGGCCACCCGGCCCGCCAGCGCGAGGTCGATGGCGCGCTGCACGCAGGCATGGGCGGCGGCCCCGGCACGCGCATCCACGCGGCCCAGGGGCAGGTCGGCTGGCAGCGGTGCGCAGGCCTGCAGCAAGGGCAGGGCGCCTTGGGCGAGTGCTTCATGCAGGCCCTCCAACTGGTCCCCCACGCGGTACACCTGCAGCGGTGCGCCTACCAGGGCGATGGCGCGCTGTAAGGCACCTTCATCGCCCACCACCACATGGGGCGGCTTGTTCACGCTGGCTGCCATCGCCCATTGGGCAATGATCTCGGGGCCGATGCCGGCCGGGTCGCCCATGGTGATGGCCAGGGGCAAGGGATTCTTCGTGTGCATTGGTTTATTGCATGACAGTCAAAAGGATGCTGGACTGTGCCTTTTGAACAGCAGGAAGAAAATCGATTTGATCTCATGCATGATTGAGCAAAGCTCAATCAATTGGTCAACAAGCCATGCCGCAAGACACCCGCCTGCCTCCGCTGTCCGCCCTGCGCGCCTTCGAGGCTACCGTGCGCCATGGCAGCGTCTCGCGCGCCGCGCGCGAACTGCACCTGACCGATGGGGCTGTGAGCCGCGCCGTGCGCGAGCTGGAGGGCGAGCTGGGCTTTGACTTGTTCCAGCGCAGCAGCCGCGCCGTGGTGGCCACGCCCACGGCCCAGGTGCTGGCCGAGGATGTGGCCGCTGCGCTCGACCGCCTGCGCGCGGCCCTGGCGCGTGCGCGCCGCACGGCCGGGCCGGGCCGGCCGCTGGTGCTGTCGTGCGAGCCCACCTTGCTGATCCGCTGGCTCATCCCGCGCCTGGCGCAGTTGCAGGCCGCCATCGGCAGCGAGCGCGAGCTGCGCCTGGTCTCGGCCGGCGGCGTGGTGCATTTCGAGCGCGATGGCATCGACCTGGCCATCCGCCGCAACGACTTTGAGCCCGGGGACGGGGTGCTGGCCGAGCCCTTTGTGCAGGAGCACATCGGCCCGGTGTGCCGCCCCGGCCTGGAGGCCGATCTGCAGGGCGTGCTGCTGCACACCGCCACCCGGCCGGGCGCGTGGGACGACTGGGCGCGCTTGTCCCACAGCGCCCTGCAGCCCACGCGCGCCATCCGTTTCGAGCACTTCTACCAGAGCCTGCAGGCCGCAGTGGCCGGCGCGGGCGTGGCCATCGGCCCGCTGGCCCTGGTGGCCGATGACCTGGCCAGCGGCGTGCTCGTGGCACCGCGCGGCTTTGTGGCCGATGGCAGCTGCTACCAGCTCATGGCACCGCGCGCGGGCGTGCCGGGGGAAGGCGGTGATGCCTTCCACACCGTGCTGGCATGGCTGCGTGCGGCCTGCGCAGACTTGCCCTTTGCCGCTCCATCCACCGTGGGCAAACGGCCACAATCCCCCAAAAGAAGTACCAAGGCACGGGCTCCCGGGCGCATATGATTTCTGCACAACATGCACCGAGGGAGGTTGAGGATGGCAAGGCACACGCAAGCTGGGGCGGCAGGGACTGGCGCCCCCGCCCCGATCAACCGCCGGCAGGCCACGGCCGCGCTGCTGGCCGGCGCCGCCGCACCGTTCACGGCAGGGGCGCAGCAGGACGCCGCAGCGCCTGCATCATCCGCTGCATCGGCCGCAAGCACCACCCCGGCCATCACCCTCTGGCCCGGTGACGACTGGGCCGAGAGCACGCCCGAGGCTCAGGGCATGGACTCCGCCGCTCTGGCCAAGCTGGTCGATTTTGGTGCCGCGCAGGGCATGGACAGCCTGCTCGTCACCCGCCACGGCAGCCTGGTGGCCGAGGCCTTCTACGCGCCCTACCGCGAGGGGCTCAAGCACGCCGTCAATTCCACCACCAAGGGCGTGGTCGCCACGCTCACCGGCATGGCCATCCAGGACGGGCTGATCGCCTCGCGCGATGCGCCCGTGCTCGACTTCTTTGGGGAAGAAGGCCGCAAGATCGCCAACGTCGATGCCGCCAAGAAGGCCATGACCTTGGGGCACCTGCTGGACATGACCTCGGGCCTGGACTGGATTGAGCCGCTCAGCGATGCCGTGCCCGAGACCATGCTGCAGTTGGGCCGTTCGCGCGACTGGCAGGGCTTTGTGCTCGACCGGCCCATGGCCCAGGCACCCGGCGCGGGCTTCAACTACAACAGCGGCAACACGCATCTGCTCTCGGCCATCCTCGCGCACAAGACCGGGGGCGGCACCCTGGCGTACGCGCAAAAGCGCCTGTTCGGCCCCCTGGGCATCACCGATGTGCGCTGGAAGAAGGACCCGCAGGGGCTGGAAATCGGCGGCTGGGGCCTGTACCTGCACCCGCGCGACATGGCGCGCATCGGTTATCTGTACCTGCGTCGGGGCCAGTGGAACGGCCGCCAACTGCTGCCCGCGGCCTGGGTGGAGCAGGTGTTCCATCCCACCGTGGACATGGGCTTTGGCACCAATGCGCCCGCTTTCAAGTACGCCAACGGTTGGTGGAGCATCCCATCCAAACGCGCGTTCTTCACGGCCGGCTTCAACCGCCAGCTCATCGTGGTGCTGCCCGATATCGACGTGGTGGTCGCCGTCACCGGACGGCGCCATTACCCGCTGCCCCTGTTCATCGACCACATCACCGCCGCCGTGCGCTCGCGCGAGCCCCTGCCGGCCGACACGGGTGCGCAAGACCTGCTGGCCGCCCGCATCCGCGACGCCGGGGTGGAAAAGCCCGGCCCCCAGCCCTTGGGTGCCACGCCCGAGCTGGCTGCCACCGTCTCGCGCAAGGCCTGGCTGCTGGAGCGCAACCCTCTGGGCCTGCAGCGCCTGGTGCTCGACCTCACGCCGGCCAACCCGCGCTACGAGGTGCGCTTCGACCCCGGCCGCCCCGACCTGCCGCGCGAGCCGGTGGCGGGCCCCCTGGGCCTGGACGGCAAGTACCGCACCGCCCCCCAGGGCCCCAACGCCGTTGTCGCCGTCAAGGGCCATTGGCTCGATGCGCAGACCTTCCAGTTCATCTCGCGCTCCGTGGCCGATGGCGAGGTCAACGTGCTCACGCTGAAGTTCGAGGGCGGGGGCACGGCGGTGAATGTGGGGGTGGAGAACAACTGGGGATTCCGGGGGCAGGTGCGGGGGCGAGTGGTTTAGTCGTGCCGAACGTAGCTACCGATGTGGTTTGTTCGGTGGAAAGGTTGAGGTGTTGGCGAAGCGTCTGTTGTGTTGCCGAAGTTTCTACCCTCGGCACATCCGATAGTTACTGGTGTGGGATAGCGATGTTGGAAGGTTATTTTGAGTTTGACGAAATTGGCAACCTCGCTATACGATTTGCGGGATTGTGATTTTACGGTGTTTTTTGTAACGGTGAATTTTATTATTAATGACCCTTATGAAGGGTGGGTTGAGGGGTTAAAGACTTTATGATGCATGAGAAGTTGCAGGAGATTCGTCGTGATTTGGCTCGCCTGAGGACGGTTACCGTAACGCTGCCGAATATATTTGCATTTAAAGATCATGATATTCATGATTTTGATCGTTTTCTTTCTTTTTTTGAATGGGATATATTTGAATGCCCGGTGAGGATTGATCTTACTCAGTGTACGACGGCAAACTATCAGGCGCTTTCCTTGCTTGTGCTTTATGCTTGGCAATTGAGGGAGCAAGGATGTCGCGTAACATTTATAGAATCAAATGAAAAGCTTGGCGCAAGCTCGATGTGGAAGAAGATGGGTGCGCGAGGGCTTTTTTCTGTGCTTCCTCATGCGGGTCAGCGCTTTAAGGGTGATCCTCTTAAGCCTCTCTTTGCTGTACGAACTTCTGATGACTTTAGGCAAGTCATTGCAACTGCAGAGTCTTATACAAAGGGATTTAACGTTGAGTATATGGAAACTTTGCGTTATGTGCTTGGAGAGCTTCTTTATAACACCATGGAGCATGGTAAGGTCTATGGCTCAAATGCTTTGAAGAGTATAAGAATTCCATCGATTGTTCAGTTTACATGGTATGCGAGAAGAAATGAGATTCAGTTTATTATTGCAGATATTGGGATTGGAGTTAAAAAGCACATAGAGCAGGCGTATCCTGGGCAAGAATCTGATGAGGATGCAATTAAATTGGCCCTGCGTCCTAAGGTTTCTGGGACATTTGGTAAAAATGATCCTTATAGAAACAAGGATAATGCGGGAATGGGTCTATTTATTTCCTCTAATATTGTTAGGCGTCTCAATGCGGATATGCATGTGGTCTCGGGAAATGGTCTTTCTCATATTTCTCCTCGAGATGTAACGGGTAGAACTATAAAAAATAAGTGGCCAGGGACATTTGTGTTGGTTACGCTGAGGATTGATGATAATCCGGAGTTTGAGTTGCATAAAATAATGCAAGATTTTCGTCGCGCTGCAAATGAAGAGTTAAAAAATGCAGATTCATCTGAGGCTGAACAAAAATTCTATTTTGGTGTGAATAACTATTTTGGTTCTCATGCGGAGGAAAAGGAGGCTGCAATTAAATTTAGAGATAATAAGCTTTTTCCTGCAATTCGAGAGGGGAAAATGTCTTGGTCGATTTCTCTGATGTTAAGAGCGCGCCGCATAGTTTCTTAAGTGCGCTCTTTGCTTCTCCTATAAAGTCTTTGGGCTTGGCTGCATTTAAAAGAATTAAAATTACAAATGCAACCCCGGAGATAAGAGAGACAATAGATTTTATTTTTGACGACAATACATAAAATGGCTTGATTTTCGACGGGGAATGTGTCGTGACTGCTAAGTTTGACCCGCTTGAGGTATTTTCGTCCCGCCTGCGCGGCCTCCAATCCACCGCCCGCGAACTCCCCGACACCCCGGTCGAAATCCGCGGCCAGCTTCCCCCGTGGCTGCTGGGCGGCAGCCTGCTGCTCAATGGCCCGGCGCTGTGGGACCTGCCGCACGGCAGCTATGGGCACTGGTTCGATGGCCTGGCCATGCTGCACCGGGTGCGGCTGATGGGCGGCGGGCAGGGCGTTGCGGGCGGGGCCAGCGCCAGCTACCGCAGCCGTTACCTGCAGACCGAGGACCTGCGCGAGAGCCTGGCGGCGCGCAAGCCGGCGCGCGCGGCCTTTGGGACGCCGGACCCGGCGGGCTTCTTCACGCGGCTGCGCCAGTTGCGCCACCCCAAGGTGACGGACAACGGGGCGGTGGTGATGGCGCGCATCGGCTCGCAGTGGGTGGCGCAGACCGAGACGCCGCTGCTCACCAGCTTCGACCCCGACACGCTGACCACCACGGGGCGCATCGTGTACGACGATGACGAGGTGGTGCACGTGGCCTCGGCCCACGGCATGACCGATGCGCAGGGTTGCTACTGGAACGTGGGCCTGGAGATCGGGCCCAGGTGCACCTACAAGCTGTTCCGCATCGCCCCGGGCCGCCGCACGCGCGAAGTGCTGGCACGCTGGTCGGTGCGCCAGGCGGGCTACCTGCATGCGTTTGCCATGACGCCCACGCACGCCATCGTGTGGCAGCCGGCGATGCGGCTCAACGCGATCAAGCTGGCGCTGTCGGGCAAGGGTTTTATTGACAGCTTTGCCTGGAATGCGGCCCTGGGCTCGCAGATCGATGCGGTCTCGCTCGCCGACGGCAGCGTGCGCAGCTGGGCCGTGCCGGCGATGACCGGCTTTCATGCGGTGCAGGCGTTTGATGAGGGCGATGACGGCACCCTGGTGCTGGACCTGTGCACCAACGACGGCCCCGAGATCTTTGCCGCGCTGCAGATGGAGCGCCTGCGCGCCGGCCAGCCCGTGGGCGTGCCGCACAGTGTGCAGCGCTACCGGCTGGAGCCCGGCCGCAGCGAGGCGCAACCCCAGACGTTGGTGCAGGGAGCCAGCGTGGAACTGCCCTCGGTGCACGGCGCCTACTGGGGCAAGCAGCGCTCGCGCCACGCCTGGTTCGCAGGCTTCGACCCTGATGGGCAGGCCCCCATGTTCGACCGCACGGTGAAGCTCGACCTCGACGGCGGCTGCATTGCCGGCACCTGGAAGCGCGAGGCCGCCGTGCAGATGGAGCCGCTGTTCGTGGAGCGCCCGGGTTCGACCGCCGAAGACGATGGCGTGCTGCTGGTGCCCACGCTGGCCGAGGGCGACGCCGGCACGGTGGTCGGCGTGATCGACCCGGCCCGCATGCAGTGCCTGGCCACGCTGCACCTACCGCAGGTGGTGCCCTTCGGCTTCCACGCGGCGTGGAAGCCTGCGGCCGGGGCGGGTGTGCCCCGGTGACGGCACGGCCGCGCATGGACCGCCTGGCCCCGCATCTGCTGTGGATCGACTGCGGCGCCGCCGCGCTGGCGGGGGTGCTGGTCTTGCTGTTCACGCCCTGGCTGGCGGGGTTGCACGGGCTGCCGCAGGGGCTGCTGCAAGGCATTGGCGCCGTGAACCTGCTGTATGGCGCTTATTCTTTCTCGCTGGCGGTGCGCAGGCGCCGGCCACTGGCGCTGATTGCGCTGCTGGTGGTGGCCAACGGGGCCTGGGCCCTGGCCTGCCTGGCCATGGCGCTGCGGTTTGCCGGCAGTGCCACGGGGTTCGGGTTGGCGCACCTGGTGGGCGAGGCGCTGTTCGTGGGCGGGCTGGCCGCCTGCGAGTGGCATTGGCGCGGGCGGCTGGCAGGGCGCTGAGCCGGCTTCATTTTTTTCCATCGGGGAGCATAGCGATCATGGGCATGCGGAACATTGCGGCGGCATTTCTTCTCGGGCTTTGTGCATGGGCGGTGCATGCGGCCACCTACGAACCTGCGCTGGACCTCACGCTTCCGGACGAGATCGGCGGACTGCCGTTGGCAGGCCGTCAGGAGTTTCCCCAGAAAGTGCTGGGGGTTGGTCTGGCCTACAAACACGACCATTTGTTGGGTTCGGTTTTCATCTACACCGCGGGTTTGCGGTCGTTGCCGTCGGGCGCTGACTCCCAGGTGGTTCGCAGGCACTTTGCCCAGGTCGTCGCGGACGTCAAGCAACTGCAGGCCGATGGAAAGTACCATGCAGTCACCTTGGTGGGGCCCTCTGAGCAAACCACCACCTACCCAGGTTGCGGGCCCCAGTTCCTGGTACGGGAGTTCATCTTGGTCATGGACGATGGCATCACACGCTCCTCGCAGGCCTACTTGACCGTTGTCAACGGGAATTTCGTGAAATTGCGGATCACCGATCGGGGCGGCGCCACCAATTTCCAGCGCGATGCCGAGCGCTTTGTATTGCAGTTGCGCAAGCTGCTGGGCAAGTGCCCCGCCTGACAGGAGATCCACCATGGTTTTGATGAAGCGGATTGCTGTCCTGGTTCTGGGCATGGCCTTGGCCGTTCCCTCGATGGCCGGGGAGGACAGCGAGTCCCATGTCAGCCGCCCGGGCCTGTTCTTCGCCTGGCTGGCGCCCGACGATGGCGCTGTCGTCGTCCGCTCCGACGACGCGGCCCAGCTGCGCGACCTGGCCCGGCACTGCAATGCCGGCCGCGAGGTCTTTGCCCTGCAGGGCGGCGCGAAGTACCGGTGCCGGATCGAGGTGTCCAAAAGCCCCTCGGGCGCAGAACAGTGGGATGCCGTCAGCGCCACGGTGCAGGGCGGCGGCGCCAGGTCGGACACCGAGACCCGGCAGTACCGGCTGTTTTCCACGCAAGCCCCGCGCACCGCCCGCTGGACCACGCGCCGCATTGCGGCCACCGAGGTGCAGGCCCTCGAGCGCCTGGGCGGCGCGGCGAAGAAACCCGCGCAGTTGGGCGCCGCGACCGTGGTACAGCGGCCGGGCGGCCAGGGCCTGGCCATCCTGGTCCCGGGCCAATGGGTCGAGGACCGCGATGCGCACTACCGCGCGCGCAGGCACCATGTGTTCACGCAGGACCGCAGTGGTGGCCGCTATGCCTACCGGGGCGAGGTGCCGGCCCAGCCGGCCAGCTTTGTCGATATCGATGGCGCAGACCTTCCGGGGCTGGTGGTCAGCGAGGGCTGCGATGGCTGGTGCATCTCGCTGTGGAGTCTTGCGGGCGGTGGGCTGCGGCAGGTGGGGCGGTTTGGCGGGCATTGACCGCTTGCATATCCTGCAAGCAGTGGGGCTATGCTGCCCGGGCCTGTGCACTACGATGGCCGCCACCGTGAACGGAGTGTTTCCATGTTCAGTTTTCTGACCGACATCGTCGTTGGCTTCTTCGAGTTCGTGATGGACGTCGTGCTGTTTCGCCGGCAGCGCCGCCACCGTGGTCACAGGGAGCGCAGCCTGGCCGAGGACGCCGCCGATGTCGCGCACTTCGACTTCGTCACGCTGGTGCTCATCTCCATCGTGAGTGCCGCCCTGGTGCTGGTGCTGGCCTTTGTGGTTGGCGTACCCGTGGGCTGGAGCGTGGCCATTGGCATTGCGGTGGGCGTGGCCTGGGGGCTGTGGCGCTATTCGCAACTGCTGCAGCGCGAGTAGGGTCTCGCCACCGCGCAGATCGGCGAAAATCGGTCCGACTGCACCTCTCTTTTCCCAGGCTTTTGTGGCGCCCATTTCCACCCAGGGGTTCATCCTCACCCGCCACTGGCGCGACACCCCAGCAGGCACCGAGATCGAGTACTGGCTGGCGACCGATGGCGGCCCACTCAAGGTGCTGCTGACGGCGCAGACCTCGGTGGCCTTTGTCGAGGCACGGCACCGGGGCACGGTGGATGCACAGCTGCTGGCCCTGCCCGATGTGCAGCTGCGCGAGCTGGGGCTCAAGACCTTCCAGCAGGAGCCCGTGCTGGGCGTCTATGCCAGACAGTTCAAGCAGCTGGGGCGGCTGGCGCGCTCGCTGCAGCAGCTGGGCATCACGCTGCTGGAGGCCGATGTGCGCCCGCACGAGCGCTACCTGATGGAGCGCTTCATTACCGCCGGGGTGGTGGTGGAGGGCGGGCGGCTGGAGGACGGCGTGCGCATGGACTGCAAGCTGCTGCCCGCGCCCGGCTACCGGCCGGCGCTCAAGGTGGTGTCGCTGGACATCGAGACCAGCCAGCACCAGGACCTGTATTCGATCGCGCTCGACGGCCTGCCTGAACGCGTGGTGTTCATGCTCGGCGAGCCGCCGGACATGCCTGCCGAGACCCCCGGCTTTGCGCTCATCTACTGCCCCACGCGCAAGGCCATGATCGAGCGGCTCAACGACTGGTTCGTGCGCAACGACCCCGATGCCATCATCGGCTGGAACGTCATCCAGTTCGACCTGCACGTGCTGCAGAAGACGGCCGACGACTGCGCCACGCCGCTGCTGCTGGGGCGTGGCGCCAAGCCGATTGCCTGGCGCACGCACCCGGGCAAGCAGGGCTACCTGTTTGCGCCCATGCCGGGCCGGGTGGTCATCGATGGCATCGAGGCCCTGCGCGCGGCGGTGTGGAGTTTTCCGTCCTTCAGCCTGGAGAACGTGTCGCAGGAGCTCTTGGGCGAGGGCAAGGACATTGGCGACGAGTACGACAAGATGGCCGAGATCGAGCGGCGCTACCAGCACGACAAGCCTGCCCTGGCGCTGTACAACATCCGCGACTGCGAGCTGGTGCTGCGCATCTTCGACAAAGCCCGGCTGCTGCAGTTCGCGATGGAGCGCGCCCACACCACGGGCCTGCAGATGGACCATTTCGGCGGCTCCATCGCGGCCTTCAGCCACCACTACCTGCCGCGCATGCACCGCCAGGGCTATGTGGCGCCCAATGTGGGCGATGTAGAGGGCAAGTCATCGCCCGGCGGCTATGTGATGGATTCGAAGCCCGGCTTCTACGACTCGGTGGTGGTGCTCGACTACAAGAGCCTGTACCCCTCGATCATCCGCACCTTTCTGGTGGACCCGGTGGGCTTTGCCGAAGGCCAGCATGGCATCGGTGCCGCGGCGCCCATTCTGGGCCCGCTGGGCACGCGCTTCTCGCGCGAGCGGCACTGCCTGCCCGAGATCGTCACCACCCTCTGGCGCGCGCGCGACGAGGCCAAGCGCGAAAAGAACGAGCCGCTGTCGCAGGCGCTCAAGCTGGTGATGAACTCCTTTGCCGGGGTGCTGGGTGCGTCGGAATGCCGCTTCTTCAACCCCCAGGTGATCTCGGCCATCACCCTGCGCGGCCACGCCATGGTGAAGGCCACGCGCGACTTCGTGGAGCAGCGCGGCTACCAGGCCATCTATGGCGACACGGACTCGATCTTCATCTGGCTCAAGCGCACCCACACCAACGAAGAGGCTCACGCCGTGGCTGCCGCCCTAGTGCACGACATCAACGCCTGGTGGACGCGCACCCTGCGCGAGGAGCAGGACCTGGAGAACCACCTCGAGATCGAGTTCGACACGCACTACAAGAAGTTCTTCATGCCCACCATCCGCGGCTCGGACGTGGGCAGCAAGAAGCGTTACGCGGGCCTGAGCGTGGACGCAGAGGGCCGCGAAGCCATGGTCTACCGCGGCCTGGAGATGGCCCGCAGCGACTGGACGCCGCTGGCGCGGCAGTTCCAGGAGGGGCTGCTGTCGCGCGTGTTTCAGGGCGTGCCGTACCGCGACTTCGTGACCGGGTACGCAAGCGCCACGCTGGCTGGCGAGAAGGACGAACTGCTCATCTACCGCAAGCGCCTGCGCCACCGCCTGGATGCCTACGTGGCCAACGTGCCGCCCCAGGTGCGCGCGGCGCGCATGGCCGACGACTACAACCTGCGCATGGGCCGCCCCCCGCAGTACCAGACGGGCGGCTGGATCCGCTATGTGATGACCCTGAACGGCCCCGAGCCGCTGGAAAGCCTCCAGTCGCCCATCGACTACGGGCACTACCTGGACAAGCAGCTGCAGCCGATTGCCGACGCCATCTTGCAACCGCTGGGCGACAGCTTTGCGGCGCTGACCTCTTCGCAGCAGGAGCTGTTCTAGCCGCTCCTATTGTGGCACCAGCCCCGCCGCCTTCACCAGCTCCGCATGCACCTTGATCTCCTGCGTGATCGCGTCCTTGAGCTGCTGGCTGGTGCCGGGCGCCACCTCCATGCCGCTGGCGGCCAGCTTGGCCTTGGTGTCGGGGTCGGCCAGGGCGGCGTGTGCGGCGCGCTGCAGGCGGTCGATGACGGGCTGGGGCGTCTTGGCCGGGGCCAGCAGGCCGACCCAGGCGGAGAGGTTCATCTCGGGCGCGCCGGCTTCGGCCATGGTGGGGATCTGCGGCAGCGTGGCGGTGCGCTGCGATGCCATCAGGCCCAGAGCATGGAGCTTGCCCGACTGGATGTGCGGCAGCGCCTCGGGCAGCACCGCAAACAGCATGTCCACGGTGCCGGCCAGGGCGTCGTTGATGGCCGGGGCGCCGCCCTTGTAGGGCACGTGCAGCAGCTCGGTCCTGGTGCGGGTGGTGAACATCAGCCCCGCCAAGTGCTGGGGGCTGCCGTCGCCTGAGGAAGCATAGGTCAGCTTGCCGGGCGTGGCCTTGGCGGCGGCCATCACGGCGGCCACGGTAGGGAATTTCTGCTTGTCCTTTACCACCAGCACCATGGGCTGGTTGACGAACTTGGTGACGGGCACGAAGTCGGCCTCGGGGTCGTAGGGCAGGGTCTTGAAGATGCTCTTGTTGGTGGTCAGGAACGAGGCCGGCGAGACCATCAGCGTGTAGCCATCGGGTGCGGCGCGCGAGACCAGCGGCGTGCCGATCTGCCCGGACGCACCGGCCTTGTTGTCCACCACGAAGGGCTGGCCCAGTTCGGCCGCCATCTTCTGCGTGACCACGCGCGCAATCATGTCGGCGCTGCCGCCCGCGGGCAGGGCCACGATGACCTTGACCGGGCGGTCGGGGTAGGGCGTCGTGCCCTGGGCCCGGGCGGTGGTGGTGGCAGTGGCCGGCGCGAGCAGGGCGCAGGCGAGGGAGGGAAGCAGGTGTCGGCGTAGCATCATGGTGCGGGTCTCCTTGGATAGGGCCTGTTTACTCCAATTTCGGGGATCGCGTTGCCCGGCCTGGGGGCTGGATGCAAGGCGCCCGTGCGCAGCAAGGTAGGCACCTTGCAAGCGCGGGCAACGCCGCAGACGGCCCCCAGGCTGGGCAACCCGAAGGGAACGCCCTTGCCGGTGCGCCACTCGTCGTTGCGCTCCTTGCGTGTGCAAGGGCACACGCGGCGTCGCGCGCCTAGATTGGCGCACCGGCAAGGGCCTTCGCGACCCCGAAATTGGAGTGAACAGGCCAATCTCCACGCAAGTCCTGTACCAATGGTACGGGCGAACGGCTGTCCGCCTGTGCTCAGCAGGCGAACCCGATCGAAATCCCCCGGGTCATCAGCATCCATTGGCTGGCCGAATCCTGCATCTTCCACATCTCCTCGACAGAAACCATCGGAAGATAGTGTTCCAGCGCCTCATCCATGTCGGTGGCCAGCGCGCCTCCCGTCGCCCTGGCCATCAGGATGCGTCGCAATGCGACGCGCCAATGGCCCCGCGCCAAGCTTTTGCGCGCCATCTGCTGAAGCTGTTCCACGGTGGAGGATGGGTACGATGGCGCGCCTTCCAACGCGGAAAGCGCCTCGCACCCGTTGACAGCCACCCATCGCGTCTTCACCGGCCGAGCCGCATGTGCGGGCTCCAGGGTGCAAGGCTGGATCACGGCAGATGCAGGTGGCACGGCATCGGTACGGGGGACTGCGGAGGGAGTAAAAGGGGCAGATCGTCAGGCAGGCGACCGTTCAACGTCCAGCACGCCACGGCGGATCTGATCCTTCTCCAGCGATTCGAACAGCGCCTTGAAGTTGCCTTCACCAAAACCTTCGCGGTAGTTGCCCTTGCGCTCGATGAACT
>NZ_JBYSYM010000036.1:0-68578 GCF_058783375.1 Acidovorax sp. FW305-C-20-28 | reverse complement strand
CACCCCAACACGCCTTCAACTTCAACCACCTTTCGGCAACCTACTCTTGTCAGCGCAGCCTTAGATTGTATACCGAGAATTCAGCGACTTTTCTAAAACTTCGAAAGTTTTTTCAAACCTTCTTTCTCCACCGCCCAGAACCCCCAACAAGGACCTCCGTGCAGCGAAGCCCTCGACTATAGCACTGTTTTGAGGGGCCGCGCAAGAAGTTGGGAGAAAAGCGAGGATCAGGGCGCGAAAAGCAGCCCAGGGCTGCCGCCCTCCCCTTCTACCTTCTATATAGACACGGGTTCCTGGGTCGGTGCGCCTATGGGCATTCCCTGCTGCGCGCCCATCCAGCGGGGGGCGCGACCGCGCGTCAGCCCTTCGACACATGCAAAGTGCCCTGGCCCTCGATAATCCTCCCCCTATGGCACTTATCACTCTACTGGACGCCCAACTCGCATTCGGGCATGTTGCACTGCTGGACCACGCCGGCTTTTCCCTGGAGGCGAACGAACGCGTGGGACTGATCGGGCGCAACGGCGCCGGCAAGTCGTCCATGCTCAAGATCCTGGGCGGCATGGCCAAGCCCGACGATGGGTCGCTGCAGGTGCAGCAGGGCATCCGCATCGCCTTCGTGGCGCAGGAGCCGTCGCTCGACCCCGAAGCGACGATCTTCAAGGCCGCCTCCGAAGGCCTGCAGGCCGTGATTGCCGTACGCGACCAGTACCTCTCCGGAGCGGAAGGCCTGGACCTCGACGCCCTGCAATCCCAGATCGAGGCCTATGACGCCTGGAACTGGGAGCAGCGTGTGGAAGAAACCCTGCAGCGCCTGCACCTGGACCCCGAGGCCATCGTCGGCACCCTGTCGGGCGGCACCAAGAAGCGCGTGGCACTGGCACAGGCCCTGGTGGCCCGACCCGATGTGCTGCTGCTCGACGAGCCAACCAACCACCTGGACCTCGATTCCATCGAATGGCTGGAAGACCTGCTGCTCGATTTCCCGGGCAGCGTGGTCACCATCACCCACGACCGGGCCTTTCTGGACCGGGTTGCCACGCGCATCGTGGAGCTGGACCGCGGCCAGTTGCGCTCCTACCCGGGCAATTTCGCCCAGTACCAGATCCAGAAGGAAGAGCAGCTGGCGCAGGAAGCCGTGATCGCCGCCAAGGCCGACAAGCTGCTGGCCCAGGAGGAGATCTGGATACGCAAGGGTGTGGAAGCCCGGCGCACGCGCAGCCAGAGCCGCATCACCCGCCTGGAGCACCTGCGTGCACGCCGCGAGGCGCGGCGCGATGTGGTGGGCAGTGTGCGCATGGACGTGGCCACGGGCAGCGGCAATGGCTACCAGGGCAAGATCGTGGCCGAGCTCACCAACGTGAGCAAGTCGTTCGGCGACCGCACCATCGTGAGCAACTTCACGGGCACCATTCTGCGCGGCGACAAGGTGGGCCTGATCGGCCCGAACGGCGCGGGCAAGACCACGCTGCTCAAGATGATCCTGGGCGAGCTGGCGCCGGACACGGGCACCATCCGCCAGGGTGCCAACCTGCAGGTGGCCTACTTCGACCAGATGCGCCATGCGGTGAACCTGGACGCGACGCTGGAGGATTTCATCAGCCCCGGCAGCGAGTGGATCGAGATCGGCAACCAGCGCAAGCACGTCAAGAGCTATCTGAGCGATTTCCTGTTCTCCCCCGCCCGCGCGCACTCCCCTGTGCGCTCGCTCTCGGGGGGCGAGCGCAACCGCCTGCTGCTGGCCCGCCTGTTCGCGCGGCCGGCCAATGTGCTGGTGCTCGACGAGCCCACCAACGACCTGGACATCGACACCCTGGACCTGCTGGAGGAGTTGCTGGAGAACTACGAAGGCACTGTGTTCCTGGTGAGCCATGACCGCACCTTCCTGGACAACGTGGTGACCAGCACCATCGCCTCCGAAGGCAATGGCCTGTGGCGCGAGTACGAGGGTGGCGTGCAGGACTGGCTGCTGCAATCACGCCGCAGCCGCGCCGCAGCCGCGGTGGCGGCGGCCTCGGCCAAGCCTGCTGCAGCGTCGGCCAAGGAAGCGGCGCCCGCACCTGCGCCAGCCGCCCCCTCCAAGACCGAACAGACCTCCCGCAAGAAGCTGTCGTACAAGGAGCAGCGCGAACTCGACACCCTGCCCGAGCGCATCGATGCCCTGGAAAAGGAACAGGCGGAACTGCAGGCCTTGCTGGCCGACGGCAGCCTCTACGCCACCGATGGCGCCCGTGCGGCCCAGCTCGCAGCCCGGTCTGCCGAGATCGACGAGGAACTGATGGCGGCCCTGGAGCGCTGGACGGCGCTGTCGGCCTGATCAACGAGGGAGCGGGAAACCGCTTCAGTATGCTGTGGCGCACCCTGCGGGTAGGCACGCCCCAAGACCAGCGCCACCGTGGAACTGGCTTTGCCAGGCCACGGGTGGCGTCCCCCTGGGGGCTGAGGGCCGCGGCTCCAAGCCTGCCTGTGCAGGCTTGGACATGCCCGAAGAGCGGCCGCCTCTGGCGGACGCACCGTGGCGCCGAAGGCGACTCAGGGGGGGTCAGATTCTGTGGTGCAGGCGATCGGTCGCGCCGCGCAGGCGCGCGACCAGCGCTGGGGCGATCTGGCCCAGTGGCAGCACCTCATCCGATGCACCATGGGCAATGGCTTCGCGTGGCATGCCAAAGACGATGCAGGTGGCCTCGTCCTGCACGTAGTTGTAGCTGCCGGCGTCCTTCATCTCGCGCATGGCGGCGGCGCCATCGTTGCCCATGCCCGTGAGCATGATGCCGAAGGCATTGCGCCCGACCACGGCGGCACAGGATTTGAACAGCACCTCCACCGAGGGCTTGTGGCGATTGACCGGCGGGCCATCGTCCACCACGGCCACGTAGTTGGCGCCGCTGCGCGCCACATGGAACTGCGTGCCACCCGGTGCGATGTAGGCATGGCCGGGCAGGATGCGTTCGCCGTTCACGGCCTCCTTCACCGTGATCTGGCACAGGCCATTGAGCCGTGCCGCGAAGCTGGTGGTGAAGCCCGGGGGCATGTGCTGGGTGATCACGATGCCCGGCGAGTCGGCGGGCATGTGCACCAGCACCTCCTTGATGGCCTCGGTGCCGCCCGTGGAGGCACCGATGCAGATCAGTTTTTCGGTGGACAGGCGGCCCAGCAGGGTCGTGGGGGCCGCCGGTGCTGCCGCCCCCGTACCGGACGCATGCGGCGCTGACGCCGCGGCCTCGCGCGGTGCGGCGCGTCGCACCTGGGCCACAGCCGCCACGCGGATCTTGTCCACGATCTGGCTGGCCAGGTCATTGAGGCCGCTGGCCAGGCCCACCCGGGGCTTGGCCACGAAGTCGATGGCCCCGAGCTCCAGGGCCTTCATGGTCACCTCGGCCCCGCGTTCGGTCAGCGTGGAGATCATCACCACCGGCATGGGCCGCAGGCGCATCAGGCGGCCGAGAAAGTCGATGCCGTCCATGCGCGGCATTTCGACATCGAGCGTGATCACGTCCGGGTTCATTTCCCGGATCATTTCGCGCGCCACCAAGGGGTCGTTGGCCGTGCCGATGCACTCCATGTCCCGCTGCCGGTTGATGATCTCCGACAGCAGACTGCGGACCAGTGCCGAATCGTCCACGACGATCACCCGGATTTTCCTGCTCATTGTTCGCTCAGGCTTTCTTCGTCTTCATCAGTCAATCAAAACAGATCCACAGAACCACCCGAAGTGCTCTTGGCCACCGTCGCGGCATTCCCACGCACTTCCTCCAGGGTCTCGGGATGGGCATGGGCCAAGCGCTTGACCATGGCCTTGCCCGTGACCGGGAAGAACACCACCTTGCGGGGATAGATGTCCAGCACGTCCTCCGAGACGATGGGGATGCGCTCCGTGTGCAGGTAGTTGAGCACGAAGGTGGTGTTGCGTTCACCCACGTTCATGGTGGTGAAATTGTGCATCACCTGCGCCCCGCCAAAGATCTTGGCCTGCATGGTTTCGCGCCGTGCGCCGAGCTTGAGCATCTCGTTGATGAGCAATTCCATGGCGTACGAGCCATAGCGGCCCGAGGCATCGGCGAGGTCGCCATCGGGCAGCATGAAGTGGTTCATGCCACCGACATGGGCCCGGCTGTCCCACAGGCAGGCGGCAATGCACGAGCCCAGCACCGTCATGATGACCATGCTTTCATCGGCCACGAAATACTCGCCGGGCAGCACCTTCACGGCGTTGTGCTGGAAGTGGTGATCCAGGTAGAAGAAAGAGGCCTCGCCGGGCTTTCTGGAACGGGCCTTGAGCTCGCTGAGCGAGGACTCGCGCGGTGCCGTGCTGGAGGCATAGATGTCCGCGCTCAACGGTGCGATGCGTGGCGCCCTTCGGCGCTCCGGCGCTCCCGATGCCGCAGCAGCGGCACCGGGCGTGAAGGTGTTGGGCGTGGGGCCGGATTGGTAATTGGTCATGGGAGCTGTCTGGAACAAGTTCCTATGGGTGAACTGGGAAGCGGATCACCGGCGTTCATAGACCGTCTTGCCACGCAGGGTGAACAGATCGCGCGACTCGCTGAAATTCTCCGCGTGCCCCACGAACAGCATGCCACCGGGCTTGAGCACGCGGTGGATGCGCTCCAGCACCTTGCGCTGGGTGGGTGCATCGAAGTAGATCATCACGTTGCGGCAGAACACCACGTCAAACGGGTCCTTGAACGGCCAGTCGTCGCGGATCAGGTTCACGCTCATGAATTCGATGGCCCGGCGCAGCTCGGGCTTGGCCCGCACCATGCCATCGTTGCCACCCTTGCCCTTCAGGAAGAACTTCTGCAGGCGCTCCGGCCCCAGCCCCTTGAGGTTGTCGAGCCGGTAGACCCCCTGGGCCGCCGTGGCCAGCACCTTGGAGTCGATGTCGCTGGCCGTGAGCTTGAAGGAGGCATTGGCCCCCAGCGCCTCGAAGGCCGTCATGACGATGGAATAAGGCTCTTCACCGGTGGAGGCCGCGTTGCACCACACCTTCCAGGGCGTGTTGGCCGGCTTGCTGCGCAGCAGCGTGGCGAAGATCTCGAAGTGGTGCTGCTCGCGGAAGAAGGCCGTGAGGTTGGTCGTGAGGGCGTTGATGAACTCCTGCCACTCGGGACCATCGTGCTTTTCCAGCCAGCTCAGGTAGTCGTGAAAGCTGTTGTACCCCGTATCGCGCAGCCGGCGCGAGAGCCGGCTGTAGACCATGGCGTGCTTGCCGTCGTGCAGGCTGATGCCGGCGCGCTGGTAGATCAGGGCCTGCACGCGAGCGAAGTCGGCGTTGGTCCAAACGAATTCTCGCCCCTGCGCCAGCGGGCCCGATGGCGCGGGAGCGCTGGCAGCAGCTGCGGCGGCGGCACGCGCGCCGGCCGAGGAAACACTGGTGGTCTGGGGCATCATTTTGATCATCCGCTCGGAAGTCCATTTCGCTCCAAAAGGCCTGCAGACCCCTGTCTGCAGTTTGGCTTGCGGCCATCCACCTGGCTGGGAAAGCGTTGGCGCTCTTACTCCGCCGCTGTCACCAATCCCATGTCCACGCTGGACATCAGCTTCTCGATGTCCAGCAGAATCAGCATGCGCTCACCCACCGACCCCAGCCCCAGGATGCAGCTGTTGTCGATGGCACTTTCGATGTCGGGTGCCGAGCGGATGCTCTCGGGCGTGAGTTCCATCACGTCGCTGACCGAGTCCACCACGATGCCGACCACGCGGTTGCGCAGGTTCAGGATGATGACCACCGTGAAGCTGTTGTAGTCGGCCTGCGCGCAGTTGAACTTCAGGCGCATGTCCACGATGGGCACGATGGTGCCGCGCAGGTTGGTCACGCCCTTGATGAACTCGGGCGCATTGGCGATGCGCGTCGGCGGCTCGTAGCCGCGGATCTCCTGAACCTTCAGGATGTCGATGCCGTACTCTTCCTGGTCCAGCCGGAAGGTCAGGTATTCGCGCGCACCGGTCGGCGCGCTGTCTGCAGTCTTACCGATCACACTCATGGTGCGTTCTCCTTGTTAGCTGGGCGCATGCATTCCATGGACGCATCGCACCCGAATATCAGTGGCGGGCCCGGCGCACCAGGCCGCCCGTGTCCAGAATCAGCGCCACCGTGCCATCGCCCAGGATGGTGGCGCCCGAGACATTGGGCACCTTGCGGTAGTTGGTCTCCAGGTTCTTCACCACCACCTGGTGCTGGCCCAGGAGCTCGTCGACCAGCAGCGCCACGCGGCTGCCGTCGGCCTCCACCACCACCATGATGTTGCTCGACTTGTTGAGGTCGAAGCGCGGCACCTGGAAGATCTTCTCGAGCGCAATGACGGGCATGTACTCGTCGCGCACCTTGACCAGCTGCGAGCCCTGGGCCACGGTGCTGACATCGTCGGCGTTGACCTGGAAGGACTCCACCACCGAGGACAGCGGCAGGATGTAGACCTCGTCGCCCACGCCCACCGACATGCCGTCCATGATGGCCAGCGTGAGCGGCAGGCGCACCGAGACCTTCATGCCATAGCCTTCGGCGGAATCCACCTCGACCGAGCCGTTCAAGGCCGCGATGTTGCGCTTGACCACGTCCATGCCCACGCCGCGGCCCGAGACGTCGGTGACCTCTTCGGCGGTGGAGAAACCGGGCGCAAAGATCAGTTGCCACACGTCGGCATCGCTCATCTGGTCGGACACGTCCAGGCCCCGTTCCTGCGCTTTGCGCAGGATCTTCTCGCGCGACAGGCCACGGCCGTCGTCGCGCACCTCGATGACGATGGAGCCGCCCTGGTGCGAGGCCGACAGGGTGATGGTGCCCAGCTCGGGCTTGCCCTTGGCCAGGCGCTCGGCGGGCATTTCGATGCCGTGGTCGCAGCTGTTGCGCACCAGGTGGGTCAACGGATCGGTGATCTTCTCGACCAGGCCCTTGTCCAGTTCGGTGGCTTCGCCCAGCGTGACCAGCTCGACCTTCTTGCCCAGCTTGTTGGCCAGGTCGCGCAGCATGCGCGGGAAGCGGCTGAAGACGATGGACATGGGGATCATGCGGATCGACATGACCGATTCCTGCAGGTCCCGCGTGTTGCGGTCCAGGTCGGCCAGGCCGGCCAGCAGCTGCTGGTAGGCGCCGGCGTCCAGCCCGCGGCTGTTCTGCGCCAGCATGGCCTGGGTGATCACGAGCTCGCCCACCAGGTTGATGAGCTGGTCGACCTTGTTGACCGCGACGCGGATGGTCGTGGACTCCATCTGGGCCTGGGCTGCGGCCTTGGGCTCTGCCGCAGCCGCCGCCTTCGCCGAAGGCTTGGCGGCCGCACCGGCAGCAGGCGCCGAAGCGCTCGGGGCGCCGGGCGCGTCGGAGAAGAAGCCGTAGGCCACATCGGCACCGCCGGCCGGAGGCTCGCTTTCATGGATGGCCTGGTCGGGGTCGACCTCGGCCGCAGCAGTGGCCGCGGGCGCCTCGTCGCCGTCGATGAAGCGCACATGCTCCTTGGAGACATGGAAGGCGAACAGGTCGAGCAGGTCGTCGGTGGACGAGGTGGTCTCCACCGCGAACATGCGCACGCCGGCCTGCGTGCTGGGCAGGTCGCTGATCGAGCCCAGGCCGGGGATGTCGCGGAACAGTTCCTTGATGGTGTCGGCCTGCTCGGTCTTGTCCAGCGGGCCGATGTGGATCTGCAGCTTGCGCGGTTGTCCGGGCACATGGGCCTTGGGGGCCGGGGCGGGTGCGGCCACCACCGGGGCGGGCGCCGGAGCCGGGGCGGCGGCGGGTGCGGGCGCATCCTCGGGGACCACGCCCGCGGCCAGCTCGCTGATGCGCTTGACCAGGGAGGTGGTGGACACTGCCTCGCCCTGCCCGCCGGCCTGGTGGCGCGCCAGCAGGCTGCGCGAGGCATCGGCCGATTCGAGCAGCACATCGACCATCTGCGGGATCGGTTGCAGTTCGTGGCGGCGCAGCCGGTCGAGCAGCGACTCCATCTGGTGGGTCAGCTCGGCCACATCGGAGAAGCCGAACGTGGCGGCTCCGCCCTTGATCGAATGCGCGCAGCGGAAGATGCCGTTGAGCTCTTCGTCGTTCGCAGCGCTCAGGTCCAGGTCCAGGAGCATCTGCTCCATCTGGTCCAGGTTCTCGCCCGCTTCTTCAAAAAAGATCTGGTAGAACTGGCTCAGGTCGAAGTCAGCACCGCCTGCCCCTGATCCCTCTTGATAGCTTTCAGCCATGGTCGGCTCCTTTATACGTGGTGGTGCCCGTGCGCGCGTTTCAACGGATCACCTTCTGGATGACTTCGATCAAGCGGTTGGGATCGAACGGCTTGACCAGCCAACCGGTGGCACCGGCCGAGCGTCCCGCCTGTTTCATCTGGTCACTCGATTCAGTGGTCAGGATCAGGATGGGGATGGTCTTGAACTTGGGGTGCTCGCGCAGCTTGCGCGTGAGGCCGATGCCGTCGAGCCGGGGCATGTTCTGGTCGGCCAGCACCAGGTGGATGTCGTGGCTCTCGGCCTTTTCCAGGGCATCTTGCCCATCCACCGCCTCCACCACGTGGTAGCCGGCACCGGTGAGGGTGAAGGACACCATTTTCCGCATGGACGGTGAATCATCTACGGCAAGTATCGATTGCATTTAGGACTCCAACTGACTTGAATATATAGGTGAACCAGCGATGCCCGCTTCAAAATAGATCAATGGAACCGGCATCCATCTCGCTTTGCGTGACCGGATTGGGCCGATCCGGTGCCATTTCGGCAAACGGCGCAGCCTCCTCGCCCTCTTCATGTCCCATGGCCTCGGAGGCCAGTCGGAACGCGCAGCCCTGCAGCACCTTGGTGGTGTGCCAGATGAGCTGTGAAGCCATGTCCTGGAACTGCAGCTCGGTGACGGCACTGCGCAGCGCATCGCGCGCGGCCGCCAGCTCGGGCGAATCCGCCACGAAGGCATCGTTCAGGACCGCATTGGCCTCGCCAAAGCGCTCCAGCAGATTGTCCGTGGCATGGTTCAACAAGCCTTCCAGGCGGTGCAGGTCGTGCATGACGACCAGCAGGGAATCCTGCAGTTCTGCTGCCACCATGACCGGAACCTGAACTGCCGGCCCAGTTGATGTTGATAGCGTAGATTGCATTGTTTCTCCATAGCAACAAGCAGACCAGGGTCCGGGGCCTTGTAACAGGCAGCCCGCGCTGGCAGACCCCGCCAACCCTTGCAAAAACCCCGACATTGCGTTCTATTGGACGATAGCCTTCTCACCCACCCTACAGGGACAAACACCGCTTGTTTGTTCCAATTTGTATCCTATGATAGCGCTCATATGGTCATGACAGTAGCAGGCCAGCCCTTACGCCTCCTGCATCTGGAGGATTCGCTGGCAGACCATGTTCTTGCCAAGCTCACTTTGCAGCGTGCCAAGCTCGATTGCAGCCTCCAGCAGGTCGATACCCTGCAGGAATTTTGCGACCGCACCCGCAGCGAGTCCTTTGATTTGATCCTTGCCGACTACAGACTGCAAGGATTCACTGCGCTCGATGCATGGGCGCATGTGGCTAAATTAGCAACACCGGTGCCCTTTGTACTGCTGTCCGGCGCAATTGGCGAGGCCGCGGCCGTGGACGCCATGCGCCTGGGCTTCTCGGACTACCTGCTCAAGGACGACATTGCCCGCCTGCCGCATGTGGTCACCCGGGCCATCGAGGTGCACCAGGCGCGCCAGGACCGCGAGCGTGCCGTGGCCGAGCTGGCGGCCTCCCAGCAGCGCCTGGCGGAACTCACCGAGCACCTGCAGACCTCCATCGAACAGGAGCGCGCCTCCATCGCGCGGGAGATCCACGACGACATCGGCGGCGCGCTGACCGCCGTGCGCGTGGACCTGGCCTGGATCGGCCGGCACGCCGAAGACCCGGCCACGCAGGACCACCTGGCCAGCGCCTCGGACATGTTGCAACACGCCATCGGTGCCAGCCAGCGCATCATGATGAACCTGCGCCCGCCGATTCTGGAGCAGGGGCTGGTCGCGGCGGTACAGTGGCTGGCGGCAGGCTTCGAGCGCCGCAGTGCCGTGCGCACCCAGGTCACGGCCAGCAGCGAGGCGATCGACGTGCCCGGCGATGTCCGGCTGGTGGCCTACCGCACGGCGCAGGAGGCCCTGACCAACATCGCCAAATACGCCCAGGCCGGGAAGGTGCATATCGATCTGTCCGATCATGAAGGGGTGCTGACCGTGGAGATCGCCGATGATGGCTGCGGCTTCGACGTCGCGCAACTGGCCGACAAGCCCAAGGCCTTCGGGATCAAGGGCCTGCATGAACGCGCGCGCACGGTGGGCGGCTGGCTCGATGTCAGCACCCAACCGGGCAAGGGAACCTGCCTCACACTGTCGATACCGCTGGCCGCCTCGGAGCAGCCCGCCCACCCTGGAGATGTCTGGTGATCAACGTCGTTCTGTGCGATGACCATGCCGTGCTCAGACGCGGCATCCGCGATACGCTCACCGAGGCCACCGACATCAAGGTGACCGGCGAGGCCGGCGGCTATGCCGAGCTGCGCGAGGTGCTGCGCACCGCCCCTTGCGACGTGTTGCTGCTCGATCTGAACATGCCCGGCCGCGGTGGGCTGGAAGTGCTGGCCACGCTGCGCGAGACGCATTCCACCATCAAGGTGCTGGTGGTGTCGATGTACCCCGAGGACCAGTATGCGCTGCGCTGCCTCAAGGCCGGCGCCCAGGGCTATGCGAACAAGGCCTCCGACCCGGCGGAGCTGATCAACGCCGTGCGGGTGGTGATGCAGGGCCGCAAATACCTGACGGCCGAAGTGGCGCAGATGCTGGCCGAAAGCCTGGCCCAGCCGGTGCTGGAGAGCCCCCACGCCACGCTGTCCGAGCGCGAACTGCAGACGCTGATCAAGATCGCTTCGGGCCGGCGCCTGGCGGACATTGCCGAGGAGCTGATGCTCAGCCCCAAGACCGTGAGCGTCTACCGCTCGCGCGTGCTCGAAAAACTCAAGCTCTCCAACAACGCCGAACTCACGGTCTACGCCATCCGAAACCAATTGGTATGACCCCCTGAGTCGCTTCGCGCCATCCCCCTGAAGGGGGACGCCACCCCTGGCCTGGCAAAGCCAGTTCCACGGTGGCACTGGCTTCGGACATGCCCAAGCGACCGGCAAAGCCCCATGGCGACGGCTGCTACCGCTGGCTTGAAAACAGGTCGATGGATTGCTGCATCAGGGTCAGGATGGGCTGCTCCAGCAGGGGCAGGGTGGCGGCGATGCCCAGCAGGCCCACGGTGAGCGTGACCGGGAAGCCGACCGCATAGATGTTCATCTGCGGCGCCACGCGCGAGATGATGCCCATGGCCAGGTTGACGAACAGCAGCAGCGCGATCATGGGCAGGGCGATCCACAGGGCGCTGGAGAACAGCGAGGCGCCCAGCTCGTACAGCCGCATCTGGCCGATGGCCTGCAGGAAGTTGCCGTTCACAGGAAAGCGGTCGAAGCTCTTGACCACGGCCATGATGACCATCAGGTGGCCATTGATGACAACGAACAGCAGCGTGGACATGTGCCCGAAGAAGCGGGCCACGGCACTCACCTGGCCGTTGCTGGCAGGGTCGAAGAAGGACGCGAAGTTCAGGCCCATCTGCAGGCCGATCATTTCACCGGCCAGCTCCACCGAGGCGAACACCAGGCGCACCGAGAACCCGATGGCCAGGCCCACGGCCACCTGCTGGGCCACGGCCCCCAGGGCTTCGCGCCCATTGATGTCGATCACGGGCTGTGCGGGCAGCACGGCCTGGGCCGACACCGCCACGAAGAAGGCCAGCCCGATCTTCACGCGCATGGGGATCGCGCGCATGGAAAACACCGGCGCCACGGAAAACATCGCCAGCACCCGGAGAAACGGCCACAGGATGGGCGATATCCAGGCCACCAGCTGGGCCTCGGTGAAGGTGATCACGGGCGGGACAGGGGCTGGCTGCGCTAGCCGACCACCGAAGGAATCGACTCGATGGTGCGACGGATGTAATCGACCAGGGTGCTGATCATCCACGGCCCGGCGATTGCGAACACCACCATCGCGGCGATCAGCTTGGGCACAAAGGCCAGCGTGGCCTCATGGATCTGCGTCACGGCCTGGAAGATGCTGACCACCAGGCCCACGGCCATCACCACGCCGAGCACCGGCATGGCGATCATCAGCAACAGCGTCAGGGCATCGCGCCCCATGGTCAGGACCATCTGTGAAGTCATGGCAAATCCTTCAGGCGTTCATTGCGCGGCGCAGCGCCCACCAGCCACGAAACTGGCGCGGCCCAAGCCAGCGCTCCCGTGCAAGGGCCGCCCCGCCGCACTGGGAGAGTCCCCCTCCCGCTTCGCGCAGCGATGCGAGAGAGGGGTGAAGGCGCGAAGCGCCTCAGGGGGTGTTTGATCATGTTGCAAAGCTGGCCGCCAGCGAGCCGATCAGCAGGTTCCAGCCATCGGCCAGCACGAACAGCATGAGCTTGAACGGCAGCGCTACCAGCACCGGCGACAGCATCATCATGCCCAGCGACATGAGGATGCTGGAGACCACCATGTCGATCACCAGGAACGGAATGAAGATCATGAAGCCGATCTGGAAGGCCGACTTGAGCTCGCTGGTCACGAAGGCCGGCACCAGCACCCGAAACGGTGCGGTCTCGGCCGTCACCTCGGGGGCCAGCCGGGCCAGGCGCGCGAACAGCGCAAAGTCCGACTGCCGGGTCTGCTTGAGCATGAACTCGCGCATGGGCGCTTCGGCCCGGTCCACCGCCTGCTCGAACGTGATGGCATTGGTGGTGTAGGGCACATAGGCTTCCTTGTGCACCCGGTCGAAGGTCGGCCCCATGACAAAGAAGGTCAGGAACAGCGACAGGCCGATGATCACCTGGTTGGGCGGCGCCGACTGCGTGCCCAGCGCCTGGCGCAGCAGCGACAGCACGATGACGATGCGCGTGAACCCCGTCATCAGCAGCAGGATGGCCGGCAGAAAGGACAGGGCCGTGAAGAACAGCAGTGTCTGGATCGGCACCGAGTAGCTCGACCCGCCGCTGCCGGAACCGATCAGCACGGGCAGGGTTCCCGGAGCCGAGGGCGTGGCGCCGGTCTGCGCCAGGGCCGGCACCTGCCAGGCCAGGAGCCCGATGGCGGCCAGCGCGGCCAGGCGCGCGGCGCGCAGCAGCATCGCAGGGCGCGCCAGGTCAGACATGCGGCTCCTTGCGCGCCTCGGCGGCCGCCATTTCGCGGGCAAAGGCGGACGCATCGGACGCCACCACCGGCAGGGCAGCCGGTACAGCGTTGGCGGACGGAGCGGCCAGTACATGCAGGCAGGTGACCTGCTGCGCCGTGACACCAAGCACCAGCCAGGTGCGCGCGCCCTCGGGCCCCACCTCGACGGTGACCACCTTTTGCTGGGGCCCCACGGCCACGGCCGAGAGCACGCGCGACGCGGAGCCTGCCGACAGGCCTCCGCTCGCCTGGTGCTGCTGCAGTCGCTTGATGAGCCAGGGCAGGCAGGCCATGGCCCCCACGAACAGGACGACGACGACCAGCGTCTGGGTCATCCCCATGGCATTGCCCCCGTCAGCCACGGCTCACGCGCCGCAGCCGCTCCGAGGGCGTCACCACGTCCGTCAGGCGAATACCGAACTTGTCGTTCACCACCACCACCTCGCCCTGGGCGATCAGGTAGCCGTTGACGAGCACGTCCATGGGTTCACCGGCCAGCGCATCGAGCTCGACCACCGAGCCCTGCGCCAGTTGCAGGATGTACTTGATCGGCACCTTGGTGCGGCCCAGTTCCACGGACAGCTGGACGGGAATGTCCAGCACCATGTTGATGTCGTTGACGGTGCCATCGCTGTTGGTCGACGAGGACGGGCGCACCGCATCGCCGGACAGCGGGCCGCCCTGCTCGGCATCGCCCGGTTTGGCGTCCGAGCTCTTTTGCTCTTCGAGCGCTTCGGCCCAGCCGGCAAACGGGTCCTCGGCCGCAGCGTCCTTGTTGTTGTCGTCTTCAGTTGACATCTTTTTCTCCCAGCCAGCTCATGTCCGAATTGCGCAAACACTCTTCGATACGGATGGCATATTTCGAATTGTGGGTCCCATACTGGCACTCGAAGATGGGAACACCGCCAATGGAGGCGCGAATGCGCGGCTCCCGGTCGAGCTCGATGAAATCACCGGGCTTCATCGCCAGCAGTTGCTCCACCGTGGCGTCGGCCTTGGCCAGCTCGGCCACCAGCACCACCTCGGCCGCCTGGATCTCGCGTGTGAGCACCCGCACCCAGCGCCGGTCCACCTCGATGGAGTCGCCCTGCGTCGAGGAGTACAGCACGTCGCGGATGGGCTCCAGCGTGGCATAGGGCATGCAGACGTGGATGGCGCCCGACAGGTCGCCGATTTCCAGCTGGAACGCGGTGGACACCACGATCTCGCTGGGCGTGGCGATGTTGGCGAACTGCGGCTGCATTTCCGAGCGCTGGTAGTCGAGCTCCAGCGGGTAGATGCCCTGCCAAGCCTTCTTGTACTCGGCGCAGATCACATCGACCAGCCGGTTGATCACCCGCTGCTCGGTGGGCGAGAAATCACGCCCTTCGATGCGCGTCTGGAACTTGCCCACCCCGCCATACAGCGTGTCGATGATGCCGAACACCAGGGATGGCTCGCAGACGATCAGGCCGCTGCCGCGCAGCGGGCGGATCGCCACGATGTTGAAGTTGGTCGGCACGGCCAGCTCGCGCAGAAAGGCGCTGTAGCGCTGCACCGACACGGTGCCCACCGAAATCTCGGGGCTGCGGCGGATGAAGTTGAACAGGCCGATGCGGAAATTGCGCGCAAACCGCTCGTTGACGATTTCCATCGTCGGCATGCGGCCGCGGACAATGCGTTCCTGGCTCGAGATGTCGTAGTTGCGTACCGACCCCGATTCGGCCACTTCCTCGACGGACTTCTGGCTCTCGCCCGTGACGCCTTCCAGAAGGGCATCAACTTCTTCCTGCGATAGGAATGAATCACTCATGGCAGGATTGTCCTTGCGTCACTGGATGATGAAGCTGGAGAAAAGAATGCCTTGTACCGGATTCCTCGGCGGCTTGCGCACGGGGCGATCGTCCTCATCCTCGTCCTCGGCCGAGGCGGCGCGCTTGGGCCGGTCGCGCGGCACGGTGTAGCCGAGCGGGCGCGAGACCTCGCGCAGAATGTCCTTGGCGAGCTTTTCCTTGCCCTCGCGCGCCAGCAGTTCCCCGGAGGTGCGCTGGGAGACCAGCAGCAGCACGCTGCTGCGGATGGAGGGCAAATAGGCCTTGATCTGCTCGGCCGTCTTGGCATCGGCCACCTCGACCGTGATGCCGATCTGCGCAAACCGGTCGCCCCCCGGGTCGGCCAGGTTGACCACCATGTTCTCGAAGGGCAGGAAGGTCGGAGGCGCCTTGGCCGTCTGGTGGGCCGGCTCCGCCGCAGCGCCCTCTTCCTCGTCGCCGGCAGGCTTCTTCTTGCCCAGCAGGAAGAAAGCCGCAGCGCCCCCGATGCCCAGCACGAGCACCAGAGCGACCACGATGATCAGCATCTTCTTGCTTTTGGGCTTCTCCTTGGCCGGAGCGGCAGCATTGGCAGACACGTGGCTGGTTCCTTAGATGGGATTCGGTGGTGGCACCCCGCGGTCGACGGCGCCACCTGCGGATGCCCCGATTGTGGCGCAGCTGCCGACCCGATAATAGCCAGAATACATACCGAAAACCATGGCATTCAGCGTGCCACGGGGGTGGCATGGCGCCTGCGGCCATGCGCCCCTGTGCCCCGGGCTTGTCAGACGAAGACGTCGACCCCGCTGCTGCGCGTGCTGCTGCCCGCCAGCCGCTGGCTCACATCCGTGGGGCCTGCGACCTTGACCGTGGCCTGCTGGCCCTCCCCGGAGCGGCCATCGCGCTGCTGCCCGCCATCGCCCGCTGCCGCCCCCTGCCCGCCCGAGGTGCCCACCGTCATGCCCGACAGGACCAGGCCCTCCCCGCGCAGCAGGTCGCTCAGTTGCGCCATGCTCTGGTCCAGCAGCGTGCGGGTCTGCTCCTGGTCGCTGCGGAAGCTCACATGGGCTTCGTTGCCCGACAGGGACACGGTCACCGCCAGGGGCTGGCCGTCCCGGTTCAGGGTCATTTCGGCGTTCTGGCTCTTCTGGTTGGCCCAGTAGGTCACCTGCTCCGCCAACTGCTCTTCCATGCTGGCCTGGGCCAGCTCGTCAAAGCCCTGAGCACCCGAGGTGCCGTCCACGGAATAGGTGGAAGAAGCATCCGCGCCGGCCTCGGCCAGCCCGCCCGCCCCCGCCTGCGCAGAGGAATCACCGGCGCCTGCATCCGCGCTGCGTGTGCCGGTCGCCGTCACCGCGGCTGTCGGGTCCTGGCTGGCCAGGGCCGCCGCATCCATGCCAGCCGCGCCCAGGTTGTCGGCAGAGGCCCGGTGGGCGCCCGCCCCCGCTTCGCGCACCAGCGCCGCCAGCGCAGGGGAGGTGGCCGACAGATCGGTTGCGGTCGATGCCACCTGCTTGGCGTCGGCCCGGCCGCCCGTGCGTGCTGCCGCCGTGTCGCCCGCACCCGCGAGGCCAGCACTGGCCGCCTCACCGCCACGCTGCAGCGCCGCTGCGTGCATGCGCGAGAACTGGCGGCCGAATCCCATGGTGGCGGTGGAGGGTGTCTGTGCACCCTGTGCACCGCCGTCCAGTGTGGCCGTCTGGGCCACCAGGCCATCGGCCGCCGGCATGCCTTGCGCCAGCAGGCGGCCGTTGAGGGCTGCCGCATCGGCGTCCTGTCCCAGGCCTGCCAGGGCACCACGTGCCGACCCACCCAGGCCCACGGTGGACAGGCCCGCGCCTGCGCCATCGCCCCCCGCGGCGACCGCGCCCTGCCCCACCAGCCCTTGCCACCGCTGGGCCGCCATGCTGTCCGCAGCGGCCAAGGCCTGGAGTCCCGCCAGCGCCGACGGATCGCCCGGGTTTTGCGCGAGCAGGGAGGCATCCCCGGCACCGGGGTCCGCGGCCAGCGGGTCCCCCTCAATCAGCTCCGGGTCCTGTGCGGCCAGCAGGGCCAGGAAGCTGCCGGCCTGCGCGGCGCCCGCCCCTGCGGCATCGTCCGTCGTGCCTTTCTGGGCAGTGTGTTGGCGTGTACGGGCCGCTTGCGGCGACTGGGTTCCCTGCGGGGTGGATATGCGTGCTTGTTCCATGGTCAAAACTCCTGCCCTGTCGTCCTATCGATCGTTCACCCGGCGGCTGTACTGCATCGCCGCCCGCTCATCGGTCTGCTTCTGGTCCATGCGGGCCTGGGCCCGTTCCAGCTCGAGGCGCCGCGCCTCCAGCACCTTGCGCAGGCTGGCCAGGCGCAATTCGGTCTCCATCAGCGTGCGCTGCGCCCGCTCCACGCGCTCCGCCTGGTCGCCGACCACGCTGGTCTGCAGGCCGGCCGCATGGTCCAGGCGGCCCATGAACTGGTAGTGGTGGAACATCACCTCGGGCTTGACGGTGGTGTCCGCCTGCATGCCCCAGCGCTGCTCGGTCTCGCGCGCATAGTCCTGCAGCTGGCTCAGCTGTGCCTGCGCCGCCTGCTGCACGGCCTGGGCCTCGCGCAGCGCCTGGCGGGCTTCGTCGCGCTTGCGCGAAGCGATCTCGACAGCGACGATGAGTGCATTGAGCGCGGACATGGTGCGGCCTCGGTGTGTTTACTGGTCGAGCACCATGGCCATGGCATTCACGCTCTGGTCCATGGTGGATGCCTCGAACATGTCCTGCTGCAGAAAGGCCGCCATCTGCGGCTGCAGGCGGATGGCCTCGTCCAGCGCGGGGTCGGAGCCGCTCATGTAGGCCCCCACCTGCACCAGGTCGCGGCTCTTCTGGTAGCGCGAGTACACGGCCCGGAAGCGCCGCGCCACGTCGAAGTGGCCACGGGACACGACGTTGTGCATCACGCGCGACGCCGATTGCTCGATGTCGATGGCAGGGAAATGCCCCGACTCGGCCAGCGCGCGCGACAGCACGAAGTGCCCGTCCAGAATGGCGCGCGCGGCATCGGCGATCGGATCCTGCTGGTCGTCGCCCTCCGACAGCACGGTGTAGAAGGCCGTGATCGAGCCCACGCCATGCAGGCCGTTGCCGCTGCGCTCGACCAGCGCCGGCAGCTTGGCAAAGCACGAGGGTGGGTAGCCCTTGGTGGCCGGTGGCTCGCCGATGGCCAGCGCGATCTCGCGCTGCGCCATGGCGTAGCGGGTCAGCGAATCCATGAGCAGCAGCACATGCTTGCCCTTGTCGCGAAAGTGTTCGGCCACGGCCGTGGCGTAGGCAGCGCCCTGCATGCGCAACAGCGGCGGCGCATCGGCCGGGGCGGCCACGACGACGGAGCGCGCACGGCCCTCCTCGCCCAGGATGTCTTCGACGAACTCCTTGACCTCGCGGCCCCGCTCGCCGATGAGGCCCACCACGATCACGTCGGCCGCGGTGTACCGGGCCATCATGCCCAGCAGCACGCTCTTGCCCACGCCCGAGCCGGCGAACAGGCCCAGGCGCTGGCCTCGGCCCACGGTGAGCAGCGCATTGATGGCGCGCACGCCCGTGTCCAGCGGCAGGCGCACCGGGTCGCGGTCCATGGCATTGATCTGGCGGCGGTCCATGGGTTCGGACACCACGTCCTGGATGGGGCCGCCATGGTCCAGTGGTATGCCTTGGGAATCCACCACCCGCCCCAGCAATCCATCGCCCATGGGCAGGCGCAGCACGCCGGCCTTCTGGCTGCCCCGGGAGGTCTCGCCCAGCCGAGGGGATGCCACATAGGGCGCCGCCGGCACCACACTGGCGCCACTGGACAGGCCGTGGATATCGCCCGCGGGCATCAGAAAGGCCCGGTCGGCGGAAAAACCCACCACCTCGGCCAGCACCGGCGTGTGGCCCGGCATCTGCACCATGCACTGCGAGCCCACGGGCACGCGGATGCCTGCGGCCTCGAGCACCAGGCCGGTCAGCTTGGTGAGGGTGCCGCGCGTCTCCAGCGGTGCACGGGTGCGCACGCGCTCGCGCGCGTCGTCCATGAACTGCGTCCAGGCGTTGTCGGCAGGGGCATCAACGCTCATCGCCGCTCTCCTGCCAGGGGGACTCCAGGCCCAGCGAGGCAATGGCGCGCTCCCAGCGTTTGCTCACGCTGCCATCGACCACCGTGCCGCCGGATTCGACCAGGCAACCGCCTGCGGGGATGGCCGCATCGGCCATCCACTGGATGCCAGCACCCAGTTCCTCGCGCAGTGGCTGCTCCACCGCCCCCATGTCCGCCGGGTTCAGGCGCACCAGGGCGGGCCGGCCCTCGGCCACCAGCATGCCCACGGCCTCTCGAACCACGGGCTCCAGCACATCGGGGCTGACCGAGAGCTCGCGCCGCACCACCTCGCGGGCGATGTCGCAGGCCAGCGCCAGCACGTCCTGCGCCATGCGCTGCTGCATGGCGGTCAAGGATTCTTCGAGGGACCTCACGACACTGGCGATGCTCTGGGACATCTCCTGCGCCTGGCCGGCCACATAGTCGTCCATGCGCTGTTGCCATTCGAGCGCGGTGTCGGACTGGCCCTGCGCGAGACCCTGGGAAAACGCGGCATCGCAGGCCTGCTGCACCAAAGCCAGCTGTGCGGCTTCCACCTCGGCGGGATCGGGTGGCGGCGGCTCGGGCTCCGGCAGGACCTCCGGTTCGGGCTCCTCCGGTTCGGAACCGTCCACGGCGCCGAACTTCCATTGCGTGACCACCCCCACCTCTTCGCTGGGGATGAAGCGCGAGTAGGAGCGTTGGCTAGACGAAGGCATCGTCGCCACCACCACCGATCACGATCTGGCCTTCGTCGGACAGGCGGCGGATCGTCTTGAGGATTTCCTTTTGCTGCGCTTCCACTTCGGACAGGCGCATCGGGCCGCGCGATTCCAGGTCTTCGCGCAGGGCTTCGGCCGCGCGCGAGGACATGTTGGACAGGAACTTGTCGCGCAGTTCGGGCACGGCCCCCTTGAGCGCGACGATGAGCGTCTCCGACGCCACTTCCTTGAGCACGGCCTGGATGGCGGTGTTGTCGAGCTTGAGCACGTCTTCGAACACGAACATCTTGTCCATGATCTTCTGCGCCAGGTCCGGGTCGTAGCCGCGGATGGACTCGATCACCACGGCATCCATGTTGGAGCCCAGCAGGTTGATGATCTCGGCCGCGGCCTTGACGCCACCCAGCGAACTCTTGCGGATCTTGTCGCCGCCGGCGAGCACCTTGAACAGCACCTCGTTGAGGTCCTTGAGCGCCGTGGGCTGGATGCCTTCGAGCGTGGCCACGCGCAGCAGGATCTCGCTGCGCTGGCGGTCGGTCAGGTGCATCAGAATGCCCGAGGCCTGCTCGCTGTCCAGGTGCACCAGGATGGCCGCGACGATCTGCGGGTGTTCGTTGCGCAGCAGTTCGGCCACCGAGAGTGGGTCCATCCACTTGAGGCTTTCGATGCCCGACACGTCCCCGCCCTGCAGGATGCGGTCGATCAGCAGCGAGGCCTTGTCATCGCCCAGGGCGCGCTTGAGCACGGCGCGCACGTAGTTGCCGGTGTCCGAGACCAGCAGGCTCTGCGCGGCCGCGGCATCGGCAAAGCGGTTGATCACGCTGTCCACCTTCTCGCGCGACACCGATTTCATGCGCGCGATGGTCTCGCCCAGCTTCTGGACCTCCTTGGGCGAGAGGTGCTTGAAGACTTCGGCAGCCTCCTCCTCGCCGAGGGACATCAGCATGATGGCTGCGTCGTTGAGACCTTGTTCATCCATGGGCTATCCAAGCGTGTGAAGCTGCGACGGGCTCAGGCATTTTCGCCGTTCACCCAGGATTTGAGAATATTGGCGACGGCCACGGGGTTTTCCTTGGCCAGCACGCGTGCCTCTTCCAGGCGCAGCTGCTCTGGCGTGGCGACCACATTCTCGTCCTTCTTGCCAGGGGACGGCAAAGCCGGGCGATCGGGCTGCTCGGCCTCGATGGCATCGAGCTGTCCGCCGGCCCTGGGCAGTTCGCCGGCCTTGGACGTCTTGGGTTCCGCCGCCCCCTTGAGCGCCGGGCGCACCAGGCCCAGCAGCACCATGGCGGCAAACAGCAGGGCTCCCACCGGCCAGGCAAAGCTCTTGGCCACGTCGATGACCTCGGGCTGCTTCCACAGCGGCACGTCGGTCGAGGAAGCGGCTTCCACCTGGAACGGCGTGTTCATGATGTTCACCGAATCGCCGCGCTCGCTGTTGAAGCCAATGGTTTCACGCACCAGCGCCTTCATCTGCTCCAGCTGCTCGGGGGTGAGCGCCTTGGTGACGGTCTTGCCCTTGTCTTCGGCCGACTGGTAGTTGACCACCACGGCGGCGTTCAGGCGCTTGATGGCCCAGTTGTTGCCACGCACGACCCGCACGGTCTTGTCCACTTCGTAGTTGGTGGTGGACTCGCGTTTGCTGGAAGACTCTTCCGAGCCCTGCTGGCCGGCAGCCTGTGGCGCAGGATTGGCACCATTGATGGGTGCAGCCGAGGGTGCGGGCGGTTGATTGGCAACGGCGCCAGGCACACCGGTGGCGGTCTTCTGGGCCGTGCCGGAGGTTTCCAGCATCTGCTGGCTGCGCACCGCCTTGGCATCGGGGGTCTGGTTGGGGCGGAACTGCTCGGAGGTGGACTCGGTGCGGCTGAAATCCAGTTCGGCAGACACCTGGGCCCGCACATTGTTGCGGCCGACCACGGGCTCCAGGATCTCCTGGATGCGGCGCGTGAGCTGCTGCTCGATCTGCTGGCCGTACAGCATCTGCTGGGCGTCGATGGCATTGGCGCCAGCGCCGTCAGGCGACTGCGACAGCAGCTTGCCCGTGTCGTCGAGCACGCTCACGGCCGAGGGAGCCAGCTCGGGGACGCTGGAGGCCACCAGGTGGACGATGCCGGCCAGTTGGGCCCGGTCCAGGAAGCGGCCGGGGTGCAGGCTGACCAGCACCGAGGCCGAGGGCTTTTGCTGCTCGCGGAAGAAGCCGTTCTGGTTGGGCAGGGCCAGGTGCACGCGGGCGCTCTGCACCGAGGACAGGGCCTGGATGGAGCGCGTCAGTTCACCCTCCAGGCCACGCTGGAAGTTCAGGCGCTCCTGGAACTGGGTCATGCCGAAGCGGTTGGTCTCCATCAGCTCGAAGCCCGTGACCGAGCCGCGGGGCAGGCCCTGGGTCGCCAGGCGCAGGCGCACGTCGTGCACCTTTTCGGAGGGAATCAGGATCGCGCCGCCGCCTTCGGCGTACTTGTAGGGAACGTTCATCGTGGACAGCTGGGCCACAATGGCGCCGCCATCCTTGTCGTTCAGGTTGGAAAACAGGACGCGGTAGTCGGGCTGGCGGCCCAGCACGATGGCAGCGACCGCAATGGCCACGAGCAGCGCCACCCCCACGCCCAGGCGCATGCGCTGGGCCCGGTCGAGGCTGGTCAACCGCTGCAGCCAGTTGGGACTGGGGGTGGCAGCGGGAGGTGCGAGCGGAGCGAGTGGGACTTCGGCAACTGCAGACATCGTGCTTTTCCAATAGGTGGGGCCCGGCAACGGACCTTGGCGTGGGCTCGATTATTCGGCTCAAGGTCTCCCCATGTTCTGCCGATAAGCCGCCCCTTTGACCATCTATTCCCCATGATGGCCGGCCAGGGCCTGGCTACGATCACAACATCCCCCATCCCCAACGGACACCGCCATGGACCTCCGCATCACCAGCTCCACCACCCCCATGACGGGTGCCGGCATGGCGCGCCGCGCCGCCATGCCGCAGGCCGAAGGCAACGATGTGGGCTTCTCGGGCGCGCTCAAGGGGGCCCTGCAGTCCGTGAGCGCCGCACAGAACAAGTCGGGCGACCTGCAAAAGGAAGTCCAGCTGGAGAATCCCTCGGTCAGCCTGGAAGAGACCATGGTGGCCATCCAGAAGGCGCAGATCGGCTTCCAGGCCACGCTGCATGTGCGCAACCGCATGGTGCAGGCCTATACCGACATCATGAACATGCAGGTGTGAGGCGGGTAAACACCCCCATACCACTTCATTACCCCGAATTTCAGCACCAATACCTCGCAGTCGGCGCCTTGGATTCACCAAGTGATTCATTGACCTGCGGCTGACGGCCAGCCCCGACTCTATCCTCCTCAGTCCGCGCCCCCGCGGCAAAAAAGCAAAAAGCCACCGGCACGTCTCGCGACGTGCGGTGGCTTTTTTTGCGAAAGAAGCAGAACCAGGGGCAAGGGACCGGCCAGATTGACCGCCCCCCCTCACACAACCCCGGTCAGTGCATCATCTGCGGCTGGCCTTCGAACAGGTGTTCGAACTGTGCCAGCCAGGGTTCGGCCAGGCAGCGGATCTGGGCATCGTTGCGCAGAATGCGCTGCATGATGCGCGTCTTCTCGCGGCGGTGTTCGGGCAGCAGCTCGTGCTCCTGGGACTTGAAGCGCAGTTGCTCGATCAGCACGGCGCAGGCCCCCTCGTAGCGCACCACGCCATCCCAGTCCTTGAGCTTGGCGGCCTCCAGCATTTTCGCGCTGCTGTCTTCGATGGCTTTGTAGTAATCAATCAGCATGTGGGACATGGTTCATGCCTCCACCAGCACAGGCTGGCCCGAAGCGTTGGCATCAGCGGATGGCGCCGTGCCGTTGTTGTTTTTCTTGATCTCGTTCCAACCGAGCGCAACCGGCTCGATCAGGCGCATCACTTCCTGCATCATGGCGTCGTCGTTGCGCGCGTTGGCCAGGATCAGGCGGCGCACGCAGTAGTCGTACAAGGCCCCCAGGTTCTGCGCCAGCTCGCCACCGTCGACCGGGTCCAGCGCGGTGCTCAGGCCTTCCTCGATGATGCGCACCGCCTTGGAGATGGCGTTGCACTTGCCGAGGATGTCACCGCGCGCCATGGCGCCGCGCGCCGTGGCGATGGAGTTCAGGGCACCCTCATACAGCAGGCTGACCAGCTGGTGCTGGTCGATCGTGTGCATGCTGGTTTCCACATTGATGCGCTGGTAGGCGTTGGCTGCACGGGGGTTGTGGGCGCTGAACATGGGGTGGTCCTTACGGTGTGATGTTCTATTTATCGGCCGGCGCCGACAAAACTGAAGGCTTTCCGTCAGGTCGACTTGTTCCAGGTGGTCACCTGCTGCGCAATGTAGGCGTTCAGGCCATTGAGCGAGGCCATCTGCTTGTCCAGCGCGTTGTAACGCGCGGTGATGCGCTTCTCGAACGCATCCACTTTGTCGTTCACCGTGGCCTGGTCCTTGGCATTGCGCTTGAGCGAGAGCTGCAGCGTATCGTCCTTGGACTTGAAGAAGCCATCGGCGGACAGCAGGTTGGTGGTGACGGCCTTGATCTTCACGGCAATGCCCTCGGCAGAGCCGCTGGCCGTGTTGCGGAACAGGTTCTTCAGGTCGTCCGGGTTTTCCGTCAGGGCCTTGTTGAACTTGGTGGAGTCCAGGGCGAGGTCGCCACCCAGCTGCTGGGTCAGGCCCACATCGGCCAGCCGCTGGAAGGCCCCGCCCCCCGTGGTGACCGACTGCAGCGCATTGCGCAAGGTGTTCTGCAGGGCGATGGCCGTCGAGTCACCCTGCAGCAGCCCGGCCGAATTGGTCTTGGCGTCGTACTTGGTGGCGTCCTGCATCAACTGGTTGATGGCGTTGTAGGCCTTGACGAACTCATCGACATTGGCCTTGATGGCCGTGGTGTCCTTGCCCACGGTGATCTCGATGGGGGCCGTCGTGACCTGCTCGGCCTTGAAGGTCACACCCGAGACCGTGGTGGCAAAGGTGTTCGTGGCCGACGACACCGCGATGCCGTTGACCGTGGCCTTGGCATTGGCCGCCGCCTGCGTCGTTGTGCTGCCCGCCACCAGGCGCGACAGGCCCGTGGCATCGGTGTTGCCGGCGCTGGCGATGTCGGTATCGCCCCCTTCCATCACGCTCAGGCGGAAGCCGAACTCCTCGCCCGTGCTTTTGCTGCGCAGCAGCAAGCGCTCACCGGATGCATCGGACAGCACCGAGGCCGTCACCCCTGCCGTGCTGCCATTGATCTTGCTTGCCACATCCGTCAGCTTGTCGCTGGCACTGATGGAGATATCGACAGGCTGGCCGCTGCCCGGCGTGAAGGAGGCGGGTGCCACGCTCCACTTGCCCAGCTCCAGGCGCAAGGTGCCGGCACCGAGGGCGCCGCCCACCGGCAGAAGCGCAGCCGACGCAGTGGCCTGGGCCTTGGCGAGACCCTGCACTTCCACACTGAAGGTCGTGGGCAGGGTGCCCCCGATCGCGGTGGCGGACACGAACTTGGAATCCGAGGACGTTGTGGAGACCCCATTCCAGCCGGTCACGCTGGTGAGCTTGCCCGCCGCATCGGCGAGCGTGGAAACCAGCGACTTGATCTGGCCGTAGGCGGAAATCTTGGTATTGACCGTTGCTGCCTGCAACTTCAGCGTATCGAGGGGCTTCTTTTCCAGCGCGACCAACTGGGAAATGATGTTCTTGACATCAAGCCCATTGGTGCCGAGCCCTGGGGATGAAATGGTTGCCATACAAACCTCCTGAACTGTCCAAAGGAAATTATGGAGCCAATCGGGCGCCAGTAACGTCCTTATTCACACCAGGAAACCTGCCAATTCCAGCGCTCCTGGCACGCGCTTCTTTCTCTCAGAAGCCTTCTGCGCCGCCGCCGCGGTCGGCACAGAGCGCCTCAAGGTGAAAAGGCGGCGACAGGAAAACTGTCGCCGCCGATGCACCAGGGCCTTTTCAGACCCTGCCAGCCATTGTGCGCTTAACGCAGCAGGGCCAGCACACCTTGTGGCAACTGGTTGGCCTGGGCCACCATCGCCGTACCAGCCTGTTGCAGGATCTGCGAGCGCGACAGGTTGGCGGTTTCAGCCGCGAAGTCAGCGTCCAGAATGCGCGAGCGGGAAGAAGACAGGTTCTCCGACGTCACTTGCAGGTTGGCGATCGAGGTCTCGAAGCGCGATTGCAGAGCACCGAGCTTGGCGCGCTCACCGTTGATGTAGGCCAGGCCGGAGTCCACGGTCTTGAGGGCTTCGGTCGCCTTCTTGAAGGTGGTCACGTCCAGGTTGGCGACTTCCTGCAGATCGGAGGCCGAGTTGGCGGCCGTTGCCGTGCTGAAGGCGTTGGTCGTGGTGGCCACGGTCGAGAAGGACTTGTCGGAGTCCAGCACGACATAGCCGCTGACGGTCGAAGAGTCGGCACCCGAGGCGGCAGCCAGCGTGTCGGCCGCACCGATGGCGGTGCCATCGGCCTGCAGCTTCTGGATGTTGACCGCACCTGCGTTCACGCCGGAGGCTGCACCCTTGTAGATACCGATGTCATTGCCCGTGGCATTGGTCAGGATGATGCCGTTGTTGGTGGAGTTCAGCGACGCGGTCACACCCGTCTTGGACGACTGCTCGTTGATCGCGGAGATGGCGTTCGACAGGCCATCCGATGTAGCGAGCGCCGTCACGTTGAACGAAATCGACTGGCCCAGGTTCGTGCCCGTGGGCGTGTTGTCCGAGCGCAGTTCGAAGGTGTAGGCGCCCACGGACTCGAAGCTCAGTTGAACTTCCGTGCGGGCCGTGGCCGTCACGCCGGTGTTCGCGGTTTCCTTGTTGATGCTGTCGGCCATCGTCTTGGACGTGTCGTTGGCAGCGATGGTGATGTTCTTGGAGCCCAGGGCACCGTTCACCGCCAGCGTACCGCCGGTCACGCCGTTGGCACCCCAGGTACCGGCGTTGGCGCCGCTGCCCGAGCCGTTGGCCGACGTGTTCTGGTTGTTGCCGTAGACGCTGGTGCGCAGGTTGGCCGTGGCCGCCACGATGGTCTGGTTGGCGTTGGCACCCACCTGGAACTGCTGAGTACCGAACGTGCCGTTGAGCAGCTTGGCACCGTTGAATTCAGTGGTCTGCGAGATGCGATCGAGTTCGCTGACCAGCTGGCCCACTTCCTGTTGCAGGGCCTGGCGGTCGCCGGCGCTGTTGGAGGCGTTGGCCGATTGCACGGCCAGTTCACGCACACGCTGCAGGATGTCGCCGGAAGCCTTCAGGGCACCTTCAGCCGTCTGCGCCAGGGAGATACCGTCGTTCGCATTGCGAACAGCTTGGTTCAGGCCGCGGATCTGGCTGGTGAAGCGCTCGGAAATGGCCAGGCCGGCGGCGTCGTCCTTGGCGCTGTTGATGCGCAAGCCCGACGACAGGCGCTGGATGGAAGTGTTGAGCGAGGTCTGGCTCATGCCCAAATTGCGCTGGGCCGTCAACGAAGCGACGTTGGTATTGATGGTGGATGCCATGGCAAATCTCCTGAAAAGAACTGACTGAAATGGCGTTGCCGCCAACCTGGTGCCAGGTAAGGCACCCGGCTATACGGTCCACAGCGCCTGCATGGCCTTCTGTTGAACGGCGGAGGGCGTTTGCCTTCCGTTGTGAGTCTTTTCGACGCCGCCTCCGGAAACTTTAGGGCCAAAAGTGCAAGTTGGCAGGCTTTTCGGCGCTTTATCGGGCCTACGCCAGGGAGGCTCCTTGGCCACAATTCCTCATCGTTCCCGTATCGCCTGCCCGGACGGTGGTAGTCCCCCTCAGGCACAAATGTCCACTCAAGCCTCAAGGAGCATTCCATGGCAGCCACGATCAACACCAACGTCGCTTCGTTGACGGCCCAGCGCAACCTGGGCATGAGTCAATCCTCGCTCAACACCTCCATCCAGCGCCTGTCGTCGGGCCTGCGCATCAACAGCGCCAAGGACGACGCCGCCGGCCTGGCCATTTCCGAGCGCTTCACCAGCCAGATCCGCGGCCTGAACCAGGCGGCGCGCAACGCCAACGATGGTATCTCCCTGGCCCAGGTCACGGAAGGCGCCATGAAAGCCGCGGGCGACATTCTGCAGCGCGTGCGTGAACTGGCCGTGCAATCGGCCAACGCCTCCAACAGCCCCAGCGACCGCCAGGCGCTGAACCAGGAAGTGGGCCAACTGGTCGCGGAACTGGACCGGATTTCCCAGACGACCGAGTTCAACGGCGCCAAACTGCTCAACGGCACGTTCGGTACGCAGCAGTTCCAGGTGGGTGCCAACGCCAACCAGACTATCGTGGCGGCCACGGCCAACCTGCGCACCACGGTGTACGGCAACAACCAGAACACGTCGGCCAACGGCGCGGGCAGCGGCGCCAACGCAGGCACCTGGGGTGCCAACGGCGTGACCGGCGGTACGCTGGCGGTGAATGGCTCCCTGGGCTCGCGCAACATCACCATCAATGCCAACGATACGTCCAAGGCGATGGCCGACAACATCAACCTGCAGACCGCGAACACGGGTGTGACGGCCACGGCACGCACCGAAGTGGACCTGTCCTTCGCCTCCGTGGGGTCCTACACTTTCGAGCTGCGCTCGGAGAACGTGCCCACCGCACCCGCGCTCGGCCAGTCGATCTCGTTCAATGTTTCCGCGATCAACACCTCGGACGGCCTGTCCAACGCCATTTCCGCCATCAATGAGCAGTCCGCCAAGACGGGGGTCACCGCCTCGCTGAACGCTACCAGCACCGGGATCGTGCTGACCAATGCGACCGGCCAGGACATCGGTATCTACAAAGGCGCCACCTCGGGCGCCAATGCCGGCGCTGTCACCATCCAGAAGCTCCAGGCCGACGGAACCGCCGCCGGAGCGGCGGATACCCTGGCTGCAGCGTCGGGCGCAGACAGCTCCACCATCAGCGGCTATGTGGTGCTGGACTCCGAAAAGTCCTTTTCGACCAATGCCACGACCACCAATGCCTTCGACACGGCCACGCCGGCCAACAGTGCCTCGGACCTGCAGGAAGTGGCCAACCTGGACGTGACCACCTTCAAGAAGGCGACCGAAGCCCTCAAGACCGTGGACTCGGCCCTCGCCTATATCAACGGCGAGCGTGCCAAGCTGGGCGCCTTGCAGGCCCGCTTCGAGACGGCCATCGCATCGCTGAACATCACGTCCGAGAACCTGTCCGCATCGCGCTCGCGCATCCTGGACGCGGACTTCGCGGCAGAAACCGCCAACCTGTCGCGCTCGCAGATCCTGCAACAGGCGGGCACGGCCATGGTGGCCCAGGCCAACCAGATCCCACAGGGCGTTCTGAAGCTCCTGCAGTAATTGCCATCGCGGGCCGCCCCCATGGACGCGGCGCCTGTCTGGGCCACGGTGCGCGCATCCTCCATTGGCTAGACTGTCGCCATTCAGATCGCGAAGGATGCACAGTGCACGGCAAAAAAAAAGCCCCAATGGACGGCCGACTGACAGCAGCCCTGGAGGCCAGCGATTGGGACCTTCTGGTGCGGCTGTGCAAACAGATTCTGCGCAAGAACTCGCGTGACCTGCAGGCCACGCGGCTGCTGGGCTATGCCCTCGACTGCCAGGGCAAGGGCGACGAGTCGATCACCGTCTACCGCCATGCCGCACTGCTGTGGCCGAACGACGCAGAACTGCTGATCAATTACGGCAACGTGCTTCTCAACCACGCTCAGAATGCGCAGGCACTGCCCATTCTGGAGAAAGTGTGCGAGCTGCGGCCCGAAAAAGCCATCTGCTGGCTCAAGCTGTCGCAATGCTGCTACCTGCTGGCCCGGCATGAAGAAGGCTTCAGCGCCGCGCAGAAAGCCGCGGCACTGACCACCAACGACCAGGAACGCTCGGCCGCCCTCACGCAGACGTCCATCCATCGGCGCGAGCTGGGACAGGTGCGGGAGGCCGTGCAGGACTGCCTGGCCGCCATTGCGCTGACCCCCACGGAGGTGTCCAACCACACCAACCGCCTGCTGTTCATGCTGGCCGACCCCAGCGCGGATGCGGGCAGTCTGGCCCGCGCGGCACGCGATTTCGCGAGCGTCTTCGAGCCCCCGCTCAAGCCCCAATGGCCGGACTTCGCAGATCACAGGGGAGACCCCTGGCGGAAACTGCGCATCGGCTTCCTGTCGCCCGACTTCCGGGTCCACTCCGTGATGTATTTCGTGGAAGGCCTGCTGGCCCAGCTGGATCGGCGGCAGTTCGAAGTGTTCGCGCTCTCCCTCTTCCCACGCGAAGACCATGTCTCTGGAAGGGTCCAGCACCATGTGGACCACTTCGTTCGCCTGGCGGGCCTCAGCGCGGAGCAGCAGGCCCAGGCCATCCGCGCCCAGGGCATCGACATCCTGATCGACCTGGCAGGCCACACGGGTTACAACGGGCTGCTGGCCATGGCCCACAAGGCGGCCCCCGTGCAGGTATCGTGGCTGGGCTTTCCGGCAACGACCGGGCTGGACGCGGTGGATTACAAGTTCACCGACGAAGTCACCGATCCGCCGGATGCCCAGGCGCAATACACCGAGCAGCTGTACCGCCTGCCCACCCTGTTCGCCTGCTACCGCCCCATGAGCCGCAACCCGCTGTGGCGCTACCAGCCCCGCTATTTGGTGCGGCCCACGCCGGCCCTGGAGAACGGCTTCATCACCTTTGGCTCGTGCAACAACCTGGGCAAGCTCACCGATGATGTGCTGGCCCTGTGGGGCCGGATCCTGGAGGCCGTCCCCGGGTCACGCCTGCTCATCGAGGGCAAGAACCTCAACCGCCCCGATTTCGCCAACGCCTACCGGGAACGCTGCCGGGGGCTGGGATTGGACCCGGAGCGCCTGGAATTGGTGGCCCTGCACAGCGACAACCAGTACCTGACCTACCACCGCATCGATATTGCGCTGGACCCGTTTCCCCTGACGGGCGGCACTACCACCTTCGACGTGCTGTGGATGGGCGTTCCCATCGTCTCGATGGTGGGCCAGAGTTTCAAGAGCCGCATGGGCGTGGGCCTGCTCACCTACCTGGGCCGCACCGAATGGCTGGCCGAGACGGCAGAGGACTACGTCCGCATCGCATGCGGCCTGGCCGCCGATGTCCAGGCGCTGAACACCCTGCGCCTGGGCTTGCGCGCCGAAGTGGAGGGTTCGGCCCTCATGCGCGAGGACATCTTCAACCACCATTTTGGCGAGGGCCTGCGCGCCATGTGGCTGCAGTGGCTGGCCCGTGCCGAGCACCCGGACGATGCCGAAGCCCAGATGCAGGCCATCCAGGGCTGGTTGCCCGGCCTGCCGCAGGAGTGGATGCAGCCGCCTGCGCCGGGGGTCGGACTGAAGCCCGGCCACCGGGTGGGCCTGGCGGAAGCCCACCAGCGCTTGCAGGACCTGGTCGAGAAGGCCAAGGGCTCTGCACGGCCTGCAACCACTGCCGAGGCCGCAAGCGCCCAGATATCGGACCGCCACTGGATTGCCGTGACCTCCCTGGCCGAGATCGTGCTGAATGCCGTTCCCAACGATCCCGTGGCGCTGGCTTGCCTTGCAGAGGTCGAGCACGCACATGGCCATACCGAATTCGCGGTGACCTACCTGCGGCATGCCACCCAGGCCATGGGCATGGCGCCCCTGGTGATCTGAGCCGGGCCGAAGACGCCCGGGGAGACTACCCCTTTCGGCGCAGGAACCCCGACGGCGCCACCGTCACCTGCAGGCGCTGCTCCATCTCGGTGTCGATCTCGAACTCGGCATGCCCGGCCAGCCATTGGCGCACCGCCGTCTTGGGGTTGTTGCCCACATCCCAGGGACGATCGGCGAAGAAGCGCGGCGGCATGTCCTCGACAAAGGTATCGAACACCACGCAGTAGCTGCCCGGGGTGACCAGCGGCGCGTAGGCCTCCAATTCCCCGACCACATGGTCGTGCGTGTGCATGGAATCCAGGCACACCAGGACGCGCTGGTAGCCTTTGGCAAAGTCCCGCACCTGCGCCACCACATCGGGCGCGATGGCCGAGCCCTGGACCATCGCGATGCGGCTGGCCATGGGGTGCGCCTCGATGGCTGCGCGGTTGTGCGCACGGATGTCGATGTCGATTCCGAGCACCTTGCGCCGCGACACCCGCGGGTCGAGGGTGGTCCCGGCCTCGATGGCATCGCTCATGTCCAGCAGGGCGAGCAGCGAGGCACTGAGCACCAGGGAGCCGCCGTGGGCGATGCCGGTCTCGATGATCAGGTCCGGCCGCACGCGCCAGACCAGCTCCTGCATGGCCACCATGTCCTGCGGGTACTGGATGATGGGGCGCCCCATCCAGTCGAAGTTGTACACATACTGCCGCTGCATGGAGGCCTGCAGCCATTGCTGCGACAGCGCCTTGAAGTCGGCATCCGAGCCATAGGCCTGCAGGCGGGCCTGCCGCTCCTGGCTGAATTGTTCCAAAGGGGTCATAGGGATAGCCTTACTTGATCAACAAACCTTGGCCCGTGGGCATCTCGAGCACACGGTAACCGTACTTGGCAAACCAGGGATCTTCGGCCAGCTTCTGCGCGCGGTAGGCCAGCCAACCGTAGTCGTCCAGGATGAGGACGGCGCCCGGGACCATGCGCTCGAAAAGGACCTCCAGCGCGCCAACCTCCGCGTCCGCATTGTTCATGTCCAGGTGCATGAAGGCGATTTTCTGAGGGGCGACATCGGCCAGCACCTCGGGCACCTTGCCCTGGGTGACGGTGACGTTGTCGAATCCCGCAAAGCGCTCCTTCACCTGCGCATACAGCTGCTTGCTGTGTTCGGGCATCGCATGGTGGGGCAGGGACGGGTCGTGATCGAACAGGTCGTACAGGTAGTAGTGGCGGTCGGGGCGGTTGGCGAAATCCACCGCATCGCACACGATGCGGGCCGTGGTGCCCTTGTAGCAGGCGCACTCCACGAAATCACCCTCCAGGCGCAAACCATTGCGCACCCCCCACAGCACGGTGGAAATGCGCCAGAGAACGGCCTTCTCTTCGATGGTGCTCGCATGGGCTTCAAATGCCCGCATCAATGGCTCGTCGTCCAGGAAGCCCAGGTTGCGGTGGTACGTGAACAGGTTGTCGCCGGCATAGATGCCTTGGGGGTCGTCGATGCCATCGATCGACTGCTGCATGCCCTGGAAGAACCCCGGGCCGTCGCGCAGCCCGAAAAAGGCAGCACTCAAATGATTCTTCATGCAATTTTCCGTTTCTGCAGCCAGCTCGGGCTACCGCCAATTGTTGTCGATCCACACCTGCCGCGCCGTCACACCGAACTCGGAATGCAGGCGCGCCACGCTGATCGGCGCGAAAGACTGCAGCGAGGCGCCGTCCTGCACTTCAAAGGAGCTTGCATAGTGCGCGCTCAGCCATTCAAGCCATTGGGCATGCGTGGTCTGCCGGCCGCTGGCGACGTTGTAGGTCGCCGACCTGCCGCCCAGGGCGATGCGCGGCAACCATTGCACCACGTCGTCGATGTGAATGTAGTCCTTGGCACTGGCCGGGTCGCTTCGCAGCAGCATCGCACCCTGTTGCGCCTGGCGCACGAGATCCGCCACCAGGTTGCCCGACTGCGCATCCATCCCGGGCCCGACCACGTTGGACAGCCGCGCCACGCGCACGCCCGCACGGCCGCTGGCGTAGCACAGGGATTCACCGGTCAGCTTGGACAGGTTGTACAGATAGGACGGGTCGCCCGGCACCACGCTCAGCGGCGCATCCTCGTCGGTGCTGGCCGCCCCCATGTAGACGCGCGTGGAGGACAGGTAGAGCAGCGAGTCGAACTGCGCGCGACGCAGCACCTCGGCCAGCAGCCCGACATGGGCCTCCACCGTGTCGAAGGGGCGCGAACGGAAATCCGCCGTGAGGCCCACGCAGTAAAGGACATGGCCGAGCGGCTGGTTGAAGATGTCCGCATCGTCCCTGGCCGGTGCCCAAACCACATGGCCCTGGTCCCGGAGGTGCGCCACCAGGTGGCTGCCAATGTAGCCCGAGGCACCCAGCACCGTGAAGGCGGTCACGTGCGCGCCCCCACGGCCCGCAGTGGGTGCCCTGCGTACACGGTGTAGGGCTTGAGCTCTCCACGCACGATGGAGCCGGCCCCGACCACGCAGCCCTGGCGCAGCACGGCCCCGTCCAGCAGCACGCAATTGGCACCGATCCACACATCATCCTCGATCGTGATGCCGCCCTTGCTGGCCTGAAAGCCCTGCTCGCGGATCAGGCGGCCCCGCTCGGCATAGGCGTGGTTCACGGGCGCAAAAGTGCAGTTGGCCGCAATGGCAACATGGTTGCCGATGCGGATGCCGTTGCCCGTGTACAGGACGCAGCCGGAATTGATGACCACATGCTCGCCCAGCACCAGATCGCCGGAGCCACCGGCAGGCTTGACCTTGACGAAGCTGTCGATCACCGAATGCGCGCCCACGACGATGCGCGTGCCACGCACCGAGTCCTCGATGTCGGCCAGCGGCGAGACCCGCGCCGTGGCATGGATGTCGATCACGGGAACACCTCCAGCCGGGGCACCGCCACGGCAAACTGCCCGCCCCAGGCCCGGACATAGTCCAGCTGCGCCGTCACCTCGTCGCGCAGGTTCCACGGCAGGATCAGCACCCGGTCGGGCCGATGTGCACGCAGGTGTGCCTCGTCCACGATGGGAATGCGGCTGCCCGGCAGGAACTGGCCCTGCTTGGCGGGATTGCGGTCGACCACATAGGGCAGCAGGTCGGCCCGCACGCCGGCAAAGTTGAGCAGGGTATTGCCCTTGGCGGCTGCGCCATAGGCGCCCACCGTGAGCCCGCGCGCGTGGCAGTCGAGCAAAAAGGCCAGCAGCTCGCGCTTGATGCGCAGCGCCTCGTCCTGCAGGCCCGCGTAGAACGCGGCAGATGAGACGCCGGCAGCCGTTTCACGGGCCAGCAGCTCGCCCACCCGGGCGTGTACCACGGGCATGGCATCGCTGCGCTGGGCGAACACGCGCAGGCTGCCGCCGTGGGTGGGCAGCTCCTGCACGTCGGTCACGGTGAGGCCGTTGGCGGCAAAGATGCGCTGGACCGCCGTGAGCGACAGGTACGAGAAATGCTCGTGGTACAGCGTGTCGAACTGGCACTGCTGCACCAGCTGCAGCAGGTGCGGGAACTCGAAGGTGGCCACGCCTTGCGGCTTGAGCAGCACGGCAAAGCCCGCCACGAAGTCGTTGATGTCGGGCACATGGGCCAGCACGTTGTTGGCCGCTGTGAGATCGGCCGCGCGCCCCTGGGCCACCAGCTCGCGGGCCAGCGCCACGCCAAAGAACCGCTCCACGACCTCGATGCCGCGCGCCCGTGCGGCAGCGGCCGTGCTGGCGGTGGGCTCCACACCCAGGCAGGGGATGCCGCGCGCCGCCACATACTGCAGCAGGTAGCCGTCATTGGCGGCCACCTCCACCACCTGGCTGTGTGCGCCCAGCGCCAGGCGCTCGGCCATCTCCTGCACATAGGCCTGGGCATGGGCCAGCCAGCTGCTGGAGAACGAGCTGAAGTAGGCGTAGTCGGCATCGAACAGCGCATCGGCGGCCGCGAAGTCCTCGGTCTGCACCAGCCAGCAGTTCTCGCACACCAGCACCCTGAGCGGGTACCAGCGCTCGGGCGCATGCAGTGCGGGTTCACGCAGGTAGGCGTTGGAAGGGGGCGCGGTACCCAGGTCTGCCATGGGCAGGGTCACGGGGGCGGCGCAGTGGCGGCATTGCATGGGCACAACTCGGTCAGGACAGCGACAACCCGGGGAAAGCGGGCGCCAGGGAAGGATGTTGGGCATCGCGCACGGAGCGCTCTGCCACGGGCAGCGGCCAGGCAATGGCCAGGCGCGGGTCCAGCGCATCGAGCCCGCCTTCGGAGGCGGGCGCGTAGGGCGCGGAGTGCAGGTACAGCATTTCGCAATCGTCGGTCAACGCCTGAAAGCCATGAGCAAACCCCGGCGGAATGAGCATGGCCCAGTGGTTGGCGGCCGACAGCTCGCGGCCGAACCATTGCAGAAAAGTCGGGGACCCGGCCCTGAGGTCCACCGCCACGTCCCACACGGCGCCCCGCAGGCAGCTCACGAGCTTGGCCTCGGCCGCAGGAGGGTGCTGGAAATGCAGGCCCCGCAGCGTGCCGCGCTGCGCGGTGTGCGTGTGGTTGATCTGGGCAATGGGCCAGGTCCAGCCCGCGGGCGCCAGGTCTTGCGCGCAGAACATGCGCGCCAGGAAGCCCCGGCTGTCCGCGAGCGGCTGGCGCTGCACGGTCACCAGGCCGGCCAGCGGCGTCCCCTCCACGGTGAAGCGACTCATGGCGCAAGGCCTCCCCGGCAGGCCATTTCGAAGGCCTCCAGATCGGACAGGCACAGGGTGCGCGCCGAGGCGCCCACATGGAAATCCCGGTACCAGGCCATGGTGCGCCCGACGGCCTGGGGCAACGCCCAGACCGGGGCGACGCCCAAGCGGTTGCGCGCCAGCGCCGTGTCCAGCGCGAGCAGGCCGGCTTCGTGCGGGTTCTTCGCGTCGCTCTGGTACTGCACGGGTGCTGCGGGGTAGGAGGCTTGTGCGATCTCGATCACGCGCCCCACCGTGGCCGCCTCGTGCGGCGCAGGCCCGAAGTTGTAGGCACCCGCCTTGGCGGCGTCTGCCCAGAGCAGCTCGGCCAGGCGCAGGTAGGCGGCCAGGGGCTCCAGCACATGCTGCCAGGGGCGCGTGGCGTGCGGGTTGCGCAGCACCAGGGTCTGGCCGGCGGACCAGGCGGCGGCGGCATCGGGCAAAAGGCGTTCGGGCGACCAGTCGCCGCCGCCGATCACATTGCCGGCCCGCGCCGTGGCCACGGCCACGCCCTGGGCGGCAAGAAAGGCATCGCGGTAGCTCGCCGCCACGATCTCGGCCGCGGCCTTGCTGGCGCTGTAGGGGTCATGCCCCCCAAGCGCATCGTCCTCGCGGTAGGGATAGACCCACTCGCGGTTGCGGTAGACCTTGTCGGTGGTCACGACCACGGCGACACGCACCTGCGGCAATCCCCGCAGGGCATCGAGCACATGGGCCGTGCCCATGACGTTGGTGGCATAGGTATCGAGCGGCGCTGCGTAACTGGGGCGCACCAGGGCCTGGGCCGCCAGGTGCAGCACGATGTCGGGGCAGGCTGCCCGGACGAGGGCGGCCGTGGCCGCTGCATCGCGCACATCGCAGGCATGGCTGTCCATGCCCTGCGCCACGCCGGCCAGCGCAAACAGGCTGGGCTCGGTGGCCGGTGGCAGCGCCAGGCCGGTGACCTGGGCACCCAGGCGCTGCAGCCAGAGGGCCAGCCAGCTGCCCTTGAAGCCCGTGTGCCCCGTGAGCAGCACGCGCTTGCCGCGCCAGAAGTCGGGATCGGGAAGTGCCATGCTCACCAGCACTTCCAGGGCGCCTGGCCGCTTTGCCAGAGCTCTTCGAGCAGGTTCTTCTCGCGCAGCGTGTCCATGGGCTGCCAGAAGCCATGGTGCTCGAAGGCCATCAGCTCGCCATCGCGCGCCAGGCTCTCCATGGGCGCCGCCTCCCAGGGGGTGGCATCGCCCTCGATGCGGTCGAGCACCGCTGGCGACAGCACGAAGAAGCCGCCATTGATCCAGCCGCCATCGCCGCGCGGCTTCTCGACAAAGCCGTTCACACCCGCACCCTTGCCGTCCCCGTCACGCACCAGGGCGCCATAGCGGCCAGGCGGCAGCACCGCCGTCACCGTGGCCAGCTTGCCGTGCGCCGCATGGAAGGCGAACTGCGCGGCCATGTCGAGATCGGCCACGCCGTCGCCGTAGGTAAAGCAAAAGGGTTCATCGGGCGACAGGTACTCGCGCACGCGCTTGAGCCGCCCACCGGTCAGCGTGGAGGCGCCGGTGTCCACCAGCGTCACACGCCAGGGCTCGGCATGGCGGTGGTGCACCTCCATGCGGTTCTCGGCCATGTCGAAGGTCACGTCCGACATGTGCAGGAAGTAGTTGGCGAAGTATTCCTTGATGATGTAGCCCTTGTAGCCCAGGCAGATGATGAAGTCGTTGACGCCATGGGCGGCATAGGTCTTCATGATGTGCCACAGGATGGGCCGCCCACCGATCTCGATCATGGGCTTGGGGCGCAGGTGCGACTCTTCGGAGATGCGGGTGCCCAGGCCACCGGCCAGCAACACAGCCTTCATGGACGGTACTCCCATGCTGCGCGGACATCCGCAAACGGGCCTGTTTTCATCTGTAGATCACCTGTGTGTAATTGGGATTTGCGGAAACTGCAGTTCTCGAAAGCCCCTGCCATCGCGTAGCATAAACACTCCGGGAGCCTCCGAAATCGGGAAAACCGGCGGAAATCCCGCCCAAGCGGTGCAACCCGTGAAGTGGCGGGCGCTTTACCGCTTGCTCACGGGACTGGTTCGCGCACAATCAGATACAGTAAAACCAGCGATACGGCCTGGTGCCGTGTTTCCACCGCAACCGCCCAGCCCCGACTGGCGCCCGCCAAAACAAACTGAATCAGCATGTTCGTCATCATTGGCTACGTCGTCAGCATGGTCTGCATCTTCGGTGTGTACATCGTGCACGGCGGGAACATCCAGGTGATCCTGAAGGCCCTGCCGTTCGAGCTCATCACCATTGGCGGCAGCGCGCTGGGCGCCTTCGTGGTGAACAACCAGCCCAAGGTGCTCAAGGCGACCATGAAGGCCGTACCGGCCGCCTTCAAGGGCTCCAAGTACACCAAGGCCCGCTACATGGAGCTGCTGGCCATGCTCTACGACATTCTCCAGAAGGCCCGCAAGGAAGGCCTGATGGCCATCGAGAAGGACGTGGAAACCCCCCACGAGTCGGAGATCTTCAAGAAATACCCCACGGTGGGCAGCGACCACCATGTGATCGAGTTCACGACCGACTACCTGCGCATGATGGTCTCGGGCAACCTCAACTCGCACGAGATCGAGGCCCTGATGGACAACGAAATCGACACCCACCACCAGGAGGCCCACGCCCCGGTGGCGGCGATTGCCCGCCTGGCCGGCGCCCTGCCCGCCTTCGGCATCGTGGCCGCCGTGCTCGGGGTGGTGAACACCATGGGCTCGGTGGGCCAGCCCCCCTCGGTGCTGGGGGGCATGATCGCCTCGGCCCTGGTCGGGACCTTCCTGGGGATTTTGCTGGCCTATGGATTCGTGGAACCCCTGGGTGGCCTGATGGAACAAAAGAGCGAAGATGCCGCCAAGGAATTCCTGTGCATCAAGTCGACCCTGCTGGCCAGCATGCAGGGTTACAACCCCGCCACGGCCATCGAATTCGGCCGCAAGGTGTTGTTCTCGACCGACAGACCGACATTCTCCGAACTGGAAGGGCATGTGAAGGGCAAGAAGTAGGCGCCCACCCCCACCATGGCTGAAAAGAAGCTCCAACCCATCATCATCAAGCGCGTCAAGAAGGGCGGCCATGCCGCCCATGGCGGCGCCTGGAAGATCGCCTATGCCGACTTCGTGACGGCCATGATGGCGTTCTTCCTGCTGATGTGGCTGCTGGGCTCCACGGCCAAGGGGGAGCTGCAGGGCATTTCGGCCTATTTCGCCTCTCCGCTCAAGGTGGCCATGACCGGCGGCGACGGCGCGGGCAACAGCTCCAGCGTGATCCCGGGCGGCGGCAACGACCTGTCCAAGGTGCACGGCCAGGTGCGCCGTTCCGACTCCGACCCCGACAACAACCGCAAGGCCAGCATCGACAACGCCCGCGCCGAACGGGCCAAGCAGGACCAGGAGCGCATCAAGGCCCTGCAGGCCAAGATCGATGCGCTGATCACCGAAAACCCGCGCCTGAACGAGTACAAGTCGCAGATCCGCATCGATGTCACCCCCGACGGCTTGCAGATCCAGATCGTGGACGACCAGAACCGCCCCATGTTCGACAGCGGCAGCGCGCTGGTGAAGCCCTATATGCGCGACATCCTGCGCGAGATCGGCGCCGCCCTGGGCGGGGTGGAGAACCGCATCAGCCTGGCCGGCCATACCGATGCCGTTCCGTACGGCAACAGTGAGCGCGGCTACAGCAACTGGGAGCTCTCGGCCGACCGGGCCAACGCCTCGCGCCGCGAGCTGGTCTCGGCCGGCATGCCCGACTCCAGGCTCGGCCGCGTGGTCGGCCTGGCCGCCAGCGATCTGCTCGAACCCACGAATCCCCGCGCGCCCGCCAATCGCCGTATTACCATCACGGTGCTGACCCGCGAGGCCGAAGAGCGCCTCCTGGGCAAGGGAACTCCTGCGGCCAGTGCTCCGGAAGTGCCGACGGAAAAACGCGAAAATCCAACGCCTGGCAGGTGATCGTTACGACTTGTCACCAAACCTGCCACACTTGACAATACAACCAGCCTATTTCGACCGAAAGGGTCCCACGTGACCACAGCCCTTCGCTTCTTGATCGTTGACGACTTCTCCACCATGCGACGCATCGTGCGCAATCTGCTCAAGGAGAGCGGGTTCTCCGATGCCGACGAGGCCGAGGACGGCGTCGCCGCACTGAACAAACTGCGCAACGGCAAGTTTGACTTCGTGGTGACGGACATCAACATGCCCAACATGAACGGTTTCCAGCTTCTGGCGGAAATCAAGAAAGACGACAAGCTCAAGCACCTGCCGGTGCTGATGGTGACTGCCGAGGCCCGCAAGGAAGACATCGTTGCAGCCGCCCAGGGCGGCGCCGCCGGTTACATCGTCAAGCCTTTCACCAAGGCCACGCTTGAAGAAAAGGTCTTGCTGATTCTCAAGAAGATGGGGCTGTGACGCCATGGATACACCCGACCATACCCCTGGGGAACCCGCGACCGATGTCCACCACAAAATCGGCCTGCTGACCCGCCAGCTCCACGATTCGCTCAACGAACTGGGCTACGCCGACAAGCTGCGCGGCTCCATGGGCGAGCTGCCGGACGCCCAGAGCCGCCTGTCCTATATCGCGCGCCTCACGGGTGAAGCGGCCGAAAAGGTGCTCAATCGGGTCGAACAGGCCAAGGCCCAGCACGACTTCATCGCGGCCGAGACACGCCGCGTGGTGGCCTCCCTGGTGAAAGACCCTGTGGCCGCCGTGGCCAAGGGCGAGATCATGAACTTCCTGACCGACGTGGAGCGCGTCACCATGGAAGCCGATACGCACCTGACCGAAATCATGATGGCGCAGGACTTCCACGACCTCACGGGCCAGGTGATCGCCCGGGTGGTCAATCTGGCGGCCACCATCGAGGAGCAGCTCGTGCAGCTGCTGATCCAGACCGCGCCGCCCCATGCCCATGTGCCCGCGGCACTGACCGCCGAGGCCCCGCGCGAGCACCTCGCCGGCCCCGTGGTGGATCCGGAGAACACCCCGGACATCGTCACCGACCAGTCCCAGGTGGACGACCTGCTGGCCAGCCTGGGTTTCTGACCCGGTTGGTGACCGGCCTGGTGCTGCGCCGCCCGCCAGCGATGGCCATGCTCGCCTGCCCGGCGCCGTGCAGCGGCAGCAGGGTACAAGGGAAAAGAGGCCTGCAGCCGCCTTTTATCCGTCTTTAGATTTCCGGGTCGCTCACGACAATGGCAGGACACGAGTTGTCATGCCATCATGGAATCCAGCCAAGAAAAAAGCCTTCCGGCGTCCGAACGCAAGCTGCAGAAAGCGCGCGAAGACGGGCAGGGTGCGCGCTCGCGCGACCTGTCGCACCTGGCGATTCTGGGTGCGGGTGGCGGCGCCATGCTGGTCCTGGCCCCGACCCTCATGGAACAGCTGCAGCAGGCCATGAGCCACCAGCTGGTGTTCAACGTCAGCACGGTGATGGCCCCCACCACCATGCTGGACCGGCTGCGCACCATGGTCATCGTGGGCCTGGTCGCCAGCACCTTGTTCGCCGTGCTCACCAGCGGCGCCGCGCTGCTCAGCGCCATCGGCGCCGGCGGCTGGATCTTCAGCAGCAAGCCCATCAGCCCGCAGTTCAACCGGCTCAACCCCCTGTCCGGCGTCGCCAACCTGTTTTCCAAGCAGCAGATGGCCAACGTGGCCAAGATGGTGCTGATGACGGCCATCATCTCCGCCGTGGCCTGGCACTACATGGCGGGCAGCATCGAGCGCGTGGCCATGCTGGTGCTGCAGCCTTCGCCCATGGCCATCCGCCAGATGTCCGAATGGCTGGTCTCCGGTGTCAGCCTGATGCTGCTGGTGGTGTTCATGGCGGCCCTGATCGACGTGCCCCTGCAGGCCTACTTCTTCCGCTCGCGCCTGAAGATGTCGCACGAGGAAGTCAAGCAGGAGCACAAGGAGTCCGATGGCGATCCGCACACCAAGGGCCGCATCCGCCAGAAGCAGCGCGAGATGGCCGACGGCGCCAGCGTAGCGGCCGTTCCCAAGGCGGACTTCGTGGTGATGAACCCCACCCACTATGCCGTGGCCCTGAAGTACGACGACAAGACCATGGCCGCCCCGCAGGTGATCTCGCGCGGCACCGACCTGGTTGCCATGCGCATCCGCGACCTGGCCAAGGCCCACGACGTGCCCGTGCTGCAGTCGCCCATGCTGGCCCGCGCCCTGTACGCCCATGCCGAAATCGACCAGGCCATCCCTGCCACGCTGTACGCCGCCGTGGCCCAGGTGCTGGCCTATGTGTACCGCCTCAAGGCCGCCCTGCGCGGCGAGGGGCAGATGCCGGGCGAACTGGTCGAACCCTTCGTGCCACCTGAGCTCGATCCGCTGAACAAGACCTCTCCCTCCACCGTGCAAGGCAGCGCGCCATGAACCAATTGAACACCCTTCGGCAATGGGCGGGCAACAACAGCTCCGCCCTGCAGGGCATGTCGGCGCCCCTGCTCGTGGTGGCCATCCTGGCGCTGATGGTGTTGCCCATCCCGCCCTGGATGCTGGACACCTTCTTCACCCTGAACATCGCCGTGGCGCTGATGGTGATGATGGTGTCGGCCTACATGGTGCGGCCGCTGGACTTCGCCGCCTTCCCCTCGGTGCTGCTGCTGACCACGCTGATGCGCCTGTCGCTGAACGTGGCCTCCACCCGCGTGGTGCTGCTCGAAGGCCACACCGGCCCCGGTGCCGCCGGTGCCGTGATCGAGGCCTTCGGCCACTTCCTGATCGGCGGCAACTTCGCCGTGGGCCTGATCGTGTTCGCCATCCTGGTGGTGATCAACTTCGTGGTGGTGACCAAAGGTGCCGAGCGCATCGCCGAGGTCTCGGCCCGCTTCACCCTGGACGCCATGCCCGGCAAGCAGATGGCCGTGGACGCCGACCTCAACGCCGGCCTGATCGACGAGAAGGAGGCCAAGCGCCGCCGCGCCGAAGTGGCCGAGGAAGCCAACTTCTTCGGCTCCATGGACGGTGCCTCCAAGTTCGTGCGCGGCGACGCCGTCGCCGGCATCCTGATCCTGCTCATCAACATCATCGGCGGCTTCACCATCGGTGTGCTGCAGCACGACCTCTCGGCCAAGCAGGCCGCCGACAGCTACATCCTGCTGGCCATCGGTGACGCCCTGGTGGCCCAGATCCCCGGCCTGCTGATCTCCGTGGCCGCCGCCATGGTGATCTCGCGCGTGGGCAAGGAACAGGACATGGGCCGCCAGATCGTGCAGCAGCTGTTCATGTCGCCCCGCGTGCTGGCCGTGACGGCCGGCGTGCTGATCCTGCTGGGCCTGATCCCCGGCATGCCCCACCTGGTGTTCCTGGTCATCGGCGGCGGCATCGGCTACTGGGCCTGGACCCTGCACCAGCGCCAGCAGGTGCCTGTGGAAGCCCCCGCACCGCCCCCCGTGGCCACCGACGGCGAAGCCACCTGGGACGACCTGCAGCCCGTGGACCTGCTGGGCCTGGAGCTGGGTTACCGCCTGATCACGCTGGTGGACAAGAGCCGCCAGGGCGACCTCTTGACCCGCATCAAGGGCGTGCGCCGCAAGTTTGCGCAGGAAGTGGGCTTTCTGCCGCCGGCCGTGCACGTGCGCGACAACCTGGAGCTCAAGCCCAGCGGCTACCGCATCACGCTGCGCGGCGTGGTGGTGGGCGAAGGCGAGGCCTTCCCCGGCATGTTCCTGGCCATCAACCCCGGCGGCATCACCACGCCGCTGATCGGCACGCCCACGACCGACCCGGCTTTCGGCCTGCCCGCCCACTGGATCGACGACCGCCAGAAGGAAGCGGCGCAAATGGCCGGCTTTACGGTCGTTGATTCGGAAACCGTGATGGCGACGCATTTGTCACACTTGATGCAAGTGCAGGCAGCCAAGTTGCTCAGCCGCACGGAAACCCAACAACTGGTGGAACACGTCGCCAAGCTGGCCCCCAAGCTCATCGAAGAAGTCGTCCCGAAAATGGTCTCCATCGCCACGTTCCAGAAAGTCCTCCAGCTGCTGCTGGAAGAGTCTGTGCACATCCGCGATATCCGCACCATCATCGAGACCCTGGCCGAGCACGCCGGCGGCATCTCCGACCCCGTGGAGCTGGCCCGCCGCGTGCGCATCGCCCTGTCGCCAGCCATCGTGCAGCAGATCTACGGCCCGACGCGCGAGCTCAACGTCATCGCCATCGAGCCCGGTCTGGAGCGCCTGCTGGTGCAGGCCCTGGGCAATACCGCCGCCCCGGCGCTCGACCCCGGCGTGGCCGACATCCTGACCCAGAAGGCCGCCGAAGTGGCCCTGCGCCAGGAGGAGATGGGCCTGCCCGCCTGCCTGCTCGTTCCCGACCAGATCCGCAATGCGATCTCCCGCCTGGTGCGCCGCGTCGCGCCCCGTCTGCAGGTCCTTGCCCACAGTGAAATTCCCGAGACCCACACGATCCGCATCGGGCCCATCCTCAAAGGTGCATCATGAACATCAAACGCTTCCACGCTGCCACGTCCCGTGAAGCACTGGCCAAAGCACGCATGGCCTTTGGCGAGGGCACGCTGATCCTGTCCAACCGCCCCACGGCCAATGGCGTGGAAGTGATGGCCACGGCCGAGGACACCCTGTCCGCCCTGGACAGCGCCGCGGTCGCCAAGCAACCGGCCGCCAGCGCCGCCTCGCCCCTGGTGCAGGCCAGCCAGCGCCAGCAGCAACAACAGCAGCAGCCGCAGCCCCGCGCTGCCCAGCCGATCGCCACGAACCGCAACCCGGTCGAGGAAGACACCGAGCAACTGGCCATGAGCACCCTGTCCTTCCAGGACTACGTGCGCGAACGCATGCTGCGCCGCCGCCATGAAGCGATTGCCGGCCCGTCGGACCCCGTGCCCATGATGCAGCGCAGCCGCGACCGCGCGGAGGAACTCGCCCGCGAGCGCCCGGCATCCCAGGTGGCCCGCCACAACCCGCTGCGCTCCATTCCCATGGACCTGCCCGAGCCGGCCCCACGCAAGCCACAGCGCCACCACCACCAGGAAGCGCCCGCCCTGTCCAACGCGCAGCTCAACGGCCAGCAGAACCTGATGAACGAGCTGCAATCGATGAAGGATCTCATCGAGGACCGCTTCAACACGCTGGCCTGGCTGGGCCAGGCGCGCCAGAACCCGATCCAGTCCAATCTGATGCTCAAGATGATCCGGGCCGGCTACTCGCCCGCCCTGGCCCGCGCCGTGCTGGAGCGCCTGCCCGAGGACCTGTCGGCTGCCGAAGCCGTGCGCTGGCTCATGGACGTGCTGGAACGCAACCTCAAGACCGATGCCGGCGCCCTCCCCCTGTACGAGCAAGGCGGCATCTTCGCCATGGTGGGCTCCACCGGCGTCGGCAAGACCACCACCACGGCCAAGCTCGCAGCCCTGTGCGCGCGCATCCACGGCCCCGGCAGCGTGGGCCTGATCACGCTGGACACCTACCGCGTGGGTGCCCATGAGCAGCTGCGCACCTATGGCCGCATGCTGGGCATCGTGGCCCACCTGGCGCACGACCGTGCGGCGCTGCAGGACCTGCTGGGCCTGCTCAGCGGCAAGAAGATGGTGCTGATCGACACCACCGGTGTCGCGCCGCGCGATCCACGCAAGCGCGACATGCTCGACGTGCTCGACCTGCCCCACGTCAACCGCCTGCTGGTGCTCAACGCCGGCTGCCACGGCGACACGCTGGACGATGTGCTGACCTCGTTCAAGACCAATGGCTCGCAGCAGGCCATCCTGTCCAAGGTCGACGAGGCCGTAAAGCTCGGCCCCTCGATCGACGCGCTGATCCGCCACCAGATGGTGCTGCGCGGCGTGACCAACGGCCAGCGCGTGCCCGAGGACTGGGAGGCTGCCGACGCCCACCAGCTCATCGGCACCTCGATGCGGGCACCCGTCAAGTCGCCGTTCGATCCCAAGGCCAGCGACCTGAATTTCTTTTTCTCACACTCGCCAGAACTGGTGACGGACAGGGGGTTGGTCGATGCTTGATACCGGCTTTCACCAGGCTGCGAGCCTGCACAGCTTCACCCCGCAGACCGAGTTGCGCGTGCTGGCCGTGGCCAGCCAGGAGCAGCCCGGCAGCGGCCTGGAAACCCTGTGGCAGGTCTGCGCCAGCCTGCAGCGCCTGGGCTACCCGGTCGTGGTGCTCGACGCCACGGGCTACGAGTCCGAGGAATCGCCCGGCCTGTACCACCTGCTGCGCCAGGCCCCCTGGCACGATGGCCTGGAAGGCGGCGCCAATGCCTCCTCGCTGGCGGTGCTTCCCGCCGCCCGGGGCCTGTGGCAGCTCACCCGGACCGATCGCCCGCCCCATGTCTCGCCGCTGCAGGACATCCAGCCCTACTTCCGCGCCTACAGCATCCTGGTGCTGCATGCGCCCGCCCCCCTGCTGGGGCAGTTGCTCACCCACACCCGCACCACCCCGCTGATGGTGATGGAGGGCGGCTCCGCCGGGGTGCTCACCACGTACAAAAGTCTGAAACAGATGGCGCAGTACACCGGGCTGTCCTGTACAGTGGCGGCCCTGGTGCGCGGCTCGGGAGTCCGGGAGCGCCGCAAGACCCTTGTCGCCTTGCAGACATTGCAGGACTGCGCCGAGCGCCACCTCGGCGGGCACGTGCACACTACGGCCGTCTCCACGCAGAACCCGCAGGACCTGCAGCGCCTGGCCTTGCAACTGCTGGAAAACGCGGGCACCATCAATGGGTCGATGGTGGCAGCTGCGGCATCCAGCAGCTTCCCATCCACGCCCGCACATCTCGTCCGGAGCCACTGAACTGATGTACACCGCCAAAGGCCAGCTCGATCGTGATGCGATGATTCGCCAGCACGTACCCCTGGTACGGCGGATCGCCCACCACATGATTGCCAAGCTGCCTCCCAATGTGGAGCTGGATGATCTGATCCAGGTCGGCATGATGGGCCTGGCGGAAGCCCTTTCGCGCTACGAAGCCGCCCAGGGCGTGCAGTTCGAGACCTTTGCCACCCAGCGCATCCGCGGTGCCATGCTCGATGAACTGCGCGAGGGCGACTGGATGTCGCGCAGCTCGCGCAAGAGCCAGAAAGACATCGAGCAGGCCGTCAACCGGCTGGAGCAGCGCCTGGGCCGCAGCCCGCTCGAGTCGGAGATCGCCACCGAGATGGGCATGCCCCTGCCCGAATACCAGAACCTGCTGGGCAAGGTGCGCGGCACGCAGCTCGTGTACCTGGAGGACATGACCCATGGCAACGAGGAGGACGATGGTTTCCTCGACCGCCATGTGGGTGATGAGGCGGCCAACCCGCTCGAGATGCTGCGCGACCACCGCCTGCGCTCGGCGCTGGTCAGCGCCATCGAGTCGCTGCCCGAGCGCGAACAGCACATCATGGGCATGTACTACGAGCACGACATGAATCTCAAGGAGATCGCGGCCGTGCTGGGCGTCACCGAATCCCGGGTGTGCCAGCTGCACAGCCAGTCGATTGCCCGCTTGCGGGCGAAGATGCGAAGTCATTAGGCGTACAACCCCCTGAGGCGCTTTCGCGCCTTCACCCCTTCTCTCGAATTACTGCGTAATTCGGGAAGGGGGACGCAGCCCGTGCGGCGGGGCGGCCCTTGCACGGCTGCCCTGGTATGGGCAGCGCGCTATCCACGGCCTGCTCTTGGCGCTGGCGCGCTGCAGCGTATATGTACTAATACAAACTACAAACTCAGAATTGTGGCCATACAGTGCGGCCTTGCGGCGCCTGTGGCGTGCGCCGATCAGCCCGCGGAGCGGTAGATCTTGGCGATGCCGGGGGCGTTTTGCTTGCCGCCCAGGCCGTTGCCGTAGGTGGCGTTGGCGGAGCTGTCCTGCGAGGGGACGAGCACGGCGGTCTGGCGGTCGGTGATGGCGGCCAGGCGGGCCAGGCTTTCGCGGTGCACCACGAGGGTGGCGGCGATGGCGTCCATGCGGGCCTGGAGGGCGGGGGTGATGGAGCTCACCTGCTGGCGGGAGAGATCCAGCGCATACGAAAAACGGGCTGCGGCATCGCGCAACCCGGTGCTGGCTTGTTCCAAGGTGGGGGCGTCGGCCTTGAGCAGGGCGGCAGACACTGCCTCGATGTGCTGCTCTACGGCTTGCAGGGCGTCTTCCAGCGGCATGCTCACGGGTGTTTCCTGGTGGATGCGGCGGGTGCGCCTGCGAGAGGCGATGGCGCGCTAGCCGCGCGAACGGGAGAAAATCTCTTGGGCGTTGGCCAGCAGCTTGTCGGCAATCGCGCCGGCGCTGACCGAGAAAGTACCCTTTTCGATGGCTGCGCGCACGGCGGCCACCTTCTTCGTGTCGAAATCGCTCGCTGCACGGGTGGTCTGGTCCAGGGCCCGCGCCGCAGTGGAAACCGTCACAGGCACGCCGGGGGCAGGAGCCGCCGTGGTGCTCTGGGCCACTCCTTGGGGTGCCGCAGGGGCAGGTGCGGGGGTTTTGGCCTGCTTGGCCTGCCCCGTCTGCGCCAGTGCGCCCGGAAGTTCCGGTTGTTGACCTATCTTCATCGCCTTCTCCAGCGCTCCGATGACACGGAGCTCGTAGCAATGTTTTCGACCCTTCGGCGCTGGACTTTAGCTATTTATGCAGGTGTGATGCATCAAAGGGTAACGTCAACCGTCCCATTTTCACCCACAATACCAGAGATGGTGCGCCCATTATCCATGCGGACCCGCACAGTCTGGCCTACGGCGCCCGCAGTGAGCGCCTGGCCTGCCGAGGTTACCGCATATCCGGGGCCTTGTGCCACCACCCGCACCTGGGCCCCGGCCTTGAAGATGCTGGGCGGGCGCACCATCGACTGGCGCAAGGCCTGCCCCGCGACCAGGGGGCGCGAGGCGATCTGGCCGACCCACTGGTCGGGATTGGCCACCACCGCGGCGGCGTCGGCCGCCCAGTCCACTTCCGCCTCTGCTGCATCGGTGGCCGCCAGCACGGCCCCGGAGGCCACATTGCCCGTCAGCACCCATGCCGGCCCGAAGGCCTTGACCGTGACCGGCAGGAACACGTTCCAGGCGGTCTGCCCCTCCACGCAGCGCAGGCCCAACCGGGTGCGCCCCCACAGGCGCGAGCCCGCAGGCAGGTAGGGTTCGACCCGGGCACAGGGCGCCAGGCGCAGCCGCGTGTCCAGCGCACCGATGCTCACCTCCATGCGCAGCGGCAGGCCCGCGGGCTGGTTGCGCGTGATGGCGTCGTCCAGCCAGCGCTGGGTCAGGGCGGGCAGCTCCGCCGCCGGGTCGGCCACGGACTGGGCCTGCGCCGCGTTGGCCAGCCATGCGCATGCAAGCGCGGCGAGCACAGTGCGGCCAGCGGTGGACAAGATGGGAAATGCGGGTGCCATGGGCGCCTCCTGGTGGGTCAATGCGGCCCTGCAGCGCGGTGCACAGGCCATTTCACGACCACCACTGTAGGCCCAGCCGCCGCTGCCGAAGCCCCGAACTGCGACCCCAAACGCAGGCTCTTCGCGCTTTAGAAAATCCGGGCGGTTTTCATAATCGAGCCACGCCAGAAAACCGTGTTTGCTGGCATTTCGCAACCTGGACGTGAGGCAGACATGCTTGACAAGATGACCAACCGGCTGGACTTCCACGGCAACGCACTGATCCTGCGTGCCGAGCGCCAGCGCGCCATCGCCAGCAACATCGCCAACGCCGACACCCCCGGCTACGTCGCGCGCGACTTCAAGTTTTCCGACGCGCTGAGCAACGCCACGGGCGAGCGCTCCTCGTACACCGAATCGCCCCACCGCCTGTCCACCACCACGCTGGGCAACTCCGGCTACACCACCCAGCGGCCCACGGTCACGATAGGCACGGACCCGCGGCACATCACCGCATCCACCGCCGACGAAGGCTCGTCGGCAGAGCTGGGCGGCAAGGGCAAGCTGGCCTACTCGCTGCAGACCCAGCCCGCGCTGGACAACAACTCGGTGGACCTGGACCGCGAACGCGCCGCCTTCGTGGACAACGCCGTGCGCTACGAGGCCACGCTGCGCTTCATCAACGGCAACGCCAAGACCATGCTCAGCGCCATCCAGGGCCAGTAACGAGCCCCACCGCGACAGAAGAGGCACCCCACCATGTCCATGTTCTCCATCTTCAACGTCTCGGGCAGCGCCATCAGCGCGCAGTCCCAGCGCCTGAACGTCGTGGCCAGCAACCTGGCCAACGTCGACGCGGTGGCCGGCCCCGACGGCAATGCCTACAAGGCCCGCCAGGTCGTCTTTCGCACCACCAACATGGGGCAGGAGGGCTCGGACGGCGTGCGCGTGAGCGCCATCACCGAGAGCAACGTGCCCGGCCGCAAGATCCACGACCCCAGCCACCCCTCGGCCGACGAGCAGGGCTATGTGACCCACTCCAACGTCAATGCCGTGGAAGAGATGGTGAACATGATTTCCGCGTCGCGCTCCTACCAGAACAACGTCGAGGTGATGAACACGGCCAAGTCACTTCTGCTCAAGACCCTGCAGATGGGCCAGTAACCCGGGAGACCCTTGCCATGATCCTCAACGCCACCAACGCCACCACGACCGCCGACACCGCCAACGCCAAGGCGACGGCCGCCAACGACCCTGCCGCCTCCCAGGACCGGTTCCTCAAGCTGCTGGTCGCCCAGCTCAACAACCAGGACCCGATGAACCCGCTGGACAACGCCCAGATGACCTCGCAGATCGCGCAGATCAACACCGTCACGGGCATCCAGCAGCTCAACACCACCATGGCCAGCATGGCCGCCCAGTTCAACTCGCTGCAGGTCATGCAGGGCACGACCCTGGTCGGGCGCAATGTGCTGACGGAGGGCTCGGGCATGACCGTGGCCGACAAGGTGGGCAAGGCCGGATTCGAGATCGCCTACCCCGCCACCAAGGTGGAGGTGGAAGTGGTGACCCCCGGCGGCCAGGTGGTCGACACCTTGGACCTGGGTCCCAAGGACGCGGGCCGCCACAATTTCGAATGGGACGCCAGCGGCTACAAGGGCTCCACCGAAGGCCTGCAGTTCCGCGTCAAGGCCGTCAACGGCACCACCACGCTCGAATACACGGCACTCACCCAGTCCAAGGTCACGGCGGCGGGCGCCACCGATGGCCAGCTCGTGCTCACGCTGGCCAACGGCAAGAACATCAACTACGGCCAGATCAAGTCCATCGTCTGACGACGGACCCCGGCCGCCCCCTCCCCCGATCCCCCGCACACGCCCCTCAAGGAGAACACCATGGGTTTCCAGCAAGGCCTCTCCGGCCTGAACGCCGCCAGCAAGAACCTGGACGTCATCGGCCACAACATCGCCAACTCCAACACCGTGGGCTTCAAGGCATCGCGGGCCGAATTCGCGGAAATGGTGGCCAATGCCATCGGCTCGGCCGGCGGCACCAATGCGGGCATCGGGGTGGAAACGGCCGCAGTGGCCCAGCAGTTCACACAGGGCAACCTGACCATCACCGGCAACAGCCTGGACGTGGCGATCAACGGCAACGGCTTCTTCACCCTGCAATTGCCCGATGGCTCTGCCGCCTACACCCGCGCCGGCAACTTCAAGCTGGACAAGGTGGGCAACATGGTGACCAATGACAACGCCAAGGTCATGGGCTACCCGATCGACCCCACCACCGGCCTGCGCACGGGCACCGACCCGATCCCCATGGTGTTCCCCACTTCGGAGCCCATCCCCGCTAAGCAGACCACCCGCATCGACGCCGCCTTCAACCTGGACGCGCGCGCCACCGACGCCGCCGGCGACCCGGCCGCCACGCCGCCCGTGCCCGCCACGCCGCGCGCCACCTACGGCACTTCGATCAACGTGTTCGACAGCCAGGGCGTGGCCAAGCCGGTCAACCTGTACTTCCAGAAGACCGCCACGGACAACACCTGGGACGTCTACGACGCCCTCGACGACCCCACGGCCGTGCCCCCCGTGGTGGCCACGGCCATCGGCCAGATCACCTTCGACAACAACGGCGTGATCACCGGCCCGGCCGCCACACCGCCCGCCACCGGCTTTGCGCTAACGCTGAACGTCAACCCCACGCCGCCCAACCCGAACAACCTGCCCGCCTACGACGTCGAGGTGAACCTGGACAACGTGACGCAGTTCGGCCGCAAGTTCTCGGTGTCCGACCTCTCGCAGGACGGCTACACCGCGGGCGACCTCACGGGCATCAACGTCGAGAACAACGGCATGATCATGACGCGCTACTCCAACGGCGTCACGCGCGCCGAAGGGCAGATCGCGCTGTCGAGCTTCCGCAACACCCAGGGCCTGGCCTCGGTGGGCGGCAACAACTGGGTGGCCACCTTCGAATCGGGCCAGCCCGTGATGGGAACGGCCACGGACGGCAACTTCGGCGCGCTGCGTTCGGGTGCGCTGGAAGACTCCAACGTCGACCTCACGGCCGAGCTCGTGAACATGATGACCGCGCAGCGCACCTACCAGGCCAATGCGCAGACCATCAAGACGCAAGACCAGGTGATGTCCACCCTGGTGAACCTGCGCTGACCCACCCCTGATCCCCTGACCGGAAGCCGCCATGGACCGCATCATCTACACCTCCATGACAGGTGCCAGCGCCGCTGCCCACCGGCAGTCGGTGCTGGCCAACAACCTGGCCAATGCGTCCACCAACGGCTTCCGCGCGGAGATGTCCACCTTCCGCTCCGTCCCGCTGCAGGGCGATGGCTCCACCACACGCGTGTTCGCGCTGGAAGCCACCTCGGGCTATGTCGACAAGCCGGGCCCCGTGCAGCGCACGGGCCGCGCCCTCGATGCCATGGCCGTCGGCAATGCCTGGTTCGCGGTGCAGGGCCTGGATGGCGTGGAGGCCTACACCCGCAATGGCGGCTTCGAGGTCTCCCCCACCGGGGCGCTGCTGACCAACACCGGGCTGCCCGTGCTCTCGGATGGTGGCGGCCCCATCGACGTGCCCCCCAACGCCGAGGTGTCGATCGGATCGGACGGCACCCTGACCGCCAAGACGGCGGGCCAACCCCCGGCGGCCATCGGGCGCCTGAAACTGGCCACGCCCACCGCCGAAGACCCGCTCAAGCGCGGTGACGACGGGCTGTTCCGCGCCACCTCGGGCGAACAGATCCCGAACGACCCCAATGCCCGCCTGCTGTCGGGCGCGATCGAAGGCTCCAACGTGAATGCGGTGGAAACCATGGTCGGCATGATCGCCGCCTCGCGCCAGTTCGAGCAGCAGATCAAGATGCTGCAGACCGCCGAGGCCGATGACAAGGCCGCCAGCCAATTGCTGAGCATCAACGGCTGAACCGCCACCAGCCCCTAGGAAAACGCCATGATCAATTCCCTCTGGATCGCCAAGACCGGCATGGAGGCCCAGCAGACCCAGCTGGACGTCATCTCCCACAACCTGGCCAACGTGTCCACCACCGGGTACAAGCGCGCCAACGCGGTGTTCGAAGACCTGATCTACCAGAACCTGCGCCAGGTGGGTGCCCAGACCACCGAGCAAAGCCAGTTGCCCACCGGTCTGCACCTGGGCCTGGGGGTGCGCACCGTGGCCACGGCGCGCAATTTCATGCAGGGCAGCATGCAGCAGTCCAACAACAACCTGGACGTGGCCATCAAGGGCAATGGATTCTTCGAAGTCACGCAGCCGGACGGCACCATCGGCTACACGCGCGACGGCTCGTTCCAGCTCGACTCGCAGGGCCGCCTGGTGACCGCCAGCGGCCTGCCCATTGCCAACGGCATCACCGTGCCCGCCAACGCGACCAGCGTCTCCATCAGCGCCGAGGGTGCCGTCACCGCCACCGTGCCCGGCAACACCGCGCCACAGCCGCTGGGCAACATCGCCATGGCCACTTTCGTGAACCCGGGCGGCCTGGAGCCGCGCGGCCAGAACCTGTTCATCGAGACGGCGGCTTCGGGCCAGCCCCAGCAGGGCACGCCCGGCACCAATGGCCTGGGCACCATCATGCAGGGCTACCTCGAAACCTCCAACGTGAACGTGGTGCAGGAACTGGTGACCATGATCCAGACCCAGCGCGCCTACGAAATGAATTCCAAGGCCATCCAGACCTCGGACCAGATGCTGGCCAAGCTCAGCCAGATGTAACCCGCAGACCGGTCACAAGCCGCCCCGCCAGGACCTTCACCATGACTTTCCTCCACGCCTTCCAGGCCGCACGCGCCCGCCTTCTTGCATGGCCCACCCTGGCCGCCGCCGTGCTCGGCACGGGCTGCGCCAGCCTGTCACCGCCGCCGCCCGTGGACATCCTGCCCACCACCCCGCCGCCCCTCGCCGCAACCGCGCCACGCACGCCGCCCCCCGTCACCGGCGGGCTGTTCCACACGGCCAGTTACCGCCCTTCGTTCGAAGACCGGCGTGCGCGCCTGGTGGGCGACAACGTGACCATCCAGATCGTGGAGAACGTGACGGCCAGCCAGAAGTCCTCCTCCACCGTGGACCGCACCTCCAAGATGACCAGCGGGGTGACGGCACTGCCCTTCACCAGCCAGAAGTTCACCAACAAGCTCGGCGTGGGTGCCAATTCGGAAAATGCCTTCGAGGGCAAGGGTGGCACCGAGAGCGCCAACACCTTCCAGGGCTCGATCACCGCCACCGTCGTCGATGTGCTGCCCAACGGCCACCTGGTGGTGACCGGCGAAAAGCAGATCGGGGTGAACCAGAACGTGGACGTGCTGCGCTTCTCGGGCACCGTGGACCCGCGCGCACTGCAGCCCGGCTCCATCGTGGCATCCACCCAAGTGGCCAATGTGCGCGTGGAATCGCGCGGCCGCGGCGCACAGAACGAAGCCCAGGTCACCGGCTGGCTCGGACGCTTCTTCAACACCGTGACGCCGTTCTGATACAAAATGTGACGCCGGGGCGCATTGCCCGTGCCCCGGCCTGTCTTTTTTGTGCTGTCAGATTCGAGGTTTCCGATGCCCTTTCTTCGCCGCTCCCTGGCCTGCGGCCTGATGACCCTTGCCGCCGCTGCGTTCTCGCCAGCGGCCTCGGCGCAGGGGACCACCTATGCCTACTCCGTGGCCCTCACGGTGACGGCGCCCAAGGGCTCGGCCTCCGAGGCCGTGTCCAAGAACAAGACACTGCCCGCCGGCATCAAGTTCTCGCCCTGCGATGCGACCGCGCTCGACCAGTTCGCCTTCACCATCAAGTACGACGCCGGCAAACCCGGGGTGGGCACCACCCCGAGCACCCTGCAGAACGTGTACCTGATCTTCCACCGGGAGAGTGGATTCGTCTTTCCCCTGGTGCGCTCGCCCCTGATCACCACCGGAGCCATCTTCAAGGTGTACGTGGGGCCGGGGAACATCCAGACCACGGACGCCTACATCGCCACGGCCGACAACCTCGGTGGCGCCCAGACCGAAGTGGTGCTTGGCGGCAACCTCACGCTGCACGGCCTGGACGCGGGTATCTGGATGGTCACGGCCATCATAGCCCCCGCCGCCACGGTCAATTTCGACGACCCGCGCACCTGGAGCGCGTGGGACACCGTGCCGTTCATGCTGCGCAAGCCCTGGAAGGGCTTCACCAACAACTACTGCGAGTAACCGCCTGCCGGCCTGCACCCAGACTGCACGCGCCAGGCCGGCCCAGCCTGCGCGGGCAGACGCGGCCTGAAACGGCCCAGATGTAACAACGGCCATCGCCAAAAGGCGGGTGAATTCGCCTCTTTTTGGGCATTCCTTTCGGGCGCCATCCGCCCACAATAAGGGCCATGAAAGCCCTGCCCTCGCCCTTTTCGGCCGCCCCCTTGCGCACCCTGTGGCTCATGGCCCTCGCCGTGGCCCTGGTCTGCGCCACCTGGCCGGCGCATGCGCTGCGCATCAAGGAAATCGCGGCGGTGCAGGGCGTGCGCACCAACCAGTTGACTGGCTATGGCCTGGTGGTGGGCCTGGACGGCACGGGCGACCAGACCACCCAGATGCCCTACACCACGCAGGCCATGTCCAACTACCTGCAGCAGATGGGCATCAGCCTGCCCCCCGGCACGGCCTCGCAGCTGCAGCTCAAGAACGTTGCCGCCGTGATCGTCACGGCCCAGTTGCCCGCGTTCGCACAGCCCGGCCAGCAAATCGACGTCAACGTCTCCTCCATGGGCAATTCCAAGTCGCTCAAGGGCGGCATGCTCATGGTCACGCCTCTGCGCGGCGCCGATGGCGAGATCTACGCCCTGGCCCAGGGCAACCTGGTGGTCGGCGGTGCCGGCGCCTCCTCCGGTGGCAGCAAGGTGCAGATCAACCACCTGGCCGCCGGCCGCATCCCCCTGGGTGCCCAGGTCGAGCGCTCCGTGCCCACGCCCCTCAACGAGGGCGACACCATCAGCCTCGGGCTCAACGCCTCCGACTTCCAGACCGCGCGCCGCGTGGCCCAGGCCATCAACAGCCGCCTGGGCAACGGTCTAGCCACGGCCCTGGACGGCCGCACGGTGCAGGTGCGCGCGCCCAGCGATCCCGGTGCCCGCGTCGGCTTCATCGCGGACCTGGAAGAGCTGCCGCTGGAGATGGCCGCCCCGGCCGCCAAGGTGGTGATCAATGCCCGCACCGGCTCCATCGTGCTCAACCAGGCCGTGACCCTGGGGCCCTGCGCCATTGCGCACGGCAACCTGTCCATCACCATCAGCTCGCGCCCGGTCATCAGCCAGCCCAACCCGCTGTCGCAAGGGCAGACCGTGGTCACGCAGCAAAGCGACATCAAGATCAACCAGGAGCCGGGCAACATCATCCAGATGCCGCCCTCGCCGCAACTGGCCGACGTGGTGCGCGCCCTGAACACGCTGGGCGCCACGCCGGGTGACCTCCTGGCCATCCTGCAGGCCATCAAGGCCGCCGGCGCCCTGAACGCCGAGCTCGAAGTGATCTGACCATGGCCCTCACGCTGCCTTCGTCTTCCACCACCAGCGCGTCCAATGCGCTGGCGGCCGACGTTCGCTCGCTCAATGCGCTCAAGTACGAGGCCGGCGCCAACAACCCCCAGGCCACGAAAGAGGCGGCCAAGCAGTTCGAGTCCCTGTTCATGCGCGAGCTCATCAAGAGCATGCGCGAGGCCACCATGAAGTCGGGCCTGCTGGACAGTGCCGGGGGCAACCTGGGCACCGACCTGCTCGACCAGCAGCTGTCGGTGCAGATGGCCGGCCAGCCCGGTGGCCTGTCCGAGGCCATCGCGCGCCAGCTCTCGCGCCAGATGGGCGGCCCCGATCCGACCTTCTCCGTGCCTTCCACCCTCAGCCTGTCGCAGGTCCAGCGCACAACGGCGGCCCGGGTCGCACCCGGCTCCACCGGCACCGAGGCCGTGGGCCAGGCCCCGAAGGGCCGCGATGGTTTCGTGCAACACCTGAGCGGCACGGCCGAGAAGGTGTCGCAGGAAAGCGGCATCCCGGCCAGCTTCATGCTCGGCCAGGCCGGCCACGAGACCGGCTGGGGCAAGAGCGAGATCAAGAACGCCGACGGCAGCAATTCCTTCAACCTGTTCGGCATCAAGGCCGGCAAGGGCTGGACCGGCAAGGTTGCCGAGGTCACGACCACCGAGTACATCAACGGCACGCCGCGCAAGGTGGTGGCCAAGTTCCGCGCCTACGACTCGTACGAGGATTCGTTCCGCGACTACGCGCGCCTCATCAAGGAAAGCCCGCGCTACGCAAAGGCGGAGTCCGTGGCGCAGTCCGGCTCGGCCATGGACTATGCCTCCGCGCTGCAGAAGGCGGGCTATGCCACCGACCCCGAGTACGCCCGCAAGCTCAGCGGCGCCATCAACAGTGTGCAGCGCGCGCAGCAGCAGCGTGCGCAGGCGTGAGAACACGAGGTAGACCATGAGCCTGCTCAACGTCGGCGCCCGCGCCCTGCTCGCCAACCAGGTGGCCCTGCAGACCGCCGGCAACAACATTGCCAACGTCAACACGCCCGGCTATTCACGCCAGACCGTGGTGCTGCAGACCGTGCAGGGCCAGTTCACGGGCGGCGGCTACATCGGCCAGGGTGTGGACGTGCAGACCATTTTGCGCAACCAGAGCGAGCTGCTCACGCGCCAGTCGGCCGCCGCCGGCTCGGTGCAGAGCGGCGACATCGTGCGCGCCGAGCGCCTGCGCCAGCTGCAGGAGGTGTTCAGCGGCGGGGCCACGGGCCTGGGCGCGGCCATCAACGACATGATGAACGCGTTCTCGGACGTGGTCAGTGCCCCCACCGACATCACGGCCCGCACGCTGGTGCTCACGCGCATCGACGAGACCGCCTCGCGCATGCGCTCCGCCGCCGAGCGCGTCGACGAGATCGAGTACACGGTCAAGGAGCAACTGCAAAGCAGCATCACCGCGATCAACAGCCTGGCAGGGCAGATCGCCGCCGTGAATGAACAGATCGCGCGCGCCAAAGGCAACGGCCAGACGCCCAATGACCTGCTGGACAACCGCGATCAACTGATCCGCGAGATGAACCAGTACGTGCAGACCACGCAGATTCCTGCGGACGATGGCACGGTCGGCCTGTTCGTGGGCGGCAGCCAGCCCCTGGTGCTGGGCACCACCCCGTCGCAGGTGTCGGTGGACGATGCGACGCAGTTTCCCGGCAGCGGCCAGCTCAAGCTGTTCTTCAACCGCCCGGGCTCGCCGGCCATCGCGGTGGACGAGAACATGCTCGGCGGCGGCTCGGTCTCGGGGCTGCTGCGCTTCAACAACACCGACCTGTCGGAAAGCCGCAATCTGCTCGGGCGCATGGCCATGGCCATCGGCATGACCTTGAACGAGCAGCACAAGCTCGGCCTGACGCTGGACGGCCAGGTGGGCAAGGACCTGTTCAGCATTCCCACGAGCATGCCGGGCCTGACCAACGGCGCCGGCGTGGGCACGGTGACCTTCAGCGACCCCACCAAGTTCGCCGCCTCCGACTACGAGATCCGCTTCACCACCGGCACGGCCGGCCAGGTGGTGCGCCTGTCCGACGGCAAGGCCACGGCCTTCACCGATGCCGCCAACCTGGCCACCCTGGACATCGATGGACTGACCTTCAACCTCACGACACCGGGCGTGCCGGGCGACCGCATGCTGTTCCAGCCGTTCAATACGGCCGGCGCCAACATCAATGCGCTGGTGTACTCGCCCCGTGACCTGGCCGCCGCCAACCCGATCAACGCCGCCATGGGAACGACCAATGGCGGCACCCTGCAGCTGGCCGGGCTCAAGGCCACCGACACGCTGGTCACCCCGCCGATCCCGGGCGGCGTGACCCTGACCTTCACGGCGGGACCGCCCACGACCTACGCCGTGAACGGCTCGACCACCCCCCCTTCGGGCACGGCAGGCATCCCCTACACCTCGGGGTCCACCATCACCATCGACGGCTGGGAGATCAAGCTGCAGGGCTCGCCCAAGACCGGCGATACCGTGCGGGTCGGCAATGCGCTGGACCCCCAGTACGGCGACAACTACACGCGCAATGCCGGCAACGCCACCGCGCTGATGAACCTGCGCGACGTGAAGATGTTCGACGAATCGACGCTCGCCGATGGCTATTCCGGCCTGATGGCCCAGGTGGGCACGCGCACGCAAAGCGCCACCTTCGCCGCCGAGCTGTCCACGACCATTGCCGCCAACCTGGAGCGTGACCGCACGGCGGTCTCGGGCGTGAACCTCGACGAGGAGGCCGCCAAGCTGATCCAATACCAGCAGGCTTACCAGGCTTCCGCCAAAATGCTGCAGATTGCGCAAAGCATCTTCGACACCCTCATCCAGGGGTTGACGCGATGACCCTCCCCCCCCTGAGTCGCTTCGCGCCTTCCCCCCAGGGGGACGCCCCCGGTGCGGCGGGGCGGCCCTTGCACGGGGGCACTGGCTTGTGCCGCGCCGGTTTCGTGCTTTGCGCGTGGCGCGCCGTGCCATGGATAACTGAAATGATCACCTTGGGATACAGGTTCAGGAGTTCGACATGAGCAATACCCTCTACCGCCTTGGCACCGCCAACATGTACGACAACGCGCTGCGCAACCTGGGCGCGCGCCAGACCAACCTGTCCAACCTGCAGGAAAACCTGACCTCGGGCAAGCGCGTCGTGCGCGCCAGCGACGACCCCGTGTCGGCCGCGCAGGCCGAGCGCGCGCTGACCCGCCTCACCCGCATCCAGACCGAGCAACGCGCGCTGGAGACCCAGCGCAACGCCGTCGCGCAGGCCGAGTCCGCGCTGGGCGACGCCATCAGCCTGGTGCAGAACGCCCGTGAGCTGATGGTCAATGCCGGCAGTGCCACCCTGACCAGCAACGACCGCGCCACCATTGCCAACCAGTTGCAGGGCTTGCGCGAGCAACTGCTGGAGGTGTCCAACCGCAAGGACACCAACGGCCTGCCGCTGCTCGGCGCCCTGGGCAGCGCACTCGCTCCGTTCCTGGGCCCGCTGTCCACGTCGCCGGACTACCTGTTCAACGGTCAACCCGGGCAGTCGAGCAGCACGGGGACCTCCATCCCCAACATGCTGGATGGCGAATTCGCCTTCATGTTCCAGCCGCAGCGCGATGGGGCCTACAACGTGCAGGTGAACCCCGCCACGATCAACAACAACCAGCAGCTGACCACCACGGGCGTCAAGCCGGTGGACCTGAGCCTGGTGACCGGGAACAACTACTCCATCACCTTCAGTGCGGTGGGCCCGGGCGCGACCACGGGCACCACCACCGCGACCTACACCATCACCAACACCACGACCGGCGTGGTCTCGGCCCCCGTTGTGGTTCCCGACTACCCGACCGACAAGCCCGTGACCATCTCGGTGACCGGCATCCCGGGGCTGACCTTCGACATCAAGGGCAACCCCGCCAACGGCGACGCCATCACCCTGCAGCCCACGGCCAGCGTGTTCAGCACCCTGGACAGCGCGATCCGCGACATCCGCGGCGCCGTCAACAGCAACGCGGCCACCCAGGCCGTAGGCCAGGCCCTGACCAACGTGGACATCGGCCTCGAACGCCTGAGCAATATGCGCAGCTATGCGGGCGAGCTGCTCAACCGCGCCGACCGCATCACGGGCGACCAGGAAAAGCGCTCGATCCAGCTCGAGGGCGACCGCTCGCGCGCCGAGGATCTGGATATGATCAAGGGCATTTCAGACTTCCAGAACCAGCAGGTGGGCTACGAGGCAGCACTCAAGTCCTATGCCCAGGTGCAGAAGCTGTCCTTGTTCAATTTCATCAGTTAAGCGGGCCTGCCCCGAGCCGCACTCCCGGGCGGGGGCCGGCCCCCAACGAGACAACGCCTGAGAGCCCATGGTCCAATCCGTCCTCGGCAGCCTGATCCTGGGGTACCGCCCCCTGTGGAACCGCGCCCGCAAGCTGGCTGCCATCCAGCTCTACGTCCAGAACGAATCCCCCGCCGCCCTGGTCGAGACCGGCCACCTGCTGCGCACGCTGCAGGAGCTGTGGTCCGCGAGTTCGCCCCCCCTGCTGCTCTCGCCCCAGACCCACCAGGTGCTGGCCGACATGCTCGAGCATGCCCCCCGCGGCGCCCCGTGGATCGAGGTGCGCGGCGACTGGCTGCAGGACTCGGGCGTCTATACCCTGGTGAAGGCCGCGCACCAGCGCGGCTTGAAGCTGGTCTGGCGTGGCAACATCGGCCAGCTGCCCGAGCCCGCCGTGGCCCAGTGCTTCGACAACAGCCTGCTGAGCCTGACGCCGGCCGACGCGGTGGCAACCCTGCAGGCCAACCCCCGTCCCGGCAGCCCGGCAGCCCGCACGCCCCCCCGGGCCGTGAGCCCCATCCTGGCCGGGCAGATGTACGAGAACATCCCCAGCCGTGCCCTGATGGAGCATTGCCTGGACAAGCACAACGCCCTGGCCCTGGCCGGCTGGCCCACGGAAGACGTGCTCTACAGCATGCGCCACACGCCGCAGCAGCCCTCGCACGCCGTGATCGCCAAGCTGCAGAAGGCCATCGACGCGGAGCAGTCGCTCGAAACCTTCGAGGACATCATGGGCGAGGACCCGCTCCTGGCCTACCGCTTCATGGTCTACACCAACTCGGCGTCGCTGGGCCTGCGCACCGGCATCGACTCGCTGCGCCGCGGGCTGGTGATGATGGGCTACGGGTCCATCAACCGCTGGCTGTCGGACCAGTTGCCCCATTCCAACACCGACCCCAACATGCAGCCCGTGCGCGAATCCATGGTGCTGCGCGCCACGCTCATGACCCAACTGCTGGATGCCGGCATCGAGAACGAACTGCGCCGCGAGATCTACCTGTGCGGCCTGCTCTCGCAGATCGACGAGCTGATGCAGGAGCCCCTGGCCAACATCCTCAGGCGCATCCCGCTGTCCGAGCGCATCTACGACGCCACCGTGCTGCAGACCGGCCCCTACGCCCCCAGCCTGCAGATGGCCTGTGCACTGGAGACCGGGGACGCAAGCGCCATCCGCCACCTGTGCGAAACCTACGAGATGGACCTGGAAGAGGTCAACCGCGGCCTGCTGCGCGTGCTGTCTGATCTCGAGGTGCAGCGCTAGCGCTGCCAGCGGCTACAGCAGCGGCGAGAACAAGCGCGCCGTGGCATCGCCCAGTCGCGGCAGGAAGGCCTGGCGGCGGCGCGTGGGCACGGCCCGGGCACGCCGCATGTCGGCCTCGAACTGGCGCGCCAACGGCAGGGCCAACGCCGGTCCGTAGACCACGGCACAGACCTCGAAGTTGAGCCGGAAGCTGCGGTTGTCGAAATTGGCCGTGCCGATGAAGGCGCAGTTGCCGTCCACCAGCATGGTCTTGGAATGCAGCATGCCGGCCGTGTACTCCCAGACCTTGACGCCGGCCGCGATCAACTCGTCGAAGTAGGAGCGCGCGGCCGCGCTGACCACGAAGGAATCGCTGCGCCGGGGCACGATCAGGCGCACATCCACCCCGCGCAGTGCGGCGCTGGTCAGTGCCATGAGCGCGGGCTCCCCCGGCACGAAGTACGGCGTGGTGAGCCACACGCGCTCGGTGGCCATGTGGATGGCCGCCACATACATGCGGTGGATGGCCTCGTTGGCATTGTCCGGCCCCGAGGTCAGGATCTGCACCGGGTGGTCGCCCGGTTCGGTGGCGGGCAGCAGGTGGCGGCTTTCGCGCGCCACGGCCGCCGGGCCTTCGCCCGTGGTGTAGACCCAGTCCTCCATGAAGGTCATCTGCAGCAGGCGCACGGCCCCGCCCTCGATGCGCAGGTGCACATCGTGGTAGGCATCGCGCCGCGCGCGCGGGTCTTCTTCGTCGGTGATGTTGATGCCGCCGGTGAACCCGACCACGCCATCGCAGACCACGATCTTGCGGTGGGTGCGGAAGTTGATCACGGGGCGCACGCGCCGGCCGATGCGCGAGGCATGGAAGAACGCCACCTGCACGCCCGCATCGAGCAGCGGAGCGAGGAATCGCCGGCCCAGCCGCTTGGAGCCCAGGGCATCGACCAGCAGCCGCACGATCACGCCCTCGCGCGCCTTGGCCACCAGCAGGTCGCGCAGGGCCGTGCCGATGCCATCGGGCTCGTAGATGTAGTACTCCAGGTGCACATGGTGGCGCGCTGCGCGGATGGCGTCGAAGATCGCATCGAAGGTCTCTGCCCCGTCGACCAGCAGGTCCACCCGCACCGCGGTGGATACGCGCAGGTCGCAACTGGCCTCGCCCAGCAGCACCAGCTGGCGCAGGGCCTCGGGCGCTGCGGCCGCCGTCTCGCGCAGGCTGGCGAAATCGGCATGGGCATACAGCGCCGACTGGCTGCGCATGCGCTTCAAGCGCTGCTTGCGCAGGCGCTGCGGGCCGAAGAAATAGTAGATGACATAGCCCACGAAAGGCAGCAGCGCCATCGACAGGATCCAGCTGAGCGTGGACACCGGAGGGCGCTTTTGCAGCACGATCCAGACCGCCAGCACGGCGATGTACAGGCTCCAGGTGACGGAGATCGCCGTCAGCAGGCCTTCGTGCCCGCCGGGAAAGAACTGCACCAGGGACTGCAGGCCCTCGGTCATTGCGGCCCAGCGCCCTTGTACGTCCATGGTTCCTTCGCGGTAGTGGGATCAGACCGCGATTGTAGGCAGCCGCGGTGACACCCCAGGGTCAGCGGCTCTGTTTCACAACCCGCTCGAAGGTGCGCCAGAACGCAGCGTCCTGCGTGGTCGCAAAATTGATGCGCATGAGGGTGCTGGGCTTGCGCTCGGCATGGAACAGTGCCCCCGGGGCCAGCAGGTAGCCCTCGTCGAGCATACGCTGCGACAGGGCATCGGTGTCCACACCGGTGTCCACCCAGCCGAACAGGCCCACGGGGTCGGCCGCGAAGGTGCAACCCGCGCTGAGCGCGAGCTTGACGCTGCGCGCCCGCGCCGCATCGAGCCGGGTGCGGATGCGCTCGGCATGCCGGCGCAGCTGGCCCTGCTCAATGCACAGCGCCAGCGCTTTTTCGAGCAGGGCGGGCGTGGTCAGCGTGGCCAGCAGCTTGGTGTCGAGCAACTGCTCGACCAGGCCCTGCGGTGCGGCCAGGAAGCCGATGCGCCAGTTGGGCGCGAGGATCTTGGCAAAGCCGCTCACGTAGATGGTGCGCTGCAGGCCATCGAGGGCCGTGAGCCGTGTGGCGTGTTCCGGCGCGATGTGGCTGTAGGTATCGTCCTCGACGATGTGGAAGTTGTGCTGGTTGGCCAGTTGCAGGATGCGGTGCGCACTGCCCGGCGACAGGCAGTAGCCCGTGGGGTTGTGGAACACGCTCACGCTCACATAGAGCTTGGGCTTGTGCACCTCGCAGTAGCGCGCCATCACCTCCAGATCGGGGCCGTCGGCGCGCCGCGGCACGGGCAGGATGTGCATGCCCAGGGCCGCCAGGCGCGCGAACTCCACGGCCCAGCCAGGCTCCTCCACCATCACCGGATCGCCCGGGCGCAGCAGGGTGCGGCTCACGATGTCCAGGGCATGCGTGGCCCCCACGGTGGTCAGGATGTTCTCGGGCCCCGTGTGCACGTTCAGGCTGGCCAGCTTCTTGACCAGCAGGCGGCGCAGTCCGCCGTCGCCCAGCGGCTCGCCGTACTGCAGCGAGTATTCCTGCAGCGCGCGGGTGCTCGTGACCTTGCGCACGGCGGCGGGCATGAAGGTCGACTCCAGCCACTGCGGCGGCAGCACGCCCATGCCGGGCTGGGGCTTGTCGCTGATCTTGTGGAACATGCCCCTGATCAGCGCCGTGGCATTCACCGGCGGCGAGCCGCGCGCCGCCCCGCGCGCGGCGAACCAGTGGGCTGTGGTCCAGTTGCCGGCCGCCACCTCCATCGCCGCGGACTCCCCGGCCTTCACGGCCTCGGCGCCCACGGGGGCCACTTCGCGCACGAAAAAGCCGCGGTTCTTGCGCGCCTCGACCAGCCCCTGCGCCAGCAGTTGGTCATACGCCGCCACGACGGTGGAGGGGCTGACACCATGCTGCAGCGCGCACTGGCGCACCGAGGGCAGGCGCGCCCCGGGCGCCAGCAGGCGGTTGCGGATGCGTTCACCAAAACGGGCCGAGAGCTGCTCGGTGAGCGACTGGGTGGGGGTCTTCATCAACATGGGCGAAATCCGGTGTACTGCCAAGGCGGCCAATACAGATGACCAACTGACCTGCTGTACTGTACTGGTCGTGTACTGGCGCCCAAGATTACAGTGAAGGCCAGACGCTGACAAGCCCACGAATTCCGAACCCGCCCCATGACCGCCGCCGAACTCACTGCCCTGCTGGTCTTCTGCACCGCGATGAGCTTTTCGCCGGGCCCCAACACGACCCTGTCCACGGCCCTGGCGGCCAACCTCGGGCTGCGCCGGGCGCTGAATTTCTGCGTGGCCGTGCCCACGGGCTGGACGCTGCTGATGCTGGTGAGCGGCCTGGGCCTGGGCGCCCTGATCACGGGCGTGCCGGCCCTGCGCATGGCCGTGACCCTGCTGGGCGTGGCCTACATGCTGTGGCTGGCCTGGAAGCTCAGCCGCGCGGGCCAGATGACCCAGGTGGACAGCACGCGCCTGTCGGTGACCTTCTGGCAGGGGGTGGGCCTGCAGTTCGTGAACATCAAGGCCTGGATGCTGGCGCTCACGCTCAGCGCGGGCTGGGTGGTGAACGCCGCGGGCCAGCCTTCGAGCAATCCCGGCGAGCGCCTGGCCATCATCTGCGGGGTGATGATGGTGTTCGCGTTCACCAGCAATTTCGTCTATGCCCTGGTGGGTTCGCTGCTGCGCCAGTGGCTGGCACAGGGCACGCGCCTGCTCTGGTTCAACCGCGCGCTGGCCTTGGTGCTGGTGGCCACGGCGGCCTGGATGCTCACGCTATGAACCGCAGCCAGGAACGCGAAGCCCTGGTCTGGGGCCTGGTGGGCGTCACGCTGTTTGCCGCCACCTTGCCGATGACGCGCCTGGCGGTCGGCTCCACCGATGCGCCGCAGCTGTCCCCCTGGTTCGTCACCTTCGGCCGGGCGGCCGTGGCCGGGCTGCTGTCGCTGGCCTACCTGGGCTGGCAGCACGCCCAAGGGCGCCTGCGGGTTCCCGTGCGCTCGCAGTGGCCGGTGCTCGGCGTCACGGCCTTCGGTGTCATCGTCGGCTTTCCGCTGTTCCTGGCGCTGGCCCTGCGCTACGTGCCCAGCACCCATGGCGCCGTGGTCACGGCCCTGCTGCCCTTGTCCACGGCCGTGCTCGGTGCACTGTGGTACCGGCAACGCCCCTCGGCCGGCTTCTGGGCCTGCGCCGTGCTGGGCAGCGGCCTGGTGCTGGCCTTCATGGCCTGGCGCGCGGGCGGCTTCTACCTGGGTGCGGCCAACCTCTACCTCATCGTCGCCATGACGACCGGCGCCCTGGGCTACATCGGCGGTGCGCGGCTCACGCCCAGCCTGGGGGCTGAGCAGGTGATCTGCTGGGTGCTGGCCTGCTCCCTGCCGCTGACCCTGCCCGTGACCTGGTGGTTCGCGCCGGCCACGCCTGCAGCCATCGGCCCCATGGCCTGGGTCGGCTTCGCCTATGTGGCCCTGTTCTCGATGTGGATCGGCTTTTTCGCCTGGTACCGCGCCCTGGCCCTGGGTGCCGTGCGGGTCAGCCAGATCCAGCTGATCCAGCCCTTTTTGAGCCTGCTGTTCGCCGTGCCGCTGGTGGGCGAGCGCCTGGACCTGGCCACCGCCGCCTTCGCGCTCGCCGTGATCGCCACGGTGTTCGTGGGCAAGAAGATGCCGATCCACCAAGGAAGCCCTGCATGAGCCCCGAACAACGCCTGGCCGACCTGGGCTTGGCCCTGCCCACCGTCACGGCACCCCGCGGCAACTTCGACGCCTGGGTGCTCGATGGCCACACCCTGTACCTGTCGGGCAAGGGATCGCCCTTGCGCGAGGACATGGACAGCGTGCCCAAGGTGGGGCGCGAGATCAGCACCGCCCAGGCGCGCGGGCATGCCCGCGAGGTGGGCCTGCACCTGATCGCCACCATGCAACAGGCCCTCGGAGACCTGTCCCGCGTGCAGCGGGTGGTCAAGGTGCTGGGCATGGTGAACGCCACGCCCGATTTCATGCAGTACACCGAGGTGGTCAACGGCTGCTCGGACCTGCTGGTCGAGGTGTTCGGCGAGGCCGGCCGCCATGCGCGCTCCGCCGTGGGCGTGGGCTCGCTGCCGCGCGGTTTTGCGGTGGAGATCGAGGCCATCGTGCGCGTGAAAGACTGATACGCCATGCAAATCAACAACATCCCCTTCGCCGCCACCGACTGGAGCACGGTCGAGCGCGTGGAAAAGAGCGCCCAGGCCGGCCAGGCCTTCTGGCAGACGCTGCAGTACGGCGACCTGCGCGTGCGCAAGGTCGAATACACCCCGGGCTATGTGTCCGACCACTGGTGCCGCAAGGGCCATGTGCTGCTGTGCCTGGCGGGCGAATTGCACACCGAACTGGAGGATGGCCGGCAGTTCACCCTGACGCCCGGCATGAGCTACCAGGTGGCGGACAATGCCGAGGCGCACCGCTCGACCGCGCCCAAGGGCGCCACGCTGTTCATCGTGGACTGAAGGGCAAGGGCTCTCGCGCTATGAAATACTCGGTGGAACAAGGACTTGCGCGGCTCCCGGGGCCGAACGGGGAGCGTTTTGCCGAACTGATCGCGCATGGATCCATGCGCACGGAACTGTATGCATCGCGCGGGCACGACCCGCAGCAACCGCACGCCCAGGATGAGCTGTACTTCATCCACAGCGGGCGGGGACAATTCGTGCAGGGGCAGGAGCGGCACCGCTTTGCGCCTGGCGATGCGTTTTTCGTACCGGCGGGACAACCCCACCGCTTTGAAGATTTTTCTGACGACTTTGCAACGTGGGTGGTCTTAAAGAACCTGTTCACAATTTATTCGGGGTCGCGCAAGTGCCTTGCCGGGATGGGATGCAAGGCGCGGTGCGCAGTTGATAGCCCGGCTATCAACAAGCGCCGCAACGCCGCAGACCCCCCGGCAAGGCACTTGCCCGAAGGGTTGGGGCGAAATCGGGCGATTGGAC